>NZ_JBEXIM010000005.1:0-327626 GCF_040608575.1 Micromonospora sp. NPDC005171 | reverse complement strand
TCCCACTTCATCTCGTTCTCAGCCACGACACTGTTGAACTCACGGTTCAGAATGGTCGTGTACGCGCTGGTGGAGAGCTTGCCCGTCGCGACGGCCGCACCGAAGTAACGGCCCTTCTCGGCCGCCGAGGCCCGGAGGGTCGTGCCGGCGCTGGCCGTGGAAGTCAGCGTCACCGTCATAGCGGCGGCGAGAGCGCCGGTGACTGCGATGGTCACCGCCGCTCGCAGGGCTCTTCTGTGATTCATGCGGATTCCTTCTCTGTGGTGGTGCAGCGATGGAGACGCACGCCCGAATCTGCTCCTGCGACATCGGAGACGTCAGCAATGGTCGCCGTCGCGGCAGCGGTGCGGGGAAGTCCTGATCCGACGTCCGGCATGCCCTGGGCGGACGTCGGCATCCGAGGGGCCACAGCAGGTTCGCCCGGTGAACCACAGGTGCGGCCACCCTCAACCATCGACTGTGAGCGATAACATGCCGTTCGTCAAGTCGTAACCAACGGCGCCGAGCACCTGTCGCTCCGTCGCAGTGGCGGGGCGGGTAGCCGTGCTGCCGGAGCCGCGCCGAGCGCGGGCTCCGGCAGCACACGTTCACTGGAACGAGGCGTCGTCGACGAGGAAGCTGTCGGTGCCCTCCGCGGTCTCGACATAGAACGTCGCGCTGGACAGCGTGCCGCTCCACGACACGGTCGTGGTGCCGGTGAGCAGGGTCCAGCCGTTGACGTTCACCCCCACCGCCGGGGTCAGCTGGAGGTAGTTCGTCGTGCCGTTGGCGGTCAACGACAGGGTCGCCTTCGCCGACGGCGTACCGCTCTGCGACCGCACCCAGACGTTCGTGGTGTAGCTCTTGCCGTTGGTGAGCTTCGAGGTCACGTCCTGGCCGGGGCCGTTCCACGCTCCGGTCCGGCCGGTGATCGACAGCGACCCGCTGCCGCCGTGTGCGACGGCGGTGTTCCTGGAGAGCGTTCCGCTGCCGTGCAGACCCCAGCCGGTCGTGCCGTTCTCGACGTCGCCGTTGGTGAGCACTGTGCCACCACCGCCGGTGTTGCCGCTGAACTGCCACCAGTTGAGGTTGAGGAGGTTGCCGCTGCCGCCGGCGAAGCGCAGGTAAAGGTCACGGGTGCCGGTGGCTCCGCTCACCCCGCACGTGGTGGTGGTCCAGGTCTGCCACCCGCCGGTGCCACCCACGGTGCAGGTGCCCACCACCGGGCCGCTGGCGCTGTCGAGGCGTACCTCGATCCGGCCGCCGCTGGTGGCCGACGCGACCCGGGCGTTGAACGAGGTCGCGCCCGCGCCGAACGCGACGCCCTTGACCTTGATGTAGTCGCCGTTCTCGATCCAGCCGACGTTCATCCCGCCCTCGCTGGACACCTCGGTCTCGATCCCGGAGCCCCAGGCGATCGTCTCGGCCTCCTGCCGCACGTACGGGTTCAAGGTGCCCACCTGCGGGGCGCCGGTGTTCGTCATGGTGATCGTCGGAATCGTGCCGTTGCTGTTGTAACTGAACTTCTCCACAGCGACCGACCGGGTGTATCCACTGCCGCCGGGCAGCGCCCCGTTGTGATAGAAGAAATACGAACCACCCTGGAAATCGATCACACCCGCGTGATTGGTGAAACTGGCGCCCTGCCGCGGCATGATCGTTCCCCGATACGTCCACGGTCCCGTCGGCCCGGTCGCGGTGGAATACGCGATGAACTCGGAGCAACACTCGGCCGCGAAGACGTTGTAATACAACCCGTTGCGCTTGAAAACCCACGGCCCCTCCTCGTAGAGGGTCGGCCGACTCGCATTACCGCTGCGGGTACCGAACCCCGCCGTCGTGAGCGGAATGCGCGTCGCGCTGCCGGAGAACGAAATCATGTCCGGGTTCAACTTCACGTACCACAGACCCGGGTTACCCCAGTACAGATACGCCTGCCCGTCGTCGTCGATGAAAACGGTCGGATCGATCTCGTTGTTGCCGACAAGTGGTCGACCGAGCGCGTCGCGGAACGGCCCGGTGGGGCTGTCCGCCACCCCGACGCCGATGACCATCTGCCCGTTCGAGCGCTGGCGTACCGGGACGTACCAGTAGAACTTCCCGTTACGCGCGATGACCTGCCCGGCCCACGCGTTGGCGTCCGCCCAGGCGAAGGTCGCCAGACTCATCGGGGAGCCGTGGTCGGTCCAGTTCACCATGTCCGCGGACGAGTACACCCGCCACTCGCGCATGGTGAAGTAGGTGGATCCGTCCTCGTCATGTCCGGTGTAGAGGTAGACCCGGCCGTTGTGCACCAACGGCGCCGGGTCGGCGGTGTAGATGTTCTGCACGATGGGGTTGTCGGCCCTGGCCGTGGCCGGGATCAGGGCGAGGACACAGGCCATGCTCGCCAGCCAGGCAATGGCGCGCCTGGCCCGGCGGGTGGCCCGGGTTGTGGTTCGATCTTTCACTTTCACGATTACTCCCACAGAGAGTGCGCGGTACGCGATGTCTGACTGGCGAGCCACCGCTGCGCTGGCGGCCGCTCGAACGGGCGTTGCCGTTCGCACGCCAGGCAGCACGACCGGCGGCCGTGTTAGCGCTAACAGCTATTTCCGAGTGTCCCCTCTCTCATCTGACCTGGGTTTTTGTGAGGCGTGGGATGACCGTCGTAACCACATCGCAGCATTGATGTATCGACGTTGACATCGAAGATTTACGATGCACCGTACTGAGCGACCGGGCGGGCGTCAACGGACGGGAAGCCGTCGGCCTCCCTCACACCCGGTCACGCTCCGGTGATCGGGAGTCGAGGGATGTCCGTTTCGGACCATTGCTGCCATCGGGCCGGGCACCCCTGCGGTCGGGCGTCACGGGAATGGGTCGGCGAGGCACCCCGAGGGTTGCGGGCGTGTTAACGACCAACTATGTTAGCGATCACATCGATGTGCCGCGATAAGCGCAGGGGTGGGCACCCGGCGCACACGGCGAACGCGTCCCACCCACCCACACCGCACCCCCCGGCGTCGGCAGTGTTCCGCCGACGACCCACCGCCGTCGATGGCGGCCCCGGAAACCCGGCCCCTTGGAGGTTCCCCATGCCACCCCCGCCCCTCAGCCGCCGCCACCTGCTCCAGGCCGCCGGAGCCACAGTGGTGGTCTCCGCGACCGGCGCCGCCGTCTCCCCCGGAAGCGCGTCCGCCGCCGTCGTGCCCCCGGTCCGTTCCGACATCGGCGTCTCGGCGTACGCCTTCGACCCCGGTCAGGTACGACTCACCGCCGGCCGTCTGATGGACAACCAGACCCGGACGCTCAACTATCTGCGGTTCGTCGACGTCGACCGGATGCTCTACAACTTCCGCGCCAACCACCGGCTGTCCACAAACGGCGCCGCCACCAACGGCGGCTGGGACGCGCCGAACTTCCCGTTCCGGACCCACATGCAGGGGCACTTCCTGACCGCCTGGGCGTACGCGTACGCGGTGCTGGGCGACACCACCTGCCGGGACAAGGCCACCTACATGGTGGCCGAGTTGGCCAAGTGTCAGGCCAACAACTCCGCCGCCGGGTTCGGCGCGGGTTACCTCTCCGGCTTCCCGGAGTCCGACTTCACGGCCCTCGAGGCACGCACGTTGTCCAACGGCAACGTGCCCTACTACTGCATCCACAAGACCCTCGCCGGGCTGCTCGACGTCTGGCGCTACACCGGAAACACCCAGGCCCGCACGGTCCTGCTGGCCCTCGCCGGCTGGGTCGACGCCCGGACGAGCCGGCTGAGCGCCAGCCAGATGCAGTCGATGCTGGGCACCGAGTTCGGTGGCATGAACGACGTGCTCACCGACATCTACCAGCAGACCGGCGACTCCCGCTGGCTCACCACCGCCCAGCGGTTCGACCACGCCGCGGTGTTCAACCCGCTGGCCGCCAACCAGGACCAGCTCAACGGCCTGCACGCCAACACCCAGGTGCCCAAGTGGATCGGCGCGGCCCGGGAGTTCAAGGCGACCGGGACCACCCGTTACCGGGACATCGCCAGCAACGCGTGGAACATCACCGTCGGCGCGCACTCCTACGTCATCGGCGGCAACAGCCAGGCGGAGCACTTCCGGGCGCCGAACGCGATCGCCGGCTACCTCAGCAACGACACCTGCGAGCAGTGCAACACGTACAACATGCTCAAACTGACCCGGGAGCTGTGGCTGCTCGACCCGAACCGGACCGACTACTTCGACTTCTACGAGCGCGCCCTGATCAACCACCTGATCGGCGGGCAGAACCCGGCCGACAGCCACGGCCACATCACCTACTTCACCCCGCTGCGGCCGGGTGGACGTCGTGGCGTGGGCCCGGCGTGGGGCGGCGGCACCTGGAGCACCGACTACAACTCCTTCTGGTGCTGCCAGGGCACCGGCCTGGAGATCAACACCAGGTTGATGGACTCCATCTACTTCTACAACGGCACGACGCTGAGCGTGAACCTGTTCACGCCGTCGGTGCTGAACTGGACGCAGCGCGGCATCACCGTCACCCAGAGCACCAGCTACCCGGTCAGCGACACCAGCACCCTGACCCTGTCCGGGTCGATGAGCGGCTCGTGGAGCATCCGGGTGCGGATCCCGTCCTGGACCACCGGCGCGACGATCGCCGTCAACGGCACGGCGCAGAATGTCGCCACCACACCGGGCAGCTACGCCACTGTCACCCGCACCTGGGCCGCCGGCGACACCATCACCGTGCGGCTGCCGATGCAGGTCGTCATGCGGGCCGCCAACGACAACGCCTCGGTCGCCGCCGTCACGTACGGCCCGACGGTGCTGGCCGGCAACTACGGCAACACCACGCTCAGCGCCCTGCCGTCAGTCACCGTTTCCTCGATCGCGCGAACCAGCACCAGCTCGCTCGCGTTCACCGCCAGCGCCAACGGGTCCACTGTGAACCTCGGCCCCTTCTACGACGCCCACGGCTTCAACTACACGGTCTACTGGAACACCAGCGGAGGCGGCAACCCCAGCGGCAGCTACCGCCTGGTCAACGTCGGCACCGGCCTGGTCCTCGGCGTGCAGAACATGTCCACCGCCGACGGTGGGCTGGCCGTGCAGTGGAGCGACAGCGGCACCGCCGACCACAACTGGGTGGTCGTGACCGACGGCAACGCGGTCCGGTTCCGCAACGTCAACAGCGGCAAGGTGCTGGGTGTGGAGAACATGTCCACCGCCGACAACGCTCGCGTCCTGCAGTGGGCCGACAACGGCACCGCCGATCACCGGTGGATCCTCGTCGACAACGGCGACGGCACCTACAAGATCCGCAACGTCAACAGCAACAAGCTGCTCGGGATCCTGAACGGGTCGACCGCCATGGGGGCGCAGGCCGTGCAGGACTCCGACAACGGCAGCGCCGACAACCGGTGGAGGCTGGTCCGCAACGCCTGACAGCCGCCCCGCTCGACGGGCTCACCGGCGCGGTCACCCGAGGGCCGCGCCGGTGACGCCGGGCGCACGACCGCCAGCGGTCGTACAGTGGGGAGGGTCCTGGCCCCAGTAGACGTGGCGGACGTGTCGGCTCGTGCCGCTTTCCGCCCGGAAGGAGCACAGTGAACCGCCCCCTCCGCACCACGCTCGGCGGCGCGTTGACCGCCGCCCTGCTGGCCACCGCCGTCGTCGCGCCGGCGCAGGCACAGGCGCACCCCGCGAACCGGCCGCCGGCCGTCCTCGCCCTTCCCGACGGCTTCCAGCCCGAGGGCATCGCCACCGCCGGCCGGTACGCGTACTTCGGCTCCCGCGCGACCGGTGCCATCCAGCGCGTCGACCTGGTCACCGGCCGGGGTACGACGATCGGCGCGGCCACCGGCACGCCGTCGCTCGGCCTCAAGGTCGACCCACGCGGCCGGCTGTTTGTCGCCGGTGGCACGGCTGGCGACGCTCGCGTGCTCGACACCCGCACCGGCGATGTTCTGGCCCGCTACCAGTTCGCCACCGCCCCGACGTTCGTCAACGACGTCGTGCTGACCCGCGACGCCGCGTACTTCACAGACTCGAACCGGCCGGTGCTCTACCGGCTGCCGCTCGGTCGCGGTGGGGCGCTGCCGCCCGCCGACGCCTTCACCACGATCACGCTCACCGGCGCGTACGAGCAGGTCGGCACCGGGGTGAACCTCAACGGCATCGCCACCACACCGGACGGCCGGGCGCTTGTCGTCGTCCAGTCGACCACCGGCACGCTGTACCGGGTCGACCCGGCGACCGGCGCGAGCACAGTCGTGGACGTACCGGGCCACACCTTCACCAACGGCGATGGACTGCTGCTGCTCGGCCGCACCCTCTACGTCGTGCAGAACCGCCTCAACCAGATCGCGGTGGTCCGGCTGAACCACGCCGGCACCGCCGGCACGCTCACCAGCACCATCACCGACCCGAACTTCGACGTGCCCACCACCGTCGCCAAGGCGCTGGGCCGGCTCTACCTGCCCAACGCCCGGTTCACCACACCGCCGACCCCCACCACGCCGTACACCGCCGTCGCGGTCCGCGCCCACTGACCGACCCGAGGGGGTACCCGCCGCGCGGGTGCCCCCTCAGCCCACTGCTCTGGATCCCGTTCGCCGGTCGGCCGCCAGTAGGATCACTGGCACCTCGGCGATGACCGTCGCCTCGTGCACCCCGGAGTCAGTGTGGCCGCCCGTTCGTACCGGTTCCTGCGCCGCACCCTGGCGGTGGGCTGCCTCCTCGCCGCTGCCGCACTGCCGGCCACGCGGCCGACAGTGCCACCGACCGTCATCGCCGACGCCGCGCACGCCCCGCAGCCCACGGTTCTGCGGATGCTCCAGCTGAACCTCTGCAACAGTGGCCGCGCCGGCTGCTACACCGGCCGAGCGATGGCCAGGGCCGCCGAGGTGATCACCGCTGAGGCACCCGACCTGGTCACCCTCAACGAGATCTGCGCGGGCGACCTGTCCGCCCTGCACGACGTGTTCCAGACCATCCACCCTGGCCGGACCGTGGTGGCCGCGTTCCAGGCCGCCGGCGACCGCCCGAGTGGCGACGACACCCGCTGTCGCAACGGCCAACGCTTCGGCATCGGGCTGCTGACCCACGTGCGGACGCCAGCCGCCCCGCACACCGTGTACGCCGGGACCCACCCCACCCAGGACCTCGCGGACCCCGAGGAACGAGCCTGGCTCTGCGTCGACGTCGACGGCGCCCTGCTCGCCTGCACCACACACCTGTCGGCCACCGGCTACCGCGTCGCGCTCACCCAGTGCGACCACCTGCTCGACACCATCCTGCCGTCGATCAGCCGCGACGCCGGGTACGAGCCCACAGTGCTGGGCGGCGACCTCAACCTGCGCGCCGGGCACGACCCCGACGTGCGGTCCTGCACGCCGCCGGGCCATCAGCGGATCGACGACGGCCGACTGCAGCACATCACGGCGACCACCGACGTCACGCTCTGCTGCCGCACCGTGGTGCCCATGCACGGCGCGACCGACCACCCCGGGCTGCTGGCCACCCTCACCATCGGCCGCAGCCGCCCCGACCGCCGGCCAGCCTGATCCGCTCCGCGCCGGCGGCGTGAGGCGGGGCCGACCGCACGTCGTCAGCGCGGCGGCGTGTCCCGGCGGGACGGGAACGGGGTTCCCGGCTGGCCGAGGGTGGAGCGGGCGCGCAACCCGACCGGGTCGGGAGCGGCGGTGGGCGTCGGGGGTGCCGGCTCCGAGAGCCGGCGACCATCCAGGTACGCGGCGGCGGCCCGATCGTCGTCGGTCGGGGCGGCGAGCAGCGCGTAGAGCAGTCCGACCACCCCGAAGACCACCGCCAGCACGATCGGCACCAGCAGGGTGCTCACCCCCGCACCGGTCACCTCACCCGTGCCTTCGTGGCGGTGCACCGACAGGGCGCTCATGCCGGTGAAGTGCATCCCGTTGACGGCGATCCCCATGACCAGCGCAGAGGCGAAGATCGCCACCCCACGCCGGACGGTCATCGCGAGCCACAGAGCGACTGTGGACGCCACCACGGCGATGACCACGGAGAGCACGACACGGTCGGTGTCGTAGCCGAGGCTGCCGTTGAGGCGCATGGCGGCCATTCCGGTGTAGTGCATGGAGGCCACCCCGGCACCGGTGAGGATGCCGCCAGCGATCAGTCGTACCGGATTCAGCCGCCCGGTGCCCACGATGGCCAGGCCGATACCGACCGCCACCACGGCGATGGCCGTGCTGGCCGCGGTCAACGGCACGTCGTAGCGGATCCGGGTGTTCTCGACGGCGAAGCCGAGCATGGCCATGAAGTGCATCGCCCAGATGGCGGTGCCGCCCAGCGCCCAAGCCGACAGCAGACCCCACCACGCCCGCTGACCGCTCGTCCGGGCCGCGCGGATGCGCCCGGCGCAGACCAGACCGAGGATCGAACCGAACACGGACAGCGCGTAGCTCAGCGCGGGCGTGATCCACCCGTACTCAAAGTGATTGATCTCCGCCACGGCGGCCTTCTCCCCATTCGTTACCGACGCGTCAACAAGACGCCTCGGCAATGATCAGGGGTGCTGTGACCAGGCGCAACAGCACCCCTCGGCCATTCGCGGGGTGCTGTTGCGGTGACCGTGCGCTGCGTCGATTCAGCCGCCGAC
This sequence comes from Micromonospora sp. NPDC005171, assembly GCF_040608575.1. Lineage (NCBI taxonomy): Bacteria > Bacillati > Actinomycetota > Actinomycetes > Micromonosporales > Micromonosporaceae > Micromonospora > Micromonospora sp. NPDC005171. The sequence goes on along the minus strand of NZ_JBEXIM010000005.1, from coordinate 319,040 downwards.
AATCACCGAACGTAATGGTCAGGCGGACGTGTGGTACGCGAGAACGCCTCGATTGACGGCCGCTATGGCTTGTCGAGCGGTAGACCGCAGCTCCGCTGCGGCACCACCGGAGTCAGCAATCTGACCGAGCAGGTCGACGACCTGTCGGGCCCACCGGACGAAGTCACCAGCTGGCATCTCACCATCGATCTCGTGCCCGCTGCCGAGCACCTTGGCCAGCGCCTCGCCCCGGGCCCACCGGTAGACGGGCCAGGCGAAACCGAGATCCGGCTCCCGGGTCGCGGTCAGCCCCCGCGCCGCCTCGTCGGCCTCGATCTCCCCCCACAGCTTCAGCGTCTCGTCCACCGCGTCGGCGACCGGCCCGCGTGGCAGCGACGCCCGCTCGTCGACATCACGACGCGCCTCGAACACCACCACGGACACCGCGGCGGCCAGTTCCGCCGGGGACAGCCCGTTCCACACCCCCCGGCGCAGGCACTCGGCGACCAGCAGGTCCGCCTCGGTCCAGATCCGGCCCAGCATCCGACCGGCGTCGGTGACCGCGCCGTCGCGGGCGAGGTAACCACGCTCGGTCAGCAACGCCACGATCCGGTCGAACGTCCGAGCGAGGGAGCCGGTACGCCCGGACACCCGCTCGCGCAGCTCCTCGGTGTCGCGCTCCAGCCGCCGACGCCGCTCCGCCCAGCGGGCGTGTTCCTCCCGCTCGGGGCAGGCGTGGCAGGGGTGGTGGCGCAGCTCGGTGCGGAGCTGGGTGATCCGGTGGTCCTCGCCGCTCACCTGGCGGGAGCGGCCCCCGCGTCGGCCACCGTGCCGGTCCAGGCCGGTGCCGCTGACCTCGGCGGCCAGATCCCGTCGAGCGCCCGGCGACCGGTGGTTGAAGTGCTTGGGCACCCGGATCCGGGCCAGCACCTCGGCCGGGGTGGTGAAGTCGCCGGGGCTCACCCGCCCGGCCCACCGGTCCTGGGTGAGCACCAGTGGCCGGGGCTCACCGAACCCGCCGGTCGCCGGGTCCAGCACCACGGCCAACCCGGCCCGTCGGCCCGACGGCACCCGGATCACGTCGCCGACCCGCAGCCGCTCCAACGAGGCCACCGCGGCGGCCTTGCGCTGGGTCTGCCCCTGCCGGGCGATCGCCTTCTCCCGGTCGGCGATCGCCACCCGCAGCGCGAAGTACTCGTCGAAGTCGCCGTGGTGGCAGGCGGCCTCCGCGCCGTACGCCTCGATGGTCTCGGTGTTGCGCTGCACCTGCCGGGCCAGGCCGACCACCGACCGGTCCGCCTGGAACTGGGCGAACGACGACTCCAGCAGGGCCCGGGCCGGCTCCGCGCCGACCGTGCCGACCAGGTTAACGGCCATGTTGTACGACGGCCGGAAGCTGGAGCGCAGCGGGTAGGTGCGGGTGGACGCGAGCCCCGCCACGTGCCGTGGGTCCGTCTCCGGGGACCACACCACCACGGCGTGCCCCTCCACGTCGATGCCACGGCGGCCGGCGCGGCCGGTGAGCTGCGTGTACTCCCCCGGGGTCAGGTCGACGTGCGCCTCGCCGTTGTACTTGACCAGCCGTTCCAGGACCACGCAGCGGGCCGGCATGTTGATGCCCAACGCCAGGGTCTCGGTGGCGAAGACCGCCTTGACCAGGCCGCGAACGAACAACTCCTCGACGATCTCCTTGAACACCGGCAGCATGCCCGCGTGGTGGGCGGCCAGGCCGCGTTCCAGGCCGTCCAGCCACTCCCAGTAGCCCAGGACCGACAGGTCCTCGCCGGGAATGGCGGTGACCCGGGACTCGACGACCCGGCGGATCTCGGCCCGCTCCTCCGCCGAGGTGAGCCGCAGCCCGGCGGCGAGACACTGCTGCACGGCGGCGGCGCACCCGGCCCGGCTGAAGATGAACAGGATCGCCGGTAGCAGACCCTCCCGGTCCAGTCGGTCGACGATGTCCGGGCGCATCGGGCCACGCCAGCGCGGGCCACGCCGGCCGGCGCCGGGGCCCGCGCTGCGCCCCTCCCCCAACTCCAGGCGACGCACGGTGTCCCGGGTGTAGCGCAGCAACTCCGGGTGCACGTCGTGCTTGCGGGCGGCGTCGGCGTCGTGGAACAGGTCGAACATCCGCTTGCCGACCAGCATGTGCTGCCACAACGGCACCGGCCGGTGCTCGCTGACCACCACGGCGGTCTCGCCGCGCACGGTGACCAGCCAGTCGGCGAACTCCTCGGCGTTGGAGACGGTCGCCGACAACGAGACCAGGGTGACCGAGGCGGGCAGGTGGATGATCACTTCTTCCCACACCCCGCCGCGGAACCGGTCGGCCAGGTAGTGCACCTCGTCCATCACCACGTACGCGAGGCCCTGCAGAGTGCTGGAACCCGCGTAGAGCATGTTGCGCAGCACCTCGGTGGTCATCACCACCACCGGCGCGTCGCCGTTGATCGCGTTGTCGCCGGTCAGCAGGCCGACCTGCTCGGCGCCGTACCGGGCGACCAGGTCGTGGTACTTCTGGTTGGACAACGCCTTGATCGGCGTGGTGTAGAAGCACTTGCGCCGCGCCGGCGGGGTCGTCGCGTCGGCGGCGGGCACCCGGTCGTCGGGCCGACCGCGCAACGCCAGGTGGACGGCGAACTCCCCGACCACCGTCTTGCCCGCGCCGGTCGGAGCGCAGACCAGCACACCGCTGCCCCGCTCCAGCGACTGACACGCCTCCCGCTGGAAGTCGTCGAGGTCGAACCCCAACTCGAGGGCGAACTCGTCCAGCGCCGGAAACTGTGCGGCTTGTGCGGCCTTACGGCGCGCCGCTGCGTACCGCTCGGCGGGGCTCGACATGGCACCAAGATTAGTGCGTGCCGAGTCGCATCACCGCACAAGGCCGTCCGGAGGCACGGTCGGGGGCGGTCGGTAGGGTGCACGGCGTGCCGGACCATGCCGAACCGCCCCAGACCAGTCCGCCGGGCACCGCCGAGGCGCCCGCCGCCCAACGGGCGTCCCGACGCCCTGTCAAGGCGGTGCTCTTCGACTTCCACGGCACCCTGGCCCAGGTGGAGGACCCCCAGCGGTGGGTGCTGGAGGCCGCGGCGGCGTGCGGCGTCACCCTGGACCGGGTCCGCGCCACCTCACTGGCCGACCGGCTGCTGACCGCCGGCCGCGCCGGTGGGCCACTGCCGGCACGGGTGCCGCCCCGGCTGGCCGAACTGTGGGCCGACCGGGACCTCTACCAACACGCCCACCGGGGCGCGTACACCGGGCTGGCCGAAACCGTCGACGCCGGCATCGACGGTTTCGCCGACGCGCTCTACGAGCGGCTGCTGACCGCCGAGGGTTGGCTACCGTACGCCGACACCGCCCCCACCCTGACCGCGCTGCGCGACGCCGGGGTCCCGGTGGCGGTGGTCAGCAACATCGGCTTCGACCTGCGGCCACACTTCGACACCTGGGGGCTGACCGACCTGGTCGACGCGTTCGTGCTCTCGTACGAGGTGGGACGCTGCAAACCCGACCCGGCGATCTTCTGGCGTGCCTGCGGGATGCTGGGCGTCGACCCGGAGCAGACCCTGATGGTCGGTGACACCCCGGCGGACGCGGGCGCGGTCGCCGCCGGCTGCTCGGTGCTGGTGCTCCCGGCGGCCGAGCCCGGCCGGGAGAACGGGCTGGGCGCGGTGCTCGACCTCGCCCTGCCGGCCTGAGCGACACCCGCCCGACCCGTGCCGGGCCCGCCGTCGGTCACACAGGTGGACGCCCCCGGCGGACAGCCGGAGCTGAGCGCCTACCGTCGTGCCCGTGACCGAGATCCTGCTGCCCACGCCACCGCCGGCCGAGACACCAACAGCCCGGCGCGGCGGTGTCGCCGCCGTGGGGCTGGTGCTCGGCGGGGCCCTGTCGGTGCAGTTCGGCTCGGCCGTGGCCGCGTTGCTCTTCCCGCGTACCGGGGTGGCCGGGGCGGTGACCCTGCGGCTGGCCATCTCGGCGGTGCTGCTGCTCGTCGTGTGCCGGCCCCGCCTGCGCGGGCACGACCGGTCGGCCTGGCTCGCGGCCGGCGCGTTCGGGCTGGCGTTGGCCGGCATGAACTCGCTGTTCTACCAGGCCATCGAACGCATCCCGCTCGGCCCGGCGGTGACGCTCGAGGTGCTCGGCCCGCTGGCGCTGTCGGTGTTCTCCGCCCGACGCCTGGCCAGCTGGGGCTGGGCGGGGCTCGCCCTGGCCGGGGTGGCGCTGCTCGGGCAGGGTGGCTTCGACCGGCTGAACCCGGTCGGGGTGGCCTTCGCGTTCGGGGCGGGCGCCATGTGGGCCGCGTACATCGTGCTGAGCGCCCGCGTCGGCAGCCGCTTTCCCGGCGCGGACGGGCTGGCCCTGGCGCTCGCCCTCGCCGCGCTCGTCACCCTGCCACTGGGCATCGTCGACGGCGGCGCGGTGCTGCTCGACCCACAGGTGTTGGCGCTCGGCACCGCCCTCGCGGTGCTCGCCTCCGGGTTGCCCTACACCCTGGAACTGCTGGCGCTACGGCGGATGCCCACCGCCACCTTCGCGGTGCTGATGAGCCTCGGCCCGGCCGTCGCCACGCTCGCCGGGTGGCTGGTGCTGCGGCAGGCGCTGACAGTGCTGGAATGCGCCGCCATCGTGCTGGTCATCGCGGCGAGCATCGGCGCGGTACGGGTCAACGCAGCAGCCGCAGCGCGCCCGGGACCGCGCTGACCGTCACCGGCAGCTCCAGGGAGCGTTCCCCGTCGGCGTACGAGGTGATGCCCTCGGCGGCCAACTCCACGGTGCGGGCCCGGAAGCTGCGCACCAGCGGGTGGCTGACGTGGGTGCCCTGATAGATACGCGGCTTCACCCGGACCAGGGTCCGCCGGTTCACCCGACCCGCCACCACCACGTCGAGCAGCCCGTCGGTCGGGTCCGCGTCGGGGCAGATCCGCATCCCACCGCCGTACGTGGGGCAGTTGCCCACTGCCACGAGCACCGCGTCCAGGTCGTGCGGCACCCCGTCGAGGCGCAGCGTGTACCGGCGTGGGCGCAGCCGGGCCAGCTCGACCAGGATCGCCAGGTCGTACCGGCGCGGGCCGCGTGGCCAACGCATCCGGTTGGCCCGCTCGTTGACGATCGCGTCGAACCCGGCCGCCAGGACCGCCCCGTACCAGCGCTCGGCACCGTCGACGCCGGCCATCCGGGCCAGGTCGACAGGTTGGCTGCGGCCGTCGCGCACCGCCTCGGCGATCACCGCCGCTGCCGCGAGCGGGTCGGCCGGGAAGCCGGTGTCCAGGGCGAAGTCGTTGCCGGTGCCGGCCGGGATCGGACCGAACGGCACATCGGTCCCGGCGACGGCCTGCAACGCCCGGTGCACGGTGCCGTCCCCACCGACCGCGACCAACGCGCCGGCGCCGTCCGCGACGGCGGCCCGGCACGCCGCCTCCGCCTCGGCGGGGCTGGACGCCGGCAGCAGCCGGACCGGCCGCCCGGCGGCGGCCAACCCGTCCAGCAGCCGAGGCAGCAGCGCGCGGTGCCGTCCACGACCGGCGGTCGGGTTGACGAGCACGGCGACCGGGCCGGGCAGGTGATCGTCTGCGGTCACGGGCAGCACCGTACCGGTCGGACACCCGCCGTTCACCAGGGGCAGCCGCCGTCACCATCGGTTCCGCCGCCGGCGCGCCGAGTGAACTCGCCACACGACGACGCCGCCCCCGGGAACCGGGGACGGCGTCGGCAGAACGGGTGGTGCGCGACCGTCAGGTCATGTCGTCGTAACGACGTTCGATCGGCGCCGGTGGGGCGACCGGTTCGGGTACGCCGATCGGTGCTGTCGAGTCGACCCGCTGCCCGGCCACGACCGGGTCCGCGTCGAACTCCAACGGTGACACCTCGTCGTCGTCGATGCCGGCGTAGATCTCCTTGCCCCGCCCACGCCGCTTGTCGTTGATGAAGGCGATACCCACCGCACCGAAGTAGAGCGCGGAGAGGCAGATCGCCAGGGCCGTCATCCCGAACGGGTCCGGGGTGGGGGTGACCACGGCGGAGAACGCGAAGAACACGAAGATCGCCACCCGCCACCAGCTGAGCAGCCGCTTCGCGCTGGCGATGCCCACGAAGTTGAGCATCAGCACGATCAACGGGAACTCGAAGGCCACCCCGAACAACAGGATCAGGTTGGTGACGAAGGAGATGTACTTGGTGATCTCCAGCGTCGTGCTGATCTCGCTGTCCGAGATGCTGAGCAGGAACTCCAGGCCCTTGGCCGTCACGAAGTACGCCAGCACCGCGCCGGCCGCGAACAGCGGCGCGGCCAACGCGGTGAAGAAGTACGCGTAGCGCCGCTCGTGCCGGTGCAGGCCCGGCGCGATGAACGCCCAGAGCTGGTAGAGCCAGACCGGCGCGGCCACGATCAACCCGACCCAGAGCGCGACCTTCAGGTTGAGCAGGAACAGGTCGGCCGGGCCGAGCTGCACGAACTCACACTTGCCGTCGACATATCTCGCCTGTGGCAGCTCACAGTAGGGCTGCTGGAGCAGGTGCAGCACCGGCTCGGCCAACCACACACCGAGGCCGAACCCGATCAGGATCGCCACGGACGCGCGGAAGAGACGATTGCGCAGCTCGCGGACGTGCTCGATGAGCGTCATCGAGCCGTCGGCGGCCCGTTCGAAGCTGCTCGGGCCGCGTTTACGCAGGGCGAAGGCCACGGGAGTGGGGCCCCTTCGGTCAGTTGTCGCGGACGCGGTGCACCGGGTCGACGACCGGCTGCTGCGGCGGGGCCTGCTGGTACGGGGCCTGCTGCGGCTGGCCGGCGTACGGCGCCTGCTGCCCGGCGTGCGGCGGCAGCGGCTGGTAGCCGGCCTGCGCGTCAGCCTTCTCGGCGAGGTCGCGGTCGTCGTCCTGCAGGCTCTTGGTCTCGGCCTTGATGATCCGCAGCGACCGACCCAGCGAACGGGCCGCGTCGGGGAGCCGCTTCGCACCGAAGAGCAGGATCAGCACAACCACGAGAACAGCGATGTGCCACGGCTTGAGGGCACCCATGAGAAGCTCCAGTCGCTCTGTGTCCGGGGGGTGGTACGCAGCCCATCGTACGTGCGGATCGGCTGCCCGCCACCCGCTGGGTGGTGGTGGTTCGGCCGGGAGGGTGAAGTCTTGACCAACCCGCGATGATCCGTCAACCACCGCCGGGTGCGCGCTCGATCAGCCGCGCTTGGCCTTGATCACCGCAAGTCGCCGGGATGTGGTGTCGAGCCGACGTTGAACGTCCTCGGCACGCTGTTGCAGCGCCTCGGCGGTTTCCCGCAGCGCCTCGGCCTCGACGGCCCGCCGCTGCAACGCCACGGCGGCGCGGCGCAGTCGGGGCAGCCGGGCCAACACCGGGCGCACGGCCAACGCGAGCGCCACAAGGGGTAGCAGCACCACCGCGAGCACGATCCAGATCAGCACGGCGGTCAGCCTACTGGGTGCGGCCGGCCACCGCCGGGTCACCCGACGGCGCGTCCTCCGGGTCGGCCTCAGCTGGCCGGGGCACCGCCGTGGGCGTGGGCACGGCGTACGCGTCCAGCGCGGCGGCCGCCGTCGCCCGCACCTGCTCTGCCAACTCGACCGGGGCGACCACCGTCACCTCAGGGCCGAGGCCCAGCACGAACCGGCGGGCCCACCCCAGGTCGGTGACCCGCAGGGAGACCAGCCACTGGTCGCCGTCGCCGGCCTCCACCCGCTCACACGGGTAGTACTCGGTGATCCACCGCTCGCCCCGGCCGATGCGCAGGGTGATCAGCGGCAGGTCGGCCGACGGACGGAAGACGCCCTCGGTGAGGTCGTGCGGCACGGCCTGCGGCGGCACAGTGGCCGGCTCGTCCAACTCGGTGATCGCGTCGATCCGGTCGGCGCGGAACAGCCGGACGGCCTCCGCGCGCCGACACCACGCCTCCACGTACGCCCGGCCGCCGACCATGAGCATCCGCAGCGGGTCGATGACCCGCTCGGTGGTCTCGTCCCGAGCGGCCGTGTAGTAGGTGATCCGCAGGGCCTTACCGCCCTCCACGGCGGCGCGTAGCGCCTCGACCCGCCGGGTGTCCCCGGGCAACCGGACCGCCACCGGGGCGCCCACCAGGTCGCCTGCGGCCTCGATCTTGGCGAGGGCCCGTTCGACTGCCTCCCGGTTGGCCACCCCGGGCGTCTCGGCCAGCATCCGCAGCGCCACCACGAGCGCGAGGGCCTCGTCGGGGGTCAGCCGCAACGGCCGGTCGATGCCGGCGTCGTAGGTGATGGTCACCCGATCACCGTCGAACGCCATGTCGATCAGGTCACCGGGGCCGTACCCGGGGAGCCCGCACACCCAGAGCAGCTCCAGGTCCTCCCGGAGCTGGCGTTCGGTGACGCCCAGGTCACCGGCCGCCTCGGCGATCTCGATGCCGGGCCGGGCCAGCAGGTAGGGCACCAGGTTGAGCAGTCGGGCCAGCCGGTCGGCGGACGCGCGGGAACCGTTGCGGGCGGCCGGGCGAGTCACCGGGCACCCCCGCTGACGGCCAGCTCGTCGTGACGCACGGCGATCTCCTTGAGTCGTTGGATGACCGCCTCGCGGACCTCCGGTGGGTCGAGGACCCGCACGTCCGGGCCGTAGCCGACGAGATGACCGGCCAGCCCGTCCGGGTCCGCGTACGGCAGGACCAGCCGGTCGCCGTCCGGCCCGGCGGTCACCTCCACCGCCCAGCGGCGCAGCCCGGCGGCCCGCCCCGGTGCGGCCAGCACGGTGGCCCGGCCGGTGCGCTCCACCGGGCCCGACCAGCGGGCCACGTGGCTGATCAGGTCGACGTTGGCCGGCGGCTCGTACGCGCCGGGGGCGCCGGTCACCCGGACCGCGCCGACGACCCGGGACAGCCGGAAGCAGCGGGTCGCGTCCCGGTCCTGATCGTGGCCGACCACATACCACCGGCCGCGCCAGCAGACCACGCCCCACGGTTGCAGCCGCCGCCGGGTGGGCGCGTCGCGGTCGGGCACCCGGTAGTCGAACCCCACCTCGCGGCGGTCCCGGGCAGCGGCGGTCAGCGGCGCGAACGCCGGGTCGACGGTGACCATCGGCTCCAGGCCGAGAGTCGCCTGCGGGTCCACGTCCACCCCGGCGGCCCGCAGCTTGGCCAGCCCGGACGACGCGGCGGCGGCCAACCCGGCGTGCTGCCACAGCCGGGCCGCGATGCCGACCGCGGCGGCCTCGTCCGGTTCGAGCAGGATGTCGGGCAGCGCGTATTCGCGGTGGGCGATCCGGTAACCGGGCTCGGCGTCGAAGGCGCTCGCCGTGCCGGTCTCCAGTGGCACACCCAACTCGCGCAGCTCGGCCTTGTCCCGCTCGAACTTGCGCTGGAACGCCTCGTGGTCGCGCGCATCGTCCGGATCGTGCTCGTAACCGGGCACGGTCGCGGCGATCTGCGCGGCGGTCAGGAACCGTCGCGTGGACAGCAGGCAGATCACCAGGTTGACCAGGCGTTCGGTGCGGGTCCGCGACACGCGGTAGACGCTAGCAGCCGACCCGCCCACACCGTGCACCCACGCGGGCGTGCCGCACACTTGTTCGGATCGGGCCTCCCCCGGCGCGTCGCCGTCTCCGGTCATATGGTGATCCTCATGTCGGAAGCGGAGGCCAGGCGCGGAAGCGAGAGCACCGGCACCGTCGTCGTCGCCGGCGCCGCCAACCTCGCCATCGCGGTGGCCAAGCTGATCGCCGGGCTGATCTCCGGATCCGCCGCGATGCTCTCCGAGGCGGCGCACTCGGTCGCCGACACCACCACCGAGGTGCTGCTCTTCCAGGCGCTGCGCCGCGGCGCCCGTCCGGCCGACCAGCGACATCCCTTCGGGTACGGCAAGGAGAGCTACGTCTGGGCGTTCTTCGCGGCGATGTTCACGTTCGTCGCCGGCGCCGGTTTCGCCGTCACCCACGGCGTCACCACGATCCTGGTGCACGAGCACAGCGGCGACTACCTGATCTCGTACATCGTGCTCGCTGTGTCGTTCGTCATCGAGTCGATCTCACTGACCCGTGCCGTGCGGCAGGTCCGCCGCGAGTCGCGGCGCTGGCAGACCACACCCCGGCGGTTCCTGCGGCTGACCGCCGACACCACGGTCAAGGCGGTCTTCCTGGAGGACAGCGCGGCCCTGGTCGGTCTGGTGCTGGCCGGGCTCGGCGTCGGCCTGTCGCACGCCACCGGCGACGAGGTGTGGGACGGCGTCGCGTCGATCCTGATCGGCCTGCTGCTGCTGACGGTCGCCGGGGTCCTCGCCGGCAACAACCTGTCGCTGCTGGTCGGCCGGGCCGTGCCGGAGCGGCTGCGCCACGAGATCGAGCACGAGCTGGCCGGGCTGCCCGAGGTGGAGCGCATCGACACCCTGTTGACCATGCAACTCGGCCCGCAGGACATCCTGGTCGCCGCAAAGGTCGACTTCCGCGACGAGGCCACCGGCGCGCAGATCGAGGCCACCGCCGACGAGGCCGAACGGCGGCTCACCGGCCGGTACCCGGAGATCCGCTTCGTCTTCCTCGACCCCACCCGTTCGATGCCGGGCGCCACCGGCACCGCCCGACACACCCAGGCCCGGCCGAGCCCGGACGCCGGCGGCCCCGAACCGACCTGACCCACACCCGGGCGCGGGCCGCCGGGCCCGCGCGGCTAGCGTGCCCGTCATGGTGCGATGGCGTACGGGGACGGTGGCGACGCTGCGACGGCAGTGGACCGGGGCGGTGGAGCTCGACGTCGACCTTCCCGACGGCACGCGGATGCGGGCCCTCGCGTACCCGGAGCTGGTCGGCACGCCCGAGCCCGGCGACCGGGTGCTGCTCAACGCCGGCGCGCTGCTGATGGGGCTCGGCACCGGCGGGTACGCGCTTGTGGTGGCCCTGCCGGACCGGCTGCCGCCGGACCCGCCGGACGTCGCCGACACCCGCGACGCCGGGCACCTCGTCAAGGCCCGCTACACGCCGTTGCAGCCGATCCTCCTCGGCGTCGACGAGGAGGCGTCCCCGTACCGCGACGTGCTGGCCGACGCGGACGACCTGGGCGGCCTGCCGGTGGTCACCGCCGACCTGCACTCGGCGCTCCCGGCGATCCTGGCCGGCATCCGGGCCGACGCCCCCCAGGCGCGGGTGGCGTACCTGCTCACCGACGGTGGGGCGCTGCCCGCCTGGTTCTCCCGCACCCTCGCCGGGCTGCGGGCCGAACTGGCCGGCACGATCACCGTCGGGCAGGCGTTCGGTGGCGACCTGGAGGCCACCACCCTGCACGGCGGTCTGCTCGCCGCCCGGCACGTGCTCCACGCGGACGTGGCGATCGTGGCTCAGGGCCCCGGCAACCTGGGCACCGGCACCCGCTGGGGTTTCTCCGGCGTCGCCGTCGGTGAGGCGGTCAACGCGGTCGCCACGCTGGGCGGGCGGCCGGTCGGCTCGTTGCGCATCTCCGACGCCGACCCCCGCCCCCGGCACCGCGGCGTCTCACACCACAGCCTCACCGCGTACGGCCGGGTGGCGCTCGCCCCGGCGGACCTGGTGGTGCCCGAGGACCTGGCGCCGTCGCTCGCGGCCGAGGTGGACGCGGCGCTGGCGCCCCTGGCGGCCCGGCACCGGATCGTCCGGGTGCCCATCGACGGTCTCGACGCCGCGCTGCGGGCCAGCACCGTGCCGCTGTCCACCATGGGCCGTGGCCTCGACGCCGACCACGCGTACTTCCTGGCGGCGGCAGCCGCCGGCCGCCACGCCGCAACCCACCTCCCCTAACCCACCCCACCGACCCCCGCCCCACCCCGTTTGATCATGAAGTTATTACCCGCCGCCTCGGCGTGTCATGGCAGTAACTCCATGATCGACGCAGGCGCGGGCGGGGAGGACGCCCGGGGTGGGGATGGGTTAGGCCAGGAAGATCAGGGCTAGCCAGCCGCCGACGATGAGCACCAGGGCGAGGGCCAGCACCCAGGTCGGCACCGTGTATTCACCGCGCCGGTTACGGTCGATCTCGGCGCGGATCTTCTCCCGCCGACGTTCGACCCAGCTCTGCCGCTCGGTGCCGCCCTCGGAGCGGTCGGAAGGTCCAGAAGTCGTCATGGCGCGCTCAGCTTAACCGCTCAGTGCGCCGGGCCGACCGGCCCCGTCGGCGCAGCGCGCCGCCGGGGCCGGCAACCGGTCACATGCTGGCGATCAGCCGCTCCACCCGCTCGTCGTACGCCCGGAACGGGTCCTTGCAGAGCACTGTGCGCTGCGCCTGGTCGTTGAGCTTCAGGTGCACCCAGTCGACGGTGAAGTCCCGGCGCTTCTCCTGGGCGTGCCGGATGAACTCGCCCCGCAGTCGGGCCCTGGTGGTCTGCGGCGGGGTCTCCTTGGCCTCGAAGATCTCCGGGTCGGTGGCCACCCGGTCCACGTCGCCGCGGCGCTCCAGCAGCCCGTAGAGGCCCCGGCCACGGCGCACGTCGTGGTACGCCAGATCCATCTGCGCCACCCGGGGGTGCGACAGCGGCAGGTCGTGCTTGCGCTGGTAACGCTCGATCAGCCGCAGCTTGCTGACCCAGTCGATCTCCCGGGAGACCGGCTCCAGATCGCCGCTCTCCACCGCGTTGAGCACCCGGCCCCACAGCTCGACGACCCGCTTGGCGGCCTGGTCGCCACCGCGTCGCTCGACGAACTCGGTGGCCTTGGCGAGGTATTCCTGCTGGATGTCCAGGGCGCTGACCTCCTTGCCGTTGGCCAGCCGCACCTTGCGCCGGCCGGTGATGTCGTGCGACACCTCCCGGATGGCCCGGATCGGGTTCTCCAGGGACAGGTCGCGCATCACCACCCCGGCCTCGATCATCCGCAGCACGATGTCGGCGGTGCCGACCTTGAGCAGCGTGGTGACCTCGTTCATGTTGGAGTCGCCGACGATCACGTGCAGCCGCCGGTAGCGCTCGGCGTCGGCGTGCGGCTCGTCGCGGGTGTTGATGATCGGGCGGCTGCGGGTGGTCGCCGAGGAGACGCCCTCCCAGATGTGCTCGGCCCGCTGCGAGAGGCAGTAGACAGCGCCGCGTGGGGTTTGCAGGACCTTGCCGGCCCCGCAGATCAACTGCCGGGTGACCAGGAACGGGATGAGTACGTCGGCGAGCCGGCCGAACTCGCCGTGCCGGGAGACCAGGTAGTTCTCGTGGCACCCGTACGAGTTGCCGGCCGAGTCGGTGTTGTTCTTGAACAGGTAGATCTCACCCGCGATGCCCTCGTCGTGCAGCCGCTTCTCCGCGTCGACGAGCAGGCCCTCCAGGATCCGCTCGCCGGCCCGGTCGTGGGCGACGAGATCGGTCACCGAGTCGCACTCCGGTGTCGCGTACTCCGGATGCGACCCGACGTCCAGGTAGAGCCGGGCTCCATTGCGCAGGAAGACATTGCTCGACCGACCCCAGGACACCACGCGACGGAACAGATACCGCGCGACCTCGTCCGGGGACAGCCGCCGCTGCCCGCGATAGGTGCAGGTGACGCCGTACTCGGTCTCGAGGCCGAAGATTCGCCGCTCCATGGTGTGACATTAGCCGCCCGGAGGCCCGGTTCGTCACTGTCAGACCACAGGTCGTGCCCCGAGCGCGGTCACATACCGGTTGAGTGCGACATTCCGTCCGGGCCGAGGCTCGCCACGAACCGCCGGCAGCTGTCGTACTCCGGGAGCAGGCCCCGCTCGCGGGCCTGGGCGAGGGTCGGCGCCGCGTCGTCGCGCGCCGACAGCAGCGGCACCTCGGCGGGCCACTCGATGCCCAACTCCTCGTCGAGCGGGTGCACCGCGTGCTCGCCGGTCGGGTTGTAGGTGGCCGAGCAGAGATAGCTCAACGTCGCGTCGTCGGTCAACGCGCAGAACCCGTGCCCCAAACCCTCGCTGAGGTAGACCGCCCGACGGTCGGTGTCGTCGAGCCGGACGCCCTCCCAACGGCCGAAGGTCGGCGAACCCACCCGCAGGTCCACGATCACGTCGAGGACCGCGCCCCGCACGCAGGTGACGTACTTGGCCTGCCCGGGCGGGACGTCGGCGAAGTGGACGCCGCGCACCACGCCACGCGCGGAGACCGACAGGTTGGCCTGGGCCAGCCGCAGCGGATGGCCCACCGCCTCGGCGAGCTTGTCGAAGCGGTACCACTCCATGAACATGCCGCGCGGGTCACCGTGCTGCTGGGGGGTGATCTCCCAGGCGCCCTCGATGCTCAGCTCCCGGATCTTCACCAGGAACCCCCGTCGCCGGCCTGCTCGGTGAGCAGACGGAGCAGGTAGTCGCCGTAACCGCTCTTGGTCAGCGGCTCGGCGAGGGCGCGCAGCTGCGCGTCGTCGATCAGACCCGCCCGCCAGGCGACCTCCTCGACACAACCGATCTTGAGACCCTGTCGCTCCTCGACCACCCGGACGAACTCGGCGGCCTGCATCATCGAGGTGAACGTGCCAGTGTCCAGCCAGGCGGTGCCGCGATCCAGCACCGTCACCGACAGCTCCCCGGTCTCCCGGTACACCTCGTTGACCGCCGTGATCTCCAGCTCGCCCCGGGCGCTCGGGGTGAGCTTGCGGGCGATGTCCACGACCCGGTTGTCGTAGAAGTAGAGGCCGGGCACCGCGTAACGGGACTTCGGCCGGGCCGGCTTCTCCTCGATCGAGAGCACCCGGCCCTCGGCGTCGAAGTCGACCACGCCGTACTCCTGCGGGTTGGCCACCTGATAGGCGAAGACCCGCCCGCCGACCGGGTCACCGTGGGCGGCGAGCTGCCGACCCAGACCCACGCCGTGGAAGATGTTGTCGCCGAGCACCAGCGCCACCGACTCGGTGCCGATGAAGTCCGCGCCGAGGATGAACGCCTGCGCGATGCCCTCCGGGCGCTCCTGGCTGACGTACTCCAGCCGCAGCCCGAACTGGCTGCCGTCGCCGAGCAGCCGACGGAACTGGTCCTGGTCGTCCGGAGTCGTGATCACCAGGATCTCGCGAACCCCGGACATCACCAGGGTGGAGAGCGGGTAATAGATCATCGGCTTGTCGAAGACCGGCATCAGCTGCTTCGAGACCGCCCGGGTGATCGGCCAGAGCCGTGACCCGGTGCCGCCGGCAAGTAGGATTCCACGCACCGGGGAAGCCTAGCCGCACCCGGACAGGTTGTGCGGGGGTCGCATCCCGGGTGTCGCGCATCCCGTCGCGTATACTTCCGGACCCGTGAGGATCCTCGTCACCGGCGGAGCCGGATTCATCGGGTCGGAGTACGTTCGCCTGCTGCTGGGCAAGCCGCTCGGCAGTGCAGCCGGCGTGCCGCCGCTCGAGCCGGCAGTCGTGACCGTGCTGGACAAACTGACCTACTCAGGCAACCTGGCCAACCTCGAACCCGTCCGCGACGATCCGCGACTGCGGTTCGTGCAGGGCGACATCTGCGACCCGGTCGTTGTCGACGAGGTGGTGGCCGAGCACGACGTGATCGTGCACTTCGCCGCCGAGTCGCACGTCGACCGCTCGATCGCCGGTGCCGCGCCCTTCGTCACCACGAACGTGCTGGGCACCCAGACGCTGCTCGACGCGGCGCTGCGCCACGGCACCGGCCGGTTCGTGCACGTCTCCACCGACGAGGTCTACGGCTCGATCGACGAGGGCTCCTGGACCGAGACCTGGCCGCTGGCCCCCAACTCGCCGTACTCGGCGTCCAAGGCCGGCTCCGACCTGCTCGCGCTGTCGTACCACCGCACCCACGGCATGGACGTGGTCGTCACCCGCTGCTCCAACAACTACGGCCCGTACCAGTTCCCCGAGAAGGTCATCCCGCTGTTCGTCAGCAACCTGCTCGACGGTGACACGGTCCCGCTCTACGGCGACGGCGGCAACATCCGTGACTGGCTGCACGTGCACGACCACTGCCGCGGCATCGCCCTCGTCCAGCAGAAGGGCCGCGCCGGCGAGGTCTACAACATCGGCGGCGGCACCGAGTTGACCAACAAGGAACTCACCGGTCTGCTCCTGGAGGCCTGCGGCGTCGGGTGGGACCGGGTCGTTCCGGTCACCGACCGCAAGGGCCACGACCGCCGGTACTCCCTCGACATCACCAAGATCAGCGACGAGCTCGGCTACCAGCCCAGCATCACACTGGACCAGGGCCTCGCCGACACCGTCCGCTGGTACCGGGACAACCGCGGCTGGTGGGAACCCCTCAAGTCCGCGCCGACCGCATGACCCGAGTACTCGTCACCGGCGCGGGCGGAATGCTCGGCCGGGACCTGGTCACCGTGCTGGGGACACGGCCCGACCTCAAGGTGACCGCCGCCACCCGCGCCGACCTGGACGTCACCGACCGCGCGGCGGTGGACGGCGCCGTCGCCGGGCACGACCTGGTGATCAACGCGGCCGCGTGGACGAACGTCGACGCCGCCGAGGCCGACGAGACCGCGGCGACGGCCGTCAACGGCCACGCCGTGGCCAACCTGGCCGCGGCGTGCGCCACCGACGGAACCCGGCTCATCCAGGTCTCCACCGACTACGTCCTCGCCGGCAACGCGGACACCCCCTACCCGGAGGACGCGCCCACCGCGCCGGTCAACGCCTACGGCCGCGGCAAACTGGTCGGCGAACAGGCCGTCGCGCGGCTGCTACCCGACACCGGGTACGTCGTACGCACCGCCTGGCTCTACGGCGCGCACGGCCCGAACTTCGTGGCCACCATGCTCCGACTCGCCACCCAGCGCGACCACCTCGACGTGGTCGACGACCAACACGGCCAACCCACCTGGTCCCACGCGCTCGCCGAGCGGCTCGTCGCGCTCGCCGACGCCGCGCTGGCCGGTCACGCGGCGCCCGGCGTCTACCACGGCACCTGCGCCGGGCAGACGACCTGGTACGGGCTGGCCCGCGCCGCGTTCACGCTGGCCGGGCTCGACCCGGACCGGATCCGACCCACCACCAGCGACCGGTATCCCCGTCCGGCCCCCCGGCCTGCGTACAGTGTGCTAGGGCACGACCGCTGGGCAGCCGTGGGTCTGGCCCCGCTTCCGGACTGGCACAGCGCCCTGGTTGACGCGTTCCACTCCCCCGCTCCACCCGCCCCGTGGAAGGTCGCATGAAGCTCACCCTCGTCACCGGGCTGACCGGCCTGCTGCTCCTCGGCACCATCGTCGAGCTGCTGCGCCGCCGTCAGCTGCGCGAGAAGTACGGCATGCTCTGGCTCGCCGTGCTGGTCATCGTGATCCCGCTGTCGCTGTTCCCCCGGCTGCTCGACAACGTCGCCGAACTGCTCGGTGTCGCCTCCGGTGTCAGCCTGGTGCTCTTCCTCGGCATCGTCTTCCTGCTGCTGGTGTGCGTACACCTCAGCTGGGAGGTCAGCGCCCTGGAAGAGGAGACCCGCACCCTGGCCGAAGACCTCGCCCTGCTGCGCGCGGAGATCGACGCGGACCGGGCAGCCCGAGACGAACTGGTGTCGACCGATGGTTAACGGCAAACGCACACTGATCATCATCCCGGCTCTCAACGAATCGGGCTCGATCGCCGAGGTCGTCGGCGAGGTCCGCGGCGAACTGCCCAGCGTCGACGTGCTCGTGGTCGACGACGGCTCCACCGACCGCACAGCCGCCGTCGCCGCCGCCGCCGGCGCGAAGGTCGCCAAACTGCCGTACAACCTCGGTGTCGGCGGGGCCATGCGACTCGGCTACCGCTACGCCCGCGACAACAACTACGACGTCGCCATCCAGATCGACGCCGACGGCCAGCACGACCCCAGGTACGTGCCGAAGCTCGTCGACCTGCTCGACGACAACGACCTCGTCATCGGCGCCCGCTTCGCCGGTGAGGGCGACTACAACGTCCGCGGCCCCCGCCGCTGGGCGATGGTGATGCTCTCCGCCGTGCTGTCCCGGGTCGCCCACACCAAGCTCACCGACACCACCTCCGGCTTCCGGGCCGCCAACCGGCGGGTCATCGAGATGTTCGCCAGCTGGTACCCGGCCGAGTACCTCGGTGACACGGTGGAGACCCTGGTGCACACCGCCCGACGCGGATACCGCATCCGGCAGGTGCCGGTCGCCATGCGCAAGCGGATGGCGGGCACCCCCAGCCACTCGCCCGCCAAGGCGATGGTCTACCTCGGTCGCGCGTTCGCCGTCCTCACGCTGGCGCTCATTCGCCGGTGATCCGCCGCCTGCTACGCCTGATCCCGCCCGGCACCATCGCTGTAGGCGCCGGGCTGGGTCTTCTCGGCCTCGCCTCCTACGTCCACCTCGCCGTCGCCGGCCACAGCCTCAGCGGGGCCGACTACAACCGCCTGTCAGTGCTCTGGTCGATCGTCTTCACTCTCGGCATCGGCGTGTTCATACCGATCGAGCAGGAGGTCGCCAGGGTCGTCGCCGCCCGGCACAGCCAGGGGCTCCCCCCCGGGCCGGTGCTGGCGCGGGGCGTCACCGTCGCCGCCGCGATGCTCGCCGTGCTGGTGCTTGCCGTCACCGCCGGCCGCCAATTCCTCGCCGACCACCTCTTCCACGGCGACGGCACCATGGTCACAGTGCTCATCGGTGCGCTCGCCGCGATGGCCGTCGCCTACGCCACCCGCGGAGTCCTCTCCGGCCTGCAACTCTTCCCCTGGTACGGCAGCCAACTCGGCATCGACGGCGGGCTGCGCATCATCATGGTCGCCCTGCTCGGCCTGGCCGGCGTAACCAACCCCGTCTGGTACGGCGTCGTGCTCGTCGCCGCCCCGCTGGCCAGCGTCCTGCTCACCCTGCCGCCGGTGCTACGCGCCATCGGCGGCGGCCCGCCGGTCGCCTGGGCCACCCTGCTGCGCGGCCTCGGGCTGCTCACCGCCTCCAGCCTGCTCTCCCAGGTCGTGGTGAACGTCGGCGTGATCAACCTGCAGCTGCTCGCCCCCTCCGACACCGCAGCCGCCGGCGCGCTGCTCTCCGCCCTCGTGCTGGTCCGCATCCCCCTGTTCGTCTTCGGCTCCCTACAGGCGTCACTGCTGCCCGGCCTGGCCACCACCGCCACCACCGGCGACCAGGCCGGCTTCCACAGCCTGCTCCGCCGGGCGCTGGGCATCGTCACCGCGCTCGGCCTCACCGGGGCCGTCGGCGCCGTACTGCTCGGCCCGTGGCTGGTCGGCGTGCTCTTCGACGCCCCCGGCGTCCTCGGCCACGGCGACTTCGCCTGGCTGGCCGCCGCCACGCTCGCCTACCTCTGGGCGATGGTGCTCGGCCAGGCCCTCCTCGCCCTCGACCGGCACCGCGCCCAGGCCCTCGCCTGGACCGTCGGCGTCGCCGCCCTGATCATCGTGACGCTGCTCCCGGCCCCGGTGATCCTCCGAGTCGAGCTGGCCTACACCGTCGGCTCCGTCATCGTGGCCGCCACCATGGCGGTCCTGCTGCTGCGCGGCGGCGTCCGCCGACCCACCACCCCCACCCGGCCGCTCGCCGACGCCGTCACCCCCGCCGTATCCGGAGGCATCCGATGACCCGCCCACAGGTGACCGCGGTAATGCTCGCCTACGGCGCCGAGCCATACCTGGTCGACGCCGCCCGGGCCGTCCTGGCCAGCACCGACGTCGAGATCGACCTCGTCGTCGTCGACAACGGCTGCACCGGCGACGGCATCGACATCGTCAAGGGCCTGCCCGGGGTGCGGGTGATCCGACCGGAGGAGAACACCGGCTACTCCGGCGGTTGCCGCGTCGGCGCCGCCGAGGCCACCGGAGACTGGCTCGCCTTCGTCAACTCCGACGCCGTCGTCGCCCCCGACGCCCTCGCCAAGACGGTGGCGGTCGCCGCCGAACCCGGCGTCGGCGCCGCGATGGCATCCATCCGGCTGGCCGACAACCCCGAGCTGATCAACACCTCCGGCAACCCGCTGCACTTCACCGGGCTGTCCTGGGCCGGCGGCAACGGCGAACCCGCCACCGCGCACGCCACCCGCACCAGCGTGCCCTCGCTCAGCGGCTGCTGCTTCGTGATCAGCCGCCAGCGCTGGCAGGAGCTGGACGGCTTCGCCGCCGAATACTTCGCCTACCACGAGGACACCGAGCTGAGCCTGCGGCTCTGGCAACGTGGCCTGCGGCTGGAGTACGTCCCCGACGCCGTCGTGCGCCACCACTACGAGTTCTCCCGCAACGACCTGAAGCTCTACCTGGTGGAACGCAACCGACTCGTCACGCTGCTCACCGCGTACCAGACCCGGACGCTCGTGGTGCTCGCCCCGATGCTGCTGCTCACCGAGGCCGCCATGCTCGCCGCCGCAATGGCCGGCGGCTGGACCAAGCAGAAGACCCGCGGCTGGGGCTGGCTGTGGCGCAACCGGGCCTGGGTCGGCGCCCGCCGCCGTCAACTCCAGACCGAACGTACCGTGCCCGACGGGGTGATCGCCGAGCTGATGACCGCCCGGGTCGCCCCCTCGAACGTCGACTCGCCTCCCGGCATGGGTGTCTTCAACGCGGTCGCCGCCGGCTACTGGGCTCTCGCCCGCCCCCTGCTCCAGCGCCGCTGACCCGGCCCGTACCGACCTGCTCCAGCGCCGCTGACCCCGGCCCGTACCGAGACGAAAGCGCCGGGGCCCGCTCACGCGGGCCCCGGCGCTTTCTCGTCACACCGTCAGCTGTCGGCCTGCCCGGGCCGATCCTCCAGGTCCGCGGAGCCGGCCGAACTGGTCGGCTTACCGGCCTCCCCGGTCGGCACGCTCGGCGTGTCCGGCAGGTCGCTCGCCGGCGGCGCCGCCTTCCCGTCCAACAGCGCGGTCAGTGCGGCCCCGGTGATCCGTCGGAAGGTCCGGCCGACCCGCTGCCGGTCCAGTACCGCCACCTCGAGCTGGTTCGCGGCGATCGTCCGGGCTGCCCCGCCCTCCCCGCCGACACTGCTCAGGGCCTGCACGGCGACCTTCACAGCCTCGCCGAGCGACATCTCCGGCCGGTGGTTGGACTTCAGCACGCCGGTGATGGCCTCGGCCTGCCCGCCCATCGCCATCCGCCCCGGCTCGTCGTTCACCGAGCCGTCGTAGGTGAGCCGGTACAACTCGTCGTCGGCGGCGGTGGCCCCCACCTCCGCCACGCAGATCTCCACCTCGAACGGCTTCGACTGCTCGGTGAAGATCGCGCCCAGGGTCTGCGCGAACGCGTTGGCCAGGGCCCGCCCGGTGACGTCCCGCCGGTCGTAGCTGAGCCCGTTCAGGTCGGCCATCCGCACGCCGGCCCGACGGAGATTCTCGAACTCGTTGTAGCGGCCGACAGCGGCGAAGCCGATCCGGTCGTAGATCTCACTGACCTTGTGCAGGGCGCTGGAGAGGTTCTCCGCGACGAAGAGCACGCCGCCGGAGTAGCTCATGACCACCGCGCTGCGCCCCCGGGCGATGCCCTTGCGGGCCAACTCGGAACGGTCGCGCATGATCTGTTCGGGCGAGGCGTAGAACTGCATGGCCACGGCGGCGGTTCTCCTTACGGCGCTGTGCTGACGACTGCTGGCTGGTGGGGGGTGGACAGGACTAACCGCCCGGGTTCTCCATCCGGCCGGCGACCACGCCCTCGGCGATCGTCGCCGTCTCGGCGTCGGTGAGCCGGTGGGTGCCCTCGGCGGTAGCGGTCATCACCACCGGGTAGATCCGCCGGGTCAGATCGGGCCCGCCGGTCGCGGTGTCGTCGTCAGCCGCGTCGTAGAGCGCCTCGACCGCCAGCCGGGTCGCGTCGGCGACCGACAGCCCGGTTCGGAAACGCTTCTTCAACGCGGACTTGGCGAACAACGACCCCGACCCGATCGCGTCGTAGCCGGTCTCCTCGTACGGGCCACCGGTCACGTCGAAGCTGAAGATCCGACCGGCCCGTGCCGCGTCGGCGGCAGCCAGGTCGAAGCCGGCGAAGAGCGGCACCACGGCGAGCCCCTGCATGGCCGCGCCCAGGTTGCCCCGGATCATCGAGGCCAGCCGGTTGGCCTTGCCGTCCAACGAGAGCATCGCGCCCTCGATCTTCTCGTAGTGCTCCAGCTCCACCTGGAACAGTCGCATCAGCTCGATCCCGATGCCCGCGGTGCCCGCGATGCCGACCAGCGAGTACGCGTCGGCCGGGTGCACCTTCTCGATGTCGCGCTGGGCGATCAGGTTGCCCATGGTCGCCCGTCGGTCACCGGCCATCACCACACCGTCGGCGGCCGCGATGGCCACGATGGTGGTCGCGTGCGGCGCCAGGTCGGCGGCCATGCCCGGCGGCAGCGGTCGCCGACCGGGCAGCATCTCGGGGGCCACCCGACTCAGAAACGTCGTGAAGGAGGACGTCCCCGCGTTGGTGAACACATCTGGTAGACGCCCGGATGGATCAAAGCCCGCTGCCACGTGGTTCCTCTCAGGTACGTGATCGCCCTGGCCAGCCTCATGGGACTGTCACGGAACTGGCCAAGACCACCGTTGCAGTTGAAGCAGAGTATCCCGCGCACCCATCCGGTGCGATGATCGTGGTCCAGATGTTGCGGGTCGGCACCGCCACAGATCGCGCAGACACCGCCCTGCTCGGCCAGGAGCTCCTGAAACTCCTTCTCGCCCACGCCGTACCGCCGCCGCAGGTGATATTCGCGGTTGCCGCCGTAGAGCCGCTGCGCTGTCTCCTTACCGCGGGCATTATGGCAGGGTTTGCAGTAACTGTGCCGGCCGCTGGCCTTGGTGGTCGTGGTGGGAAAGTCGTCCAGAGGCTTGATCTGCTCGCAGTCCGGACACCACTTGAGACCTTCCCCGACGGGCGTGGGCGACCTTCGCTGCGCAGCGATGCCGCGCTTACGCCGGCTCGCCTCCGACCGGACAGCGGCACACGCTTTGCAGTAGAAGGCGAGACCGTCTGCCCGTCGGCGGTCACGATGGAAGTCCGTGCGGGCCAGTACGCGCTTACACTGCGGGCACGTCTTGTCCGAGTGGTCAGGCAATCGGACATATGCCCTATTGGCCGCCTTTCTGGACATATCCTCTCACGAACTCTTCTGCGTTTTCTTCGAGGACGGAGTCGATCTCGTCGAGCAGGTCGTCGACGTCCTCGGTGATCTCGGCGTGCCGCTCGGCCACCTCGGGGTTGGCCTCGGTGGTGACGTCCTCGATCTCCTCGCCCTGACGGGACTTGCCGGACTGCGACTGGCCGCCGCTGTCATGAGTGGCCATTGCTGCCTCCTCCACGATCGTCTGCGATGAACTTACCTCGCGCGGGCGACGAAAAGCCCGCCGCGCGCCGGCTTGCGGCACACGGCGGGCATTCGCGCCCGGGGTCAGCCCCCGGTCAACGTCTCCAGCAGGTCCTTGGCGCTGGCGCAGCGGTCGAACAGGGCACCGACGTGCGCGCGGGTGCCCCGCTCCGGTTCCATCATCGGCACCCGGACCAGCGACTCCCGGCCCACGTCGAAGATCACCGAGTCCCAGCTCGCGGCGACCACCTCGGAGGCGTACTGGGCGAGGCAGCGCCCCCGGAAGTAGGCCCGGGTGTCCTCCGGCGGCTCGGTCATCGCGCTGCGGGTCTCGTCGTCGGTGAGCAGCGTCTTCATCGCCCCCCGGCTGACCAGCCGGTGGTAGAGGCCCTTCTCCGGCCGGACGTCGGAGTACTGGAGATCGACCAGTTGCAGCTTGTGCGAGCCCCAGCCGAGCTTCTCCCGCTCCCGGTAGCCCTCCAGCAGTCGCAGCTTGGCCACCCAGTCCAACTCGTCGGCGCAGAGCATCGGATCCCGGCCCAGCCGGTCGAGGACGCTCTCCCAGCGGTCGAGCACGTCGATGGTCTGCTCGTCGGCGTCGGTGCCGTACCTGTCGTCGACAAAGGACCGGACCCGCTCCAGGTACGCCCACTGCAGGTCGAGGGCGGTGAGCCGGCGGCCGTCGCGCAGTCGCATGCGGTGCGTCAGGGTGGGGTCGTGGCTGACGGCGCGCAACTCGCTGACCGGGTCGGCGATGCCGAGGTCGGTGCCGAGCGCCTTCTCCTCGATCATGGTGAGGATCAGCGCGGTGGTGCCGACCTTGAGGTAGGTGGAGATCTCGGAGAGGTTGGCGTCGCCGATGATGACGTGCAGCCGGCGGTACTTGTCGGCGTCGGCGTGCGGCTCGTCGCGGGTGTTGATGATCGGCCGCTTGAGCGTGGTCTCCAGGCCCACCTCGACCTCGAAGAAGTCGGCACGCTGGGAGATCTGGAAGCCGCTCTGGCCGCCGTCCTGACCGATGCCGACCCGGCCGGCGCCGCAGACGATCTGCCGGGTGACGAAGAACGGCGTCAGGTACGCCACGATGTCGGCGAACGGCGTCTGCCGGCGCATCAGGTAGTTCTCGTGGGCGCCGTAGCTGGCGCCCTTGTTGTCGGTGTTGTTCTTGTAGAGGTGGATCGGCTGGGTGCCGGGGATGGTGGCGGCCCGGCGGGAAGCCTCGGCCATCACCCGCTCGCCGGCCTTGTCCCAGCGCACGATGTCCCTGGGGGTGGTGACCTCCGGGGTGGAGTATTCGGGGTGGGCGTGGTCGACGTAGAGCCGTGCGCCGTTGGTGAGTATCACGTTGGCCAGGCCGAGGTCTTCGTCCGCGAGAGCCTCGGCGGGGTCGTACGCGGCACCGGAGTAGGTGAAACCGCGGGCGTCGCGCAGTGGCGATTCTTCCTCGTAGTCCCACCGGGCCCGGCCACCCCGGTTGAGTTCCGGACGTGCCCCATAGGCGTTGACCACCTGCGATGAGGTGACCATCGGGTTGGCTCCGGCCTGCCCGGGTACGGAGATGCCGTACTCGACCTCGGTGCCCATGATCCGTCTTACGCTCATCGACCTACCCGCTTCGCTCGCCCGACCCGGTCCACCGTCAGGTCGAGCGTAGTCCGCCCTGGGCGCCTGCACTCTGTAGGTGAGTGCCGGCGGGCCGGAGCAGTTCGGTGGATTCGGTGTCGGAATGCTCAGTGGTCGGTGTTGAGTTTCGCTGCCTGGCCGACGCCCTGGCCTACCGCAACGAGGGTGTCCGCCGGGTTGGCGGACACCCTCGTTGTCGGGGTCAGAGGTACTGGCCGGTGTTGCTGGCGGTCTCGATGGACCGGCCGGCCTCGGCGCCCTTGCCGCCGGACACGAGCGTGCGGATGTAGACGATCCGCTCGCCCTTCTTGCCGGAGATGCGCGCCCAGTCGTCGGGGTTGGTGGTGTTGGGGAGGTCTTCGTTCTCGCGGAACTCGTCGACGCAGGCGTCGAGCAGATGCTGCAGGCGCAGCCCCTTGCGACCCGAGGTGAGGAACTCCTTGATGGCCATCTTCTTGCTCCGGTCGACGATGTTCTGGATCATCGCGCCGGAGTTGAAGTCCTTGAAGTAGAGGACTTCCTTGTCACCGTTGGCGTAGGTGACCTCGAGGAATCGGTTCTCCTCGGTTTCGGAGTACATCCGCAGCACCACTGCGTCGATCATCGCCGCGACGGTGGCCTGCGGGTCCGTACCGTGTTCGGCAAGGTCGTCCGGGTGCAGGGGCAGCCCGGAGAGGATGTACTTCGAGAAGATGTCCTTGGCCGCTTCGGCGTCCGGTCGCTCGATCTTGATCTTCACGTCGAGGCGACCGGGGCGCAGGATCGCCGGGTCGATCATGTCTTCCCGGTTGGAGGCGCCGATGACGATGACGTTCTCCAGCCCCTCCACGCCGTCGATCTCGCTGAGCAGCTGCGGGACGATCGTGTTCTCCACGTCGGAGGAGACACCGGAGCCGCGGGTCCGGAAGATCGAGTCCATCTCGTCGAAGAACACGATCACCGGCGTGCCCTCGCCGGCCTTCTCCCGGGCACGCTGGAAGATCAGCCGGATGTGCCGCTCGGTCTCACCGACGTACTTGTTGAGCAGCTCCGGGCCCTTGATGTTGAGGAAGAAGCTGGTGTGCTTCTCCTTGCCCTGCCGCTCGGCGATCTTCTTGGCCAGCGAGTTGGCCACCGCCTTGGCGATCAGCGTCTTGCCGCAGCCGGGCGGGCCGTAGAGCAGGATGCCCTTGGGCGGGCGGAGCTGGTGCTCGCGGAACAGGTCCGCGTGCAGGAAGGGCAACTCCACCGCGTCGCGGATCTGCTCGATCTGCGACTGGAGGCCACCGATGTCGCCGTAGTCGACGTCGGGCACCTCCTCCAGGACCAGCTCCTCGACCTCGCTCTTCGGGATCCGCTCGTACGCGTACGCCGAGCGGGGCTCGATCATCAGCGAGTCGCCGGCCCGGATCGCCGAGCCGATGAGCGTCTCGGCGAGGTGCACGATGCGCTCCTCGTCGGAGTGGGAGACCACCAGCGCCCGGTCGCCCGGACCGCCGTTCGGCCCCTCCAGGATCTCCTTGAGCATCACCACTTCGCCGACCCGCTCGTAACCGAACGCGTCGACGATGTTGAGCGCGTCGTTGAGCAGGACCTCCTGGCCGCGCCGCAGGTCACCCACGTCGAGCGAGGGCGAGACCGCGACCCGTAGTTTGCGGCCGCCGGTGAAGACGTCCACCGTGCCGTCCTCGTGCTTGGCCAGGAAGACGCCGTACCCGCTCGGCGGTTGCGCGAGCCGGTCGATCTCCTCCTTGAGCGTCACGATCTGCGTGCGAGCTTCCTTGAGGGTGCTCACCAGCCGGTCGTTGTTCTCGGTCAGCCGCGCCAACTGTGCCTGGGTGGCCGCCAGCCGCTCTTCGAGCTGCCGGACGTGTCGGGGGCTTTCGGTCAACTTGCGCCGCACCAGGGCGAGTTCCTCTTGCAGGAACGCGACCTGCGTGGAGAGATCGTGGGCTTCCTTCTCCCACCGTGCGGCGCGCGAGTCCGCGTCGTCGCTACGTGCTGCCACGTCCCACCTCCCCGGGGGGCTTGAACGTTCTGCCCTAACACTAGCCGCTATGAGGCCGATTCGGTCCCACGCAACACCCTCGTCACCGAACCTTGATCGCCAAGGGTGGCCTGACGGGCCGTTACCGGCGTTCGGGTACCGTCGGGGCGTGGGACGGGAGAACATGGGGGGTGCACAGGTGGCCGAGGTCGCGACCGACGAACTGCAGGTCTGGGTCGACCAGGACCTCTGCACGGGCGACGGGCTCTGTGTGCAGTACGCGCCGGAGGTGTTCGAGTTCGACATCGACGGCCTGGCCTACGTCAAGGGCGTCGACGGTGAGCTGCGGATGGCGCCGGGCAGCCGGGTCGACGTCCCCGCGCACCTGCGACTCGAGGTGATCGACTCCGCGAAGGAGTGCCCGGGCGACTGCATCCACGTGGTGCGCGGCGACGGCGTCGAGGTCGCCGGCCCGGACGCCGAAGACTGACCCGACGGCCGGGCCGCGCGGCCCGGCCGGGTCCAGAACGGGGTACGCCTCAGAGCATCGGACGGCCGACCACCGAGGCGACCAACCGCGCGAACTCCTCCAACCGGGCGATCTGCCCGGCCCCGCCGTCGTCGAGGGTCTTGCCGAAGCGCAGCGCGTCGTGCCGGGGCGTACCGGCCATCTCCTCGCTCGGTGGCGCCTCGTCCAACGAGGTGAGCAGCAGGTAGACGTCGATGCTGTCGACCCGGATCTCACCGCTCTCGGCACGGTTGAGCCGCCGCCGGCAGCCCACCTCGGTGACTGTGGAGACCGGCACCACCCGCAGCGACGAGGTCATCGAGCCCGGTGGGCCCTCCTCCGGCGGTACGTCCTCGCCGTGCCAGAGGATGAGCCGGCTGCCGTCGCACACGACGACCTCCTGCCACACCCCGTTGACCTCGTTGACGAAGCGTTCCAGTGTGAAACCGAGCACCGACGCGCCGCGCAGCACGCCGCCGAGCGCCTCCAGGGCGACGTCCGGGTCACGCAGGTATGCCCGCGCCGCCGATTCCAGGTCCTGGTAGGGCGACCAGTCGGGAAAGACCGCGGGGAGGTCTCCGCCCCCGTAGCCCGGTCGGCTCATGCCAGCGTCTCCCCCTGCTCGGCGGTGCCGACACTCAGCTCGATGGTCACGGCCTGTCCATCTCCCCCGCACCGTCGGGCTGAGCGCCTGCCGCCTGGGCGGCCGCGGCCTGGCGGGCCGCCTCCGCCTCGCGCAGGTCCTGGCGGCGCTGCGCGTACGCCTCGGTGCCCTTGCTGGGCTTGCGGCGGCGCGGCGGCGCGGTGACCCCCGGGGCCAGCTTGCGCGCGGACACCAGGAAGGCGGTGTGCGCGATCATCCGGTGGTCCGGGCGGACGGCGAGGCCCTCGGCGTGCCAGTCGCGTACCAGGGACTCCCAGGCTCGTGGCTCGGTCCAGCCGCCGCGCTCCCGCAGCGCCTCCACCAGTTCGGAGAGCTGCGGTGTGGTGGCGACGTAGCCGATGAACACCCCGCCGGGCACCAGCGCCCGCTCGACCATGTCGAGGGTCTCCCAGGGGGTCAGCATGTCCAGGATGATCCGGTCGAAGCCGGTCTCCTGGCACTGGGCGACGTCGCCGACGTGCAGGTTCCACGAGGGGTGCGGCCCGTTGAAGAACGCCTCGACGTTGCGCTTGGCGATCTGGGCGAAGTCGTCGCGCAGCTCGAACGAGTGCAGCTCGCCCTCGGTGCCGACGGCGCGCAGCAGGGAGCAGCTCAGCGCGCCGGAGCCGGCGCCGGCCTCGAGGACCTTTGCGCCGGGGAAGATGTCGCCCATCGCGACGATCTGCGCCGAGTCCTTCGGGTAGATCACCTGGGCGCCGCGCGGCATGGACAGCACGTAGTCCGACAGGAGCGGCCGCAGGGCAAGGAACGCGGTGCCGCCCCCGGAGGTGGTCACCACGCTGCCGTCGGGGAGCCCGATCAGCGCGTCGTGCGCCAGGATGCCGCGGTGGGTGTGGAACTCCTTGCCGGGCTCCAGCGTCACTGTGTGCATCCGCCCCTTGGGGTCGGTCAGCTGGACCCGGTCGCCGGGCCGGAACGGCCCCCGGTGCACGGGTGTCAGCGCCGGGTTGGCGGGGTCGGCGGCGACGGTGGAGGGAGTTGCGGTCACGGTGTCATCTTCCGGTTGGGTTCGAGGAGCTGTGCCAGGTCCGCGATGTGCAGAATGCCGACGACATCTTCGCCTGACGTCACCACGTACTGCGCGCCCGGGTGGGTCTGTACGGCCTCCATCACCCGCTCGCCGTCCCACCCGACCGGCAACGTGGGAAGTGTGCCCAGTGACCGGGCGACGGCGTCCACCGCCAGCCACGGTCGGCGCTCGACCGGCACCGCGTCGGCGGCGGCCGGGTCGACGAGCGCCACCGGTCGACCGGTGGAGTCGGTGACCAGCAGCGCGGAACCGGGCTGCCCGCTCTCGGCCTGTCGGCGCTGGGCCTCGGCCAGCGGCGTACCGGTGGCCACCGGCCAGGTCGGCCGGGCCAGCCGGGCGAGGTCGATCAGCGGGAACCGGCGGCTGACCCGGGCGGCCCGGATCGACTGCCCGGCGCCGCGCCAGAGGGTGACGGCGACCAGCAGCATCAGCGGCAGCGCCAACGGCGCCAGACGCCGCTCGACGGTGAGCAGCAGGACCAGGGCCGCGGTGCCGACGGCGACGATCCGGCCGGCCCACCCGGCGACCTCGGTGCCGAGGTGCCGGTCGCGGGTCAACCCCCAGACGGCGGCGCGCAGCGCCCGGCCGCCGTCGAGCGGCAGCCCGGGCAGGCTGTTGAACAGCGCCACGATGACGTTGCTGACAGCGAGCTGGAAGGCGAGCTGGTGTGCCACGGTCCCCTCGGGCAGGGCGAGCGTGGCGGCGACCGCCAGGACGCCGAGCACCGCGGAGACCGCCGGGCCGGCCAGCGAGACCAGCAGGTCGACGCGGGGCGACGGGGCGTCCCGGTCCATCTCGGTGTAGCCGCCGAGCAGCTCCAGGGTGATCCCGCGCACACCGATGCCGTACCGCCGGGCGGTGAGGGCGTGGCCGAGCTCGTGCAGCAGCACCGAGCCGAGTAGCGACACGACGAACCCGAACCCGATCAGGTAGCCGCTGAGCTGCGGTAGGTCCAGTTGTCGGCGGGCGAACTCGCCGTACAGCACCGCGATGAGCACCGCGAGCAGGACCATGGAGCCGTTGAGGTGCAGCGGCACCCCGAACACCCGGCCGACGTTCAGGCCGAGGCGTCGGTCTGGTCTGCGCGGTGGCCGGGTCGTCTGCTCCATCGCCACGATGCTACGGACCGTCGCTGTGTGGGGCGGGCGGCGGTCGGTGTCACACCGGTGCCCTAACCTTTGCCGACATGACGGCGGAATCGGTCACCACCTCCCAGCCCTCCCCTGCGGCGCCGGCGCCGCCGACGGTGCGGGCCTCGCTGTCCCCGTCGCGGGCGGCGGATTTCAAGACCTGCCCGCTGCTCTACCGGTTCCGCAGCATCGACCGGCTGCCCGAGCGCACCACCATCGAGCAGGCCCGGGGCACGTTGGTGCACGCGGTGCTCGAGCGCCTGTTCGACCTGCCCGCCACGGGCCGCACGCCGGAGGCGGCCGGCGACCTGGTGGCCCCCCAGTGGGACCGGCTGGTCACCGAGCAACCGGAGCTGGCGGGGATCTTCGACGGCGCGGAGCCGGCCGGCCCGGTGGAGTTCCTCCGCTCCGCCGCCGGGCTGTTGCAGGGTTACTTCGCGGTGGAGGACCCGACCCGGCTGGAGCCGGCCGAACGCGAGAGCCTGATCTCCGCGGTCGTCGACGAGGAGTTGCTGATCCGGGGTTACCTCGACCGGCTCGACGTCGCTCCGGACGGCGCGCTGCGGGTGGTCGACTACAAGACCGGCGGCGCTCCGCGGGAGGCGTTCGAGGCGCGGGCGCTGTTTCAGTTGAAGTTCTACGCCCTGGTGCTGTGGCGTACCCGGGGGGTGGTGCCCCGGGTGCTGCGGCTGCTCTACCTGCGCGACGCCGAGGTGTTGGATTACACACCCGACGCCGACGAGCTGGTCCGCTTCGAGCGCACGGTGGTGGCGCTGTGGCGGGCGATCGAGCAGGCCACCGCCCTGCAGGATTTCCGGCCCCGGCCGAGTCGGCTCTGTGACTGGTGCAGCCACCAGGCGATCTGTCCCAGCTTCGGCGGCACCCCGCCGCCGTTCCCGGTCGCCGCCGCGAGCGCCGACCCGCTGCGCGACTCCCGGTCCACCCCGGTGGCGCCGGGCGCCGACGAGTGACGGTCCGCTGACCGACGGGCACGCCCGGCGCGGCAGTTCGGGCCGCCGGGGTCACCTGCCCCGGGAGACCCGACCGCAGCGGTGCCGCAGCGGTCGGGACAGGGCGACCGGCCGGCCCCTACGGTGATCCGCGACGCACCGGCTCCGGTGCGCGAGGATGACCGGTGCGCGCCACGAGGTCGGCGGGAGGGGAGACGAGATGAGCGAGCGGACGCCCTCGGCACGGCCGGTGCGGATCCTGCTCGCCGACGACCAGCCGCTGCTGCGGACCGGGTTCCGGATGGTGCTGGGCGCCGAGACCGACCTGGACGTGGTGGCCGAGGCCGGTGACGGCGTGGAGGCGGTGGAGCTGTCCCGCCGGCTGCTGCCCGACGTGGTGCTGATGGACGTCCGGATGCCCCGGATGGACGGGGTGGCGGCGACCCGGGCCATCGTCGACGCCCGGCTGCCGGTACGGGTGCTGGTGCTCACCACCTTCGACCTGGACGAGTACGTGGTGGGGGCGTTGCGGGCCGGCGCCAGCGGGTTCCTGGCCAAGGACGTGCCGGCCGAGGACCTGATCGCGGCGATCCGCACTGTCGCCGGCGGGGACGCGGTGGTGACCCCGCGGATCCTGCGGCGACTGCTGGACCGCTTCGCCGAGTTGCTGCCCGACCCGGCGGCGACACCGTCGGCGGCGCTCAACGCGCTCACCGACCGGGAGCGCGAGGTGCTCGTGCAGGTGGCCCGGGGGCTGTCCAACGCCGAGATCGCGACGGTCCTGTCGGTGAGCGAGACCACCATCAAGACCCACGTCGGGCATGTGCTGACCAAGCTGCGGTTGCGCGACCGGGTGCAGGCGGTGGTGCTGGCGTACGAGTCGGGGTTGGTCCGCCCCCGGGCGTAGCCGAACCGGCCCGGGTACCTCACCCGGCGTACTCGAAGATCCCTCCGTGGGGGGACGGCCACCGTTGCCGCCGTCACCTACCGTGACCGGAGATGGCCTGGTTCGGTTGACCCTCCTGTGGCGTCAGGTGGAAGTGTCGGTGCTGCCGCCCCGCCGCCATGGGAAAAAACGGTCGAACGGTCGTCGACTCAGGGGCAACCCTGATCCGACATGGGGGTGCACCCGCAGCGGGAAATCCGCGCCGGGTCCCCCCAGGGTCGGACGGGGCGGGCGTATTCAGCACCGATGATTGAACAGTCGCGCCGGACCATCGGGGGGCGGCGTGCATTTTCGGACAGACGGAAGAGGTAGATGACGTGACCGCGACGGTAGGCCAGCAGGCGCAGGCCGCGGCCCGGGCGAACGACGTGTGGAAGGTGTACGGCAGCGGCGAGGCTCAGGTCATCGCGCTGCGGGGGGTCAGCGCGGAGTTCGAACGTGGTCGCTTCACCGCGATCATGGGCCCGTCGGGTTCCGGTAAGTCGACGCTGATGCACTGCCTGGCCGGATTGGACTCGGTGACCAGGGGGACGGTGTCGATCGGTGAGACGACGGTCACGGGGCTGGGCGACGCGGGGCTGACGAAGCTGCGGCGCGACAAGGTGGGCTTCATCTTCCAGCAGTTCAACCTGCTGCCGACGTTGACCGCCAAGGAGAACATCCTGCTGCCGCTGTCGATCGCCGGGCGCAAGCCGGACCCGGCCTGGTACGACACGGTGATCGAGACGGTGGGTCTGAAGGACCGGCTGGACCACCGGCCGGCGCAGCTCTCCGGTGGGCAGCAGCAGCGGGTGGCGTGCGCGCGGGCGCTGGTCTCCCGCCCCGAGGTGATCTTCGCGGACGAGCCGACCGGCAACCTGGACTCGCGCTCCGGCGCGGAGGTGCTCAACTTCCTGCGGAACTCGGTGCGGGAGCACGGCCAGACCATCGTGATGGTGACCCACGACCCGACGGCCGCCGCGTACGCCGACCGGGTGGTCTTCCTCGCCGACGGTGAGATCGTCTCGGAGTTGATCGAGCCGACCGCCGAGACGGTGCTGGACACCATGAAGAAGCTGGACACCCCGGCCGAGGTGGGCAACTGATGTTCCGCGCGACACTGAAGAGTCTGCTGGCCCGCAAGGTCCGGCTGATCCTGTCCGGCCTGGCGGTGGTGCTCGGGGTGATGTTCGTCTCCGGCGCGTTCGTGCTCACCGACACGCTGGGTCGCTCCTTCGACTCGGTCTTCGCCGACGGTTTCTCCGAGATCGACGTGAACGTCGCGGCGAAGCCGAAGGTGCAGGTCAACGAGATGGAGGGCGAGCAGACCGTCGCCCCGCTGCCGGCCGCGCTGGTGGACCGGGTGAAGCAGGTGCCGGGGGCGGCGTCGGCGACGGGCGTTGTCAACGCCGACGGTGCCCGGGTGATCGGCAGCAACGGCAAGGTGGTCACCTCGTTCGGCCCGCCGCAGTTGGGCGAGAACTGGACCGGCGAGAGTGAGCTGCTGCAGCTGCGTGAGGGGCGCGCGCCGCAGGCCGAGGACGAGATCGTCATCAACAAGGCGTTGGCCACGGCCGCGAAGGTGCAGGTCGGCCAGAAGGTCGGGGTGCTCACCGCGTTCGAGTCGAAGAAGCGGGACTTCACACTGGTCGGCGTCTTCGGTTACAGCGGTGACCGGGACTCGATCGGCGGGGTCAACGAGGTCTTCTTCACCACGCCGGTGGCGCAGCGGCTGATGCTGGGCGAGCCGGATGTGTTCAGCAGCATCACCGTGCAGGCCGCCGGCGGGGTCTCCGACGAGAAGCTGCGCGACGACGTGGCCCGCACCCTGGGCGCGGACTTCGAGGTGAAGACCGGCGAGCAGGTGGCCGCGGACGCCTCGGCCAGCCTGAAGGAGGGCCTGTCCTTCTTCAACAAGATCCTGCTCGGCTTCGCCGCGGTGGCGCTGCTGGTGGGCACCTTCCTGATCCTCAACACCTTCTCGATCATCGTGGCGCAGCGGACCCGGGAGTTGGCGCTGATGCGCGCCATCGGGGCCAGCGGCCGGCAGATCATCGGTTCAGTGGTGCTGGAGGCCATCGCGGTGGGGTTGATCGCGTCGGTGCTCGGCCTCGCCGCCGGCATCGGGGTGGGCGCGCTGCTGGCGTTCCTGTTCGGCAAGCTCGCCGGTGGGCTCACCCTGGCCGGCATCGGTGTCCCGGCCGCGGCGGTGATCGGTTCGTTCGCCGTCGGTCTGCTGATCACCGTGGTGGCGGCGTTGCTGCCGGCGCTGCGGGCGTCCCGGATCCCGCCGATCGCGGCCATGCAGGACGTGGCCACCCCGGACCGGCCGTTGACAAAGGTCACCGTGGCCGGGTCGCTGGTCACCGGCATCGGCGCGGTGCTGCTGTTCCTCGGGCTCAGCGGCAACGCCGGCGGTCAGACACTCTCGACCATCCTCGGTGGGGTGCTGTTCGCCTTCATCGGGGTGGCGCTGCTGACCCCGCTGATCAGTCGGCCGGTGGTGAGCCTGCTCGGCGCGATCTTCTCCTGGTCGGTGCCGGGCAAGCTGGGCCGGCTCAACTCCGGGCGCAACCCACGTCGTACCGCGATCACGGCCGCCGCGTTGATGGTCGGCATCGCGCTGGTCACCGGCGTCACGGTCATCCTCGACTCGGCCAAGGGCAGCATCAGCGCGCTCGCCCAGGACACCATCAAGGCCGAGCTGGTGATCGCCGGCCAGCAGGGCGGCCCGCGTCCGCCGACCTTCGACCCTGGGGTGCTGGACCAGGCCAAGGCCCTGCCCGGTGTGCGGTTGGTCGACGGCGAGTACGGCGACATGGCGCGGATCGACGGCGAGAGCACCTGGGTCGCGGCGAGCAGCGACCCGGCGTCGTTGCGGCAGATCTTCGGGGCGAAGCCCACCGCCGGTGACATCGACCGGATCGGGCCGACCCAGATGCTGGCCAGCTCGGACACTGCCACCTCGCGCGGCTGGTCGGTGGGCTCGACGGTGAACGTGCAGTTGACCCGGGGCGAGGCACGCACCTACACGGTCAGCGGCATCTACGAGTCGTCGCAGCTGACCAACCCGGTGACGCTTCCGCCGGCGGCGGCGAAGGACTTCGCCATCCCGCAGCCCATCCAGGGCTTCATCCAGCTGGCCCCGGGCACCCGGGTGTCGGATGTTCAGCCGCAGGTGGAGGCGTTGCTCGCGGACAGCCCCGAGGTGTCGGTGGCCGACCGGGACGCGTTCATCAAGCAGCAGACCAGTTCGCTCGACGGGCTGCTCACGATGATCCAGATCCTCCTCGCGCTGGCCATCGTGATCGCCGTGCTGGGCATCATCAACACCCTGGCCCTGTCGGTGCTGGAGCGGACTCGCGAGCTGGGTCTGCTGCGGGCGATCGGCCTGCGCCGGTCCCAGACCATGGGCATGATCACCGTGGAGGCGGTGGTGATCTCGGTGTTCGGCGCGCTGCTCGGCGTGGCGGTGGGCACCGGCCTCGGCGCAGCGGTGGTCGAGGCCCTCAAGGACGAGGGCATCACCGACCTGATCCTGCCCTGGGGGCAGATGGGTGTCTTCCTCGGTCTCGCCGCCATCATCGGCGTGGTGGCCGCGGTGCTCCCGGCCGTTCGGGCGGCCCGGATCAACGTCCTGGGCGCCATCGCCCACGACTGACCGGCACTGCCGAGGTCCCCGGTCGCCATCCGCGCGACCGGGGGCCTCGGCCGTCCGGTCTTCGCCGTGCGCGCCGGGCCGGCGGTGGGTCGGTCAGCCGGTCGCCGCGGCCCGATCGGTCAGCAGCGCCGCGAGCAGCTCCAGGTCCACTCCGGTCAGGCTCTCCACCTGGTGTACGCCGACAGTGCTCGGCAACGCCACCTCCGCCGGTACGGCCACCACCGCCGCGCCCGAGGCGAGCGCGCTGGCCACCCCGGTCGGCGAGTCCTCGATCGCCACGCACCGCTCGATCGGCACACCCAGCAGCCGAGCCGCGGTCAGGTACGGCTCGGGGTGCGGCTTGGCCGCCACCACCTCGTCGCCGGCGACCACCGTGTCGAAGTTGTCCCGACCCAGGGTGTCCAGGGCGATCTCGACAAGCGCCCGAGGGCTGGAGGTGACCAGCGCGGTGGGGATCCCCGCCGCGCGGACCGCGCGCAGCAGGTCGTACGCCCCCGGACGCCAGGGCAGACCGGTCCGGAACAGTTCCAGGATCCGGGCGTTGATCCACGCCGCGCTGATCTCCGGGTCCCGCTCGGGCTGGCCCAGGTCGTCGTGCAGGATGCGCATCGACTCGGCCATGGCGGTGCCGATGATGGCCTGGCGGGCGTCGACGGAGAGCTCCCCGCCGTACTCCTTCGCGAGTTCCTGCAACGCGACGTCCCACAGCTTTTCGCTGTCGACCAACGTGCCGTCCATGTCGAAGAGCACAGCGGCAGGGTGATGGCTGCTCAGCGGAACCTCCAGGGTCGTGACCGACACGGGCGATCCTGCCAGCACCCCACGTGGCCGGTGGCGGCAAAGGGTGCCAGGGTGATCCGGGCAACCCCGCTCAGCCCAGGTCGCACTCCTTCAGGGAGCCCTCGTAGCCCCGGAAGAACATGTCGGTGCGCTGCTCGGCGGTGCCGTGCGCCCCTTCCGCGAACCACGGCTGGTCCGGGTCGTCGCCGACCGCCGCCACCCCCTCGCGGAACTCGTCCAGGTCGCCCTCGGCGAGGGTCAGTGCGCCCGAGCGCACCGAGTCGCCGAGGTACGCCCCGGCCATGCAGTCGGCCTGCAACTCCTGCTGGATGGTGAAGCTGTAGTTGATGCCGAGCCGCACCTGGATGGCGTGCGCGTACTCGTGCCCGAGCAGGTAGAACACGAACGCGTCGCCGACCTGGCGGAACGCCGCCACCGACCAGGCAACGTCGTACGCGATGAAGTCCCCCTGCGAGCAGTAGACGGCGTTGTTGCGGGGCAACGGCTGGCCACCGCAGGACACCTCGCCGTCGCGCTGGTACGGGGTGATTCGGCGAATCGGTCGGAACCGCTGCCCGGACTCCTTGAACTGGGCCGCCCAGTACCGCTCGGCGACCGCCTGCGCGTCGGCGACGTCCTGCTCGAACTCGGCGACGCTCGTGGTGCTGTCGGCGCGGGTGGTGCTCGGTCCCGGCGAGGCGGCCGTTCGGTTCGCCCCGGGGCGCTCGGCCTCCGGCTCGGCCAGCCCACCGCCGGCGCAGGCGAGGGAGACCAGGGCGGCGATCAGCAGACCCGCCAACGGGCCCCGCGCGTCGCGTCCGAACCGTGCCCCCACTGTGCCTCCCCAGACATCGGTGCTCAGGCTGTTAGTACCCGGACGATAGGACCGAAACGCCCGTCAACGGTTTCACGCACGGTACGGCCGGACGGTTCACGCACGGTGGGCCCGATCGGGCTGCGGCGCAGCGGGCTCGGCTAGGCGCTGCTCACCCGCCCGACTCCCGACCGCGATGCCACGTGTCGCCCTGGTCACCGTGCCGCTCGGCCTCGTACCTGTGCTGTCGACCACGAGCCTCCCGCTCCGCCCCACGATCAAAACTGACGCCGCCGCCTCCCCGACCCCGCCACACGAGAACTCCCCAAGCCACACCCGCCACCAGCACAAAAACCCCGACCACCACCCACACCACAGTCATCCCGCCAACCTAGGCCCCACCCACCACCCCGAACCTCGGTGATCATGAAGTTGGCGTCATCCCACTCAGCGTGTCGTGACGCTAACTTCATGATCACCAGTTCGGGTGGGAGGAGGCAGACCCGGGGTGGGTGGGATGTCCGGGTGGGTCGGTGGGGTTCGACGTTTCCTGTGGGCGCCGGGGTGGTGTCCTTGCAGGAGGGGAGAGAATTGTGAAGTACATGATTTTGCTCTACGGGTCGCAGCAGGACTATGACGTGCTGTCCGGGCGGGCTTCCGACCGGCCGGCGATGTCGGCCGAGCAGATCGCGGCGATGCACCAGCACATGGAGACGTTCCACCAGGCGCTGGCCGAGTCCGGGGAACTGGTCGACGCCCGGGGGCTGAGCGAGCCGGTGCACGCCCGCCGGGTGCAGGTGCGCGAGGGTGCACCAGTGGTCACCGACGGCCCGTACCCGGAGACGCAGGAGGTCCTGGCCGGTTACACGATCGTGGAGTGCGCCAGCTTCGACCGGGCCACCGAGATCGCCGCCGGCCTGGTCGACCCGGACGCCTCCGGCGGGTACGTGGACGTGCGGCCGGTGCTCGACGGTGTCGAGGACCTGGCCGGCTGACCCGGTGCCGGAGACTCCCGCCGAGGACCTGCTGCGCGAGCTGGCGCCACAGGTCCTCGGCGCGCTGGTCCGCCGCTACGGGCACTTCGACACGGCCGAGGACGCGGTGCAGGAGGCGCTGATCGCCGCGGCCGACGGTTGGCCGCGCGACGGCGTACCGGAGAATCCGCGTGGCTGGTTGATCACGGTGGCGTCCCGGCGGCTGACCGACCTGCTGCGTCGCGAGCGGGCCCGGATGCGGCGGGAGGACACGGTGGCGCGGTGGGTGCTGCCGGAGCAGTGGCGCGCCCCCGCCGCCGACCGTCCGCCGGCGGACGCCGACGACACTCTCATCCTGTTGTTCCTGTGCTGCCACCCGGCGCTGTCGGCGGCGTCGCAGATCGCGCTCACCCTGCGCGCGGTGGGCGGGTTGAGCACCGCCGAGGTGGCGCGCGCGTTCCTGGTGCCGGAGGCGACGATGACCCGGCGGATCAGTCGGGGCAAGCAGCGGATCCGCGACAGTGGGCTGCGGTTCGCGCCGCCCACCGGCCCCGAGCGTGCCAACCGGCTCGCCGCCGTGCTGCACGTGCTCTACCTGATCTTCACGGAGGGGTACGCCCGCACGGCCGGGCCCGGGTTGCTGCGCGCCGACCTGACCGCCGAGGCGATCCGGCTGACCCGCCTGGTGCGCCGGCTGGTGCCCGAGGATCCCGAGGTGACCGGGCTGCTCGCGTTGATGCTGCTCACCGACGCCCGAGCGCCGGCCCGGATCGGCGTGCACGGCGAGCTGGTGCCGATGGCCGAGCAGGACCGCTCCCGGTGGCGAGCCGACCAGATCGCCGAGGGCATCGAGTTGATCAGCGGGGCGCTGCCGCGCGGGGTGGTCGGGGCGTACCAGCTCCAGGCGGCCATCGCTGCCGTGCACGACGAGGCACCCAGCGCGGCGGCCACCGACTGGGCACAGATCACCGCCCTGTACGAGGTGCTCCTCGCGATGTCCGACAACCCGGTGGTGGCGCTCAACCACGCGGTGGCGGTGGCGATGAGCCGGGGCGCGCCGGCCGGGTTGGCGTTGCTCGCCGGCCTGGCCGACGACCCTCGTCTCGCCGACGACCCGCGACTGCCGGCCGCCCGCGCCCACCTGTGGGAGCTGGAGGGTGAGCGGGTCGCGGCGCGGGAGGCGTACCGGATGGCGGCGGCGCGCTCGACGAACCTGGCGCAGCAGCGCTACCTGAACGCCCGCGCGGAACGTCTCGCCGGCGACCAGCCGCCCGCCGGCTCAGCCGACGACGCGCCGACCGGCAGCTCAGCCGGCGACCCGCCGATCGCCGGCTGAGCTGTCGGGCGTGCGGGTCACGGACCGAGCCGGCGGGCGGCTGGTCGCCGGCCGAGCCGGCGGACGGCACCGGTCAGGGACTGGCGGCCAGGAAGACGAAGGCGGCCAGCAGCACCAGGTGTACGCCGCCCTGCAACACGTTGGCCCGGCCGGGCACCACTGTGAGCACGGCGGTCACCGCGGTGAGCGCGAGCAGGGCGAGCTGGGTGCCGCCGAGGCCGAGCAGCAGCGGGCCGTCCAGCCAGATCGAGGCGATCGCGATGGCCGGGATGGTCAGGCCGATGCTGGCCATCGCCGAGCCGAGCGCGAGGTTCAGGCTGATCTGCACGCGGTCGCGGCGGGCGGCGCGGGCGGCGGCCAGGGTCTCCGGCAGCAGCACCAGCAGAGCGATGATCACGCCGACGAACGCGTGCGGCAGGTTCGCCGCGGCGACGCCGGCCTCGATGGTCGGGGAGACGGTCTTGGCGTCGCCGACCACAGCGACCAGCGCCACCAGCAGCAGCGCCAGGCTCGCGAGCGCCGCCCGGGTGGTCGGCGGCTTGGCGTGCTCCTCCGCGTCGATCACCTGGCCTCGGCTGTCCACCGGCAGGAAGTAGTCGCGGTGCCGGCCGGTCTGCACGAGCACGAACAGCCCGTAGAGCGCCAGCGAGGCGACGGCGGCGAAGGCGAGCTGCGCAGGGCTGAACTCCGGGCCGGGTCGGGCCGTGGTGAAGGTCGGAATGACCAGACTCAGGGTGGCCAGGGTGATCACGGTGGCCAGGGCCCCGCCGGTGCCCTCCGGGTTGAACACCGCGACGCGGCGGCGCAGCGCCCCGAGCAGCAGGGACAGGCCGAGTATCCCGTTACAGGTGATCATGACGGCGGCGAAGACGGTGTCCCGGGCGAGCGACTGGGTCTTCTCCGGCCCACTGATCATCAGCGTGACGATGAGGGCGACCTCGATCACGGTGACCGCGACAGCGAGCACCAGCGATCCGTAGGGCTCCCCCACCCGGTGGGCGACCACCTCCGCGTGGTGCACAGCCGCGAGCACGGCACCGCCCAGCAGCACCGCGACCAGCACGATGACCGGGCCAGGCAGGCTCCGCCCCCAGGTGAGGATCAACACCAGGACGGCGAGCACTGGTACGGCGAAAGTCCAGTCGGTCAGTCGGGAGCGAAGCAGGGCGGCCATGCCGTAAAGAGTGCCAGGTCAGGTGATCATGTGCCCACCACCGACGCACCGATCTGCGGTGTCGGCGGTCCACAACGGGCCAACCTGTAACCCATGGGTTACGCTTTCGGGGTGGATGAGGTGGCCGTCGCGATCGCGGACCCGGTGCGGCGGCACATCCTGACCATGTTGCGCGACGAGCCGCTCTCCGCCGGCGACATCGCCCAGCGGTTCACCATCAGCCGGCCCGCCGTCAGCCGCCACCTGCGGGTGCTGCGCGGCAGCGGCCTGGTCCGCGACGAGCTCGTCGGACGGCAGCGGATCTACCGGCTCGACCCCGGCCCGCTCGCCCCGCTGCTCGACTGGCTCACCGCGCTCACCACAGGCGACCGGTGGGGCCGGCACCTCGACGCGCTGGAGACCGAGGTCTATCGCACCCGCCGAGAACGCCGCAGCCGCGGCCCGGCGCAGCACCGAAGGGAGCACACGGCATGACCCGCACACCCGCCGGACGCCTGTTTCGCACCGACACCGGCCACGACCTCGTCCTCACCCGGACCTTCCGCGCCCCGGCGGCGGACGTCTGGGCCAGCCTGACCGAGCCGCAGCGTACGGCCCGCTGGTTCGGCCCGTGGGAGGGCGAGGCCGGGCCCGGACGCACCATCCGGGTCCAGATGGCGTACGAGGAGCAGCAGCCCTGGTGTGAGGTGCGCATCGGCGCCTGCGAACCGCGGCAACGCCTCGCCGTGTCGATGGTCGACGACTACGGCAGCTGGCTGCTGGAACTGTCGCTGACCGAGACCGACGGCACCACCGAGCTGCGGTTCGTGCAGCA
The DNA here is from genome assembly GCF_040608575.1 of Micromonospora sp. NPDC005171. Taxonomy (NCBI): domain Bacteria; kingdom Bacillati; phylum Actinomycetota; class Actinomycetes; order Micromonosporales; family Micromonosporaceae; genus Micromonospora; species Micromonospora sp. NPDC005171. Next base: position 277,606 of record NZ_JBEXIM010000005.1, on the reverse strand, counting down.
CCTGAGCAGCGTGCAGGGCATCGCCGAGGTGGGCGCCGGTTGGGAGTACTACCTGGACCTGCTGGTCGCCTCCCGGGACGGCTCGCCCCGCCCGGAGTTCGACGAGTACCACCCGGCGATGCAGCAGTACTACCAGGGGCTTGTCGCCGCGGCCGGCTAGGCGTCGAGCTCTTGGCGCAGCTTGGCGAACTCGGCGGTCAACGCCGGCAGCGGGAAGTGCGCGTTCAGGCCGCTGGGGTTCGGCAGCACCCAGACCCGGGTCGGGCCCAGCAGGTCCGGTCGCGGGCCCAGCCCGGCCTTCGGTCGGGCGAAGGCGATCCGGTACGCGGTCACCCCGAGGATCGCCACCCACAGCGGCCGGTAGCGCTCGGCCTTCACCGCCAACCCGGTGACACCGGCCACCAGTTCCTCCGACGTCAGCTCGGCGGCGCGGGCGGTGGCCCGGTCGCTCAGGCTGGTGATGCCCAGGCCCTGCCGCAGCAGCTCGTCGCGCTCCCACGAGTGCAGCTGGCGGTCGGTGAAACCGGCCCCGTGCAGGGCCGGCCAGAAGCGGCTGCCCCGGCGGGCGAACGGCTCCCACACGGCGGCCGAGTAGAGGCCCGGGTTGTAGCCGCAGAACAGCACGCGCAGCCCGGGGCCGATGATGTCCGGCAGACCCCGGCCGGCCGCCGCCGCCACCTCCTGCGCGGTCGGCCGCCGCGCCGGCCCCGCACGCTCCGCGTCCATCCCACCGATCCTGCCGTACGCCCCGGTGTCGGAGCCCGCACACGGCTTGACACCCTCATCGGATGCAGTCAACCGACCACCTCGCCGCCAGCCGTTACGCGCGGATGCGCTGGAACACTCCGCTCTCCCCGGAGCACGCAGCGTTGCTGCTGCAACGGCTCGACGTCCGCCCCGGCGCGCGCGTGCTCGACCTCGGGTGCGGCTGGGGTGAGCTGTTGCTGCGAGCGGTCACCGCCGGCGGCGTGTCCGGCCCGGTCGCCACGCGGGGCGTCGGCGTCGACACCGACGAGGCCGCGCTCGCCCGGGGGCGGCGGCTGGCCGCGGGTCGGTCGCTGAACCGGCACGTCGCCTTCGTGATGGGGGAAGCGGCGGCCTGGCAGGAGCCGGCCGACCGGGTGCTCTGCATCGGCTCGGCGCACGCCTTCGGCGGCACCACGGCCGCCCTCGACGCCCTCGCCGACGTGGTCCGGCCCGGTGGGCGGCTGCTGTTCGGCGACGCGTACTGGGAACGGTCCCCCACGACGGAGATCGCCGAGGTCTTCGGCCCGGAGGTCCCGACCCTTCCCGGGCTGATCGAGGCCGCCCGCGAGCGCGGCTGGCGGTTGCTACACCTGAGCACCGCCGACCAGCGGGAATGGGACGACTTCGAGTCGACCTGGCTCGCCGGCCGGCAGGAGTGGCTGCTGGCATACCCGGAGGATCCCCGTGCGGCCGACGTCCGCGCGGAACTCGACGACCGGTTGCGTCAGTACGTCGGCGGTTACCGGGGTGTCCTCGGCCTCGCCTACCTCGTCCTCGGCCGCTGACGGTCCCGGTCACGTCGGGACCGAACGGCAGAGCCCGGATTGCTGGGCCGCCCGGTCCGCCGACGGCCGGTCGTGACCACGATCGCCGTTGACGCCGATGGCTACGCTGCGCCTTGCGTAGCGGTCCGCTCTACGGTGTCGGAGAGCGAGGCTGACGTGTCTGATACCCGGACGTCCCCCGACTCTCGTCTCGCCCTGCGCTGGCGAATCCTCATCGTGTTCGCCAGCACGGTGCTGGCGTGGCTGTTCCTCTATTACGGCGCGCTGCTCGGCCGTGACTACGACCGCCCGACCCATGTGGCCAGGGCCATCCTCACGACGGTGCTCATCGTCCCCCTGGTGGTGGCCGCCCGTCGCCTGCTCGACCGCCGCCCCTGGACCGGCCTCGGGCTGCCCTCCCTGCGCACCGGCTGGCGACGACTGCTGCTCGGCATGGCCTGCTGGCTCATCCCCGCCGCCGTCGGGTTCGCGCTCTGCCTCGGCTTCGGTTGGGTCGAGATCCGCCTGCGCGTCTCCGCGACGGACGCCCTGGGCGTGGCGGCGCTGCTGGTCGTCCTCGTCTTCCTGTACGAGGCACTGCCGGAGGAACTCGTCTTCCGCGGCTACCTCCAGCGCAACCTCGCCACCCGGTTGTCGGCCTGGCAGGCCGTCCTCGGACAGTCCGTGTTGTTCACAGTGTTCGGGTTCCTCGTCGGCGCCGCCACCTCCCTCGACAGACTGCTGCTGTTCTTCGTCTTCGCTCTGCTCCTGGGTGGCTTCCGTGTCGCCACCGGCGACATCTGGGCGGGCATCGGCTTCCACGTGGCGTTCCAGACCGTCGCCCAACTGTTCGGCGACGTGGGCGCCGTCTTCGACGTGACCGGTTCGAACGTGCTGGGAGTCGTCGCCATGGGTGCCATTTCGTTCGCATTCGGCTGGACAGCCATGCAACGGCTGCACCGCAACCGCCTGAACTGGCAGGCACGAGAACCGGAGCCGACCGGTTGACAAGCCCGTTCGGCGCTACCCCAGGGGCTAGCGCCGGTCGGTGCCCGGCACCGGCTCCTGGCCGGTCATGGCGTTCTCACGACGTCACCGGCGTCGGCTCGCGCGGGTGGGTGACCAGACGGCGCGTGCGGAGCCCGTACGCGCTGGCGGGGCCGTCCGGCCCGGGCGCCGCGTCCGCGGGTGGGTGGGCTGGTCGGCCGTGCGGGCCTGGGCAGCACGAGGCAGACGACGGCGAGCAGCACTGCCGCGACGACGCCGTCGAGCCAGTAGTGGTTGCCCGTGGTCACGACAACCAGCAGGGTGACGAGCGGGTGCGCCAGCCACAGCCACCGCAGGCGCCCGCCGGTCACCGCGATGAGCGCGACGGCGACGGCGAGAGCCCAGCCGACGTGCAGGGAGGGCATGGCGGCGTACTGGTTGCTCAACGCGTCCGTGTCGGGCGGGCCGTAGACGGCGGGCCCGTAACGGCTGCCGGTGTCCACCATGCCGGTCAGGGCGGTCAGTCGCGGCGGTGCCAGCGGAACCAGGAAGTGCAGCGCCAGTGCGGCCGCGGTGAGCCCGGCGAGCATGCGGCGCGTCCAGAGATAACGCACGGGGTGGCGTACGTACAGCCAGATCAGACAGATGATCGTGGCGGGGAAGTGCACGTACGCGTAGTAGCCGTTGGTCAGGTGCACCAACAGCTCGTGGGCGAGCACAGGACGTTGGAAGGCGGCCTCGTCGGGCAGGTGGAACAGGCGCTCCACCCTCCAGATCCATTCCCCGTTTCCCACCGCGGTCGACACCCGGTCGGCCGCCGCCACCCGAGCCGCCTTGTAGATGAGGAACAGTGCGGCGACGAGCCCCAGCTCACGCATGGCCCGGAGCAGTGCGGCGGCTCGCCGGGCGGGTGCCGCTGGCAGCTCCGCGGTATCCACAGACCCCTCGATTCGGTGACGTTCGCTCGTACCGGCCCTGGCTGGACAGACCGGGGCCGCCGCCGTCTGAGGACGGCGGCGGCCCCGGGTCGGATGGCCCGACGTCAGCCTCGCCGGGTCGGTCCGTCCTGCGGGGTGTCGACGCGCACCTGGTCGAAGGCGGGGGCGCCGTCGACCGCGTCGGCGGCGACGGCCGCCGACGTGGCGGCGTCCGGCAGGTCGAGGCTGGTCCGCAGGGTGATCGGCTTGAGCAGGAGCGCGGCGATGATGCCGACGACCCCGATGGCGGCGGAGATGAGGAAGATGTGTCCGGTGGCGTCGCCGTACGCGGCCCGGACGATCTCCTGGACCTGCTCGGGCAGGGCGGTGATGTTGAGGTTGCTGCTGCCCGAGCCGCCGGAGGTGGGGATCCCGGCGGCGGTGAGGTCGCGGGTGATCTGGTCGCCGACCCGGCGTGCGAGGACGGCGCCGAGCACGGAGACGCCGATGGTGCCCCCGAGCGACCGGAAGAACGCGACGCTGGAACTGGCCGCGCCGATGTCCTTGAGCGAGACCGTGTTCTGAACGGCGAGAACGAGGTTCTGCATGGTCATGCCGACGCCGACGCCGACGGTGAACATGGCGGCGCCGACCAGGACGAGCGACGTCTCGTGGTCGATGGTGCCGAGCAGTGCGAACCCGGCGACGAGCAGGATCGAACCGGCGACGATGTACGGCTTGATCTTTCCGCTCTTGGTGATCAGCCGACCCGCGACGATGGAAGAGCCGAGGACTCCGGCCATCATCGGGATGGTGAGCAGGCCTGCCTCGGTCGGGCTGTAGCCGCGGCCGATCTGGAAGTACTGACCGAGGAAGACGGCACCGCCGAACATGGCCATGCCGACCGCGAGGCTGCCGAGGATGGCCAGCGCGGTGGTGTGCTGGCGCACGATACCGAGCGGGACGACCGGCTCGGCCGCGCGTGATTCGACCCAGACCGCCAGGGCGAGCAGGACGAGCGATCCGCCCACCATGGCCGCGGTCTGCCAGGAGGCCCAGGCGAACGAGCCGTCGACGAAGGAGATCCAGATCAGCAGCACGCTGACGCCAGCGGCGATGAGGCTCGCACCCAGGTAGTCGATCTTGACGTTCTCACGCCGTGCGGTCGGCAGGTGCAGGGTGGCCTGGAGCAGGATCAGCGCGATGGCGGCTACCGGCACGCCGACGAAGAAGCACCAGCGCCAGCCGAGCCAGGACGTGTCGACGATGAGGCCGCCGAGCAGTGGGCCACCGACCGTCGCGACGGCCATGACACCACCGAGGTAGCCGTTGTAGCGGCCCCGCTCGCGCGGCGGGATCATGGCCGCGATCGCCACCTGGACGAGCGCCTGCAGACCGCCGACCCCGATGCCCTGGAACGCACGGGCGGCGATGAGCTGGCCGGCGCTCTGCGAGAAGCCGGCGACGACCGAGCCCACCAGGAAGACCACGATGGCGACCTGGATGAGGATCTTCTTGTTGAACAGGTCGGCCAGTTTGCCCCAGATCGGGGTGGTTGCCGTCGCGGTGAGCAGGGTGGCGGTGACCACCCAGGTGTACTGGTTCTGCGAGCCGTTCAGGGCTCCGATGATCTTCGGTAGCGCGGTCGAGACGACAGTGCTGCTCAGCATCGCTACGAAGAGCACCAGCAGCAGGCCACTGAGCGCTTCCAGCGTCCGCCGATGGGTCATCGGCTCAGCGCCGGCCGTCATGGTGGGTGCGCTCATCGCGCGGCCTCCAGGTTGTCGTTGTCGTTGTTTCCGAGGGCGATCTCGATGTCGCCGGTGAATCGGCCGAGGGCGACGCTCAGCGCCGCCACCTCGCCGGGAGTCCAGTCGGCGAGCGCCCGTTCGAGCACCTCGCCGTACCAGCGGTGGCTGTCGGCCAGGGCGGTACGGCCGGCCGGGGTGACCGCCAGGATGGTCGCCCGCTTGTCGGACGGGTCCGGCCGCCGCTCGACCAGCCCGTGCGCGACGAGCGCCGCGACGGAGCGACTGACGGTCGATGCGTCCAGCCGAGTGCGGTCGGCCAGGTCGCGGGCGTGACAGTCGCTGGAGAGCTGTTCGATCTGCACGAGCATGCCGAGCATGCCGGCCGGGATCACCGGGTGTTCGTCGGCCCGGCGCTGCTTCAGCAGTCGAACGCTTCTGACCAGGTCGTACAGGCGAAGGCCGACTTCACCGGCATCGCTGTCCACGTCTGCTCCCCACCCGAGTTGGTTGCCTCAAGCAAGCATCTACCGATCTTTCCCACTGCGCAAGTTTGCTCATTGAGAAGTCGCTCACCCGCACGTACCCTCGGTGCAATGGACGAGACGACCGGTCTGCGGGAGCGCAAGAAGGCGGCCACCCGCCTCGCCCTACACGAGGCGGCCCTCCGCCTCGCCGCCGACGAGGGCATCGACGCGGTGACGGTCGAGGCGATCGCCGACGCCGCCAACGTCTCCCGGCGGACCTTCTCCAACTACTTCTCCAGCAAGGAGCAGGCCCTCTTCCACGGCGACACCATGCGCCTGCACCGACTGTTGGAGCTGATCCGGGAACAGCCCCTCGACGAGGCGCCGTGGACCGTCCTCAGCCGGGCAGCCGAGCGCCTCACCGAGGAGGTCTTCGGCGGTTCTGAACCCTCCTGGCTGACCCAACGCCGGGAGCTACGCGGGCACCCCGGTCTGGCCCCACACCAGGTGGCGGCGTACGCCGCGATCGAGCGCGAGCTGGCCGCGGAACTCGCCCACCGGCTGACCGACGACGACGTCGCACTGCGCTCCCGCCTCCTGGCCGCGACCTTCCTGACCATCCTGCGGGTCGCCGTCCAGCATTGGATCGAGCACCCGGACGACCCCATGGCGGAAACCGTCCGGACCGCGCTCGTCGCGGCCGCGCCCGCGGTGCCCCCCGGACCAGCACCGGCACCTGGCACCGCTCTCCGATCCCCGCAGAATCCCCAGGGCCCAGTGAGTGGTAGCCAACGGGCGCGGTATTGACGGAGCGCAGACATCGGAGGTTTACTGCGTCAGCGACAGAAGTCGATGCGCCTTGACCATCCTTTGTGGTAAGTGGGGCACCTCGGCGACGCGATCGCGATTGGTCGCCACTGCCGAACCAGCCGTCTCCTGGCGCTGGCGGTAGCGACGCTCCCCCCTCGGCGGGCGGGGAGCACCGGCACGGCAACCCGCACGGCGCAGCGTCGCGCTACCCCCGCAGGACGATCCCCACAGGTACGGCACCACCCCGCACCATCTCAGCCGAGCGTCGGCGGCCCGGCTCCGTACCACCGCCAACCTCGGCCCCGGCGAGCCCGCACAGCTCCGTGACGCGCGCCTGGGCCGACGCTCAGCAGAGGAGCAAGACCATGCGTTCCCGTCCCCGCCTGTTGGCACTCGTCACCGGCCTGGCCGTCATGCTGGCCAGCCTGGTCGCCCTGCCGACCCCCGCTTCGGCGGCACCACTGACCAAGGTCCTGGTGTTCAGCAAGACCGCCGGTTTCCGGCACTCCTCCATCCCCAACGGCATCGCCGCGATCCAGCAGCTCGGCTCGGCCAACGGCTTCACAGTGACCTCGACCGAGGACGCCGCCCAGTTCACCACCTCCAACCTGGCCCAGTACCAGGCGGTGGTCTTCATGTCGACGACCGGCGACGTCCTCAACGCCAGCCAGCAGACGGCGTTCGAGTCGTACATCGCCGCAGGTGGCGGGTACGTCGGCGTGCACGCCGCTGCCGACACCGAGTACAGCTGGCCGTGGTACGGCTCGCTGGTGGGCGCGTGGTTCGACTCGCACCCGGCGATCCAGAACGCCACGGTGAAGATCGAGGACCAGACCAACCCGTCGACCGCCCACCTCGGCACCACCTGGGTCCGCTCCGACGAGTGGTACAACTACCGCACCAACCCGCGGTCCACCGCACGGGTCCTGGCCAGCCTCGACGAGTCGTCCTACAGCGGCGGCAACATGGGCGGCGACCACCCGATCACCTGGTGCAAGGCCTACGGCGGCGGGCGTGCCTGGTACACGGGTCTCGGGCACACCGAGGCGTCGTACACCGACCCGAACTTCACCAAGATGCTGCTCGGTGGCCTTCAGGTCGCCGCGGGCTCCGTCACGGCCGACTGCTCGCCGCGCACGACCACCCCGCCGCCCACCGCCACCGGCTCCACCCTGCGGGCCCGCGCCAACAACCAGTACGTCAGCGCGCCCAACTCCACCACCTCGCTGATCGCCAACAAGGCCAGCGTCGGCACCACCGAGCGGTTCGACCTGGTCAACCTCGCCAACGGCAACGTGGCACTGCGGGCCAAGGGCAACGGGCAGTTCGTCGCGGCCGAGAACGCCGGAGCCGCCGCGCTGATCGCCAACCGGGCCACCGCCGGCGCCTGGGAGACCTTCCAGCTGGTCCGCAACTCCGACGGCACGGTCAGCCTGCGGGCCACTGTCAACAACCGCTACGTCGCGGCGGACAACGCGGGCGCGTCCCCGCTGATCGCCAACCGGACCTCCATCGGTCAGTGGGAGAAGTTCGACCTGGTCACCACCAACTGACCTGCTCCCCCCGCTCGTTCTCCACCACCCCACCTGGTCGTGGTGCGCCCCCGCGCGCCCGTCCCCCGGTCGTCGAGAAAGGACGATCATGCTCTCGTACCCCCGGCGCTGGCCCCGGGCGCTCTTCGCGGCGGTCCTCACCGTCGCGAGCGCGGCCCTCGCTGTGGCTGCACCGTCCACCGCCCAGGCGGTGGTGATTCCCGCCTCCGACTATCAACAGGTCAAACTCGCCACCGGTTCGGGCGAGCTGGGTGAGGCCATGTCCCTGGCCGTCCTGCCCAACCGCTCGGTGCTGCACACCGCCCGCAACGGCGTGCTGCGGGTGACCGACGTGGCCGGCAACACCAAGGTCTCCGGCACCCTGTCCGTCTACACCCACGACGAGGAGGGGTTGCAGGGCGTCGCCGTCGACCCCAACTTCGCCACCAACCGGTGGATCTACCTGTACTACTCCCCCACCCTGAGCACCCCGTCCGGGGACGCCCCGACCACCGGTACGCAGTCCGACTGGGACCGGTGGAAGGGGCACCTGCGGCTGTCCCGGTTCACCCTCAACAGCGACGACACGCTCAACCTGGGCAGCGAAAAGATCGTGCTGCAGGTCGCCAACGACCGGGGGCAATGCTGCCACGTCGGCGGTGACCTGGACTTCGACGGCGCCGGCAACCTGTACCTGACCACCGGCGACGACACCAACCCGTTCGAGTCGTCCGGCTACGCGCCGCTCGACGAGCGGACCAACCGCAACCCGCAGTTCGACGCCCAGCGCTCTGCGGGCAACACCAACGACCTGCGGGGCAAGGTGCTGCGGATCAAGCCCCAGGCGGACGGCACGTACACGATTCCGTCGGGCAACCTGTTCGCCCCCGGCACGGCCAACACCCGTCCGGAGATCTACGCGATGGGGATGCGTAACCCGTTCCGGATGAGCGTCGACAAGGCGACAGGCGTCGTCTACCTCGGCGACTACGGCCCCGACGCCGGCAGCACGAACTCCAGCCGGGGCCCGCAGGGTCAGGTCGAGTTCAACCGCATCACGGCACCCGGCAACTACGGCTGGCCGTACTGCACCGGCAGCAACACGAGCACGGAAACATACAATGAATACACCTTCCCGTCCGGGCCGTCGCAGTCCAAGTACAACTGCACGGGCGGGCCGACCAACAACTCGTTCCGCAACACCGGGCTCGGCACGTTGCCCGCGGCGAAGCCGGCCTGGATCAAGTACGCGGGCGACTCCGGTTCGCCGTCGGAGTTCGGCAGCGGCTCGGAGTCGCCGATGGGTGGGCCGGTCTACCGCTACGACGCCTCGCTCAACTCCAGCATCAAGTTCCCGTCCTCGCTGAACGGTCAGTTCTTCGCCGGCGAGTACGGCCGCCGCTGGATCAAGCCGATCGCTGTCAACTCCGACGGGTCGCGCGGGGAGATCTCCAGCTTTCCGTGGACCGGCACCCAGGTCATGGACATGGCCTTCGGCCCGGACGGCGCGCTCTACGTGCTGGACTACGGCACCGGCTCGAACAACCAGGCGCTCTTCCGGATCGAGTACATCGGTGGTGGCAACCGCAACCCGATCGCGGTCGCCTCGGCGAACCCCACCTCGGGGGCCAACCCGTTGACTGTCAACTTCTCGTCGGCCGGCAGCTCCGACCCGGAGGGTGGCGCGCTCAGCTACCTGTGGACCTTCGGTGACGGCACCACGTCGACGGCGGCCAACCCCACCAAGACGTACACCACAAACGGCACGTACAGCCCCACCCTGAAGGTCACCGACCCGACCGGCCTGTCCGGCACGGCGAGCCTGATCGTCACGGTGGGCAACACCGCCCCGACGGTGTCGCTCACCACGCCCGCCGACGGGCAGCTGTTCACCTTCGGTGACACGGTGCCATACCAGATCTCGGTGAGCGATCCGCAGGATGGCACTATCGACTGCGCCAAGGTGAGCCTGACCTACGCGCTGGGCCACGACAGCCACGCCCACCAGATCACCTCGAAGACCGGGTGCAGCGGGACGATCACCCTCCCGACCGACGGGGAGCACGACTCGGCGGCCAACATCTACGGGGTCTTCGACGCCGCGTACACCGACAACGGCGGGCTCACCACGCACAGCATCAAGACGCTGCAACCGAAGCACCGCCAGGGTGAGCACTTCGGCGCCCAGTCCGGTGTGCAGGCCACCGACCACACCAGCGCCGAGGGTGGCCGCACGGCCGGCTTCATCGAGAACAACGACTGGATCTCGTACCAGCCGTACAACCTGGCCAACGCCAACCGCTTCACCGTGCGGGCGTCGTCGGCCGGCGCCGGTGGCACGATCGAGGTCCGGGCCGGGTCGGCCACCGGCACCCTGCTGGGCACCGTCACGGTGCCGGTGACCGGCAACTGGGAGACCTTCGTCGAGGCGTCCGGCACGATCAGCAACCCACCCACCGCGTCGACGACGCTGTACCTGGTCTTCAAGGGTGGGTCCGGCTACCTGTTCGATGTCGACGCGTTCACCTTCGCCACCGGCACCGGTAGCAGCGCACCGGCGAGCACCCTGCGGGCGCAGGTCAACAGCCAGTACGTGTCGGCGGTCGGCACCAGCCCGTTGATCGCCAACAAGGCGAGTGTCGGCACCACCGAGCAGTTCGACCGGGTGGACGCCGGCAACGGCACCATCGCCCTGCGGTCGCGCGCGAACGGACTCTACGTCTCCGCCGAGAACGCGGGCGCGGAGCCGTTGATCGCCAACCGCACGTCTGTGGGTGCGTGGGAGACCTTCCAGCTCATCAACAACTCCGACGGGACGGTCAGTCTGCGCGCCACGGTCAACAACCAGATCGTGGCCGCAGAGAACGCCGGGGCGGGGGCGCTGATCGCCAACCGCACCTCGGTCGGCTCCTGGGAGAGATTCATCCTGACCACAGGCTGACGAGTGGTGGGGCCCGGTCCGGTCGGTGACCAGGCCGGGCCCTACCGCGTGAAGTAGGCGGCGCTCTCCGGGTCCGCCGGGTAGTAGGACTCCACAGCGATCTCCTCGACGGTGATGTCCATCGGGGTGCCGAAGGTGGTGATGGTGGAGAAGAGCCGCAGCTCCCGCCCACCGATCCGCAGGATCATCGGGAGCACCACGTCGGCGTCGGCTCTCTCGCTCGTCGGCTGGTCGGGCAGCGGGTTGAGCAGTTCCTCGTAGAGTGCCGCGAGCTCCGCGTCGGGAGCGGCGGCGAGCTGGCGCGAGATCCGGCTGCGGAACACCGCCCGTACGTCCCCCAGGTTGACGACCAGCGGGGCGAGGCCACGCGGGTGCAGGCCCAACCGGACCAGGTTCACCGGCGGCCGCAACAGCTCGGGTGCCGCGTACGCGAAGAACGGGTCGACCGCCCGGTTGGTCAGCACGATGTTCCACCGGCGGTCGAAGACCAGCGCCGGATACGGCTCGTGCGCCTGGAGCACCCAACGGACCGCGTCGAGGGCACCGGACAGGGCGGTGTCGTCGAGCGGGCGCTGCGGGTACCGGGGCGCGAAGCCGGCGGCGAGCAACATCTGATTGCGGTCACGCAGCGGCACGTGGAGTTGGTCGGCGAGCCGGAGGATCATGCCGGCGCTCGGCGTGGACTTGCCGGTCTCGACCAGGCTGACGTGCCGCGCCGAGACATCCGCGGCGATGGCCAGGTCGAGTTGGCTGAGCCCTCGGCGTTTGCGCCACTGCCGCAGCAGTTCCCCGACCGCGTACACGATCATGAGCCTACTCATCGTCGCCCGGGACGCCATGAAGTGCGATGTCATCGACAAGCGCCCGGGCCGGGCAAACACTTGCGGCCATGACCATCGAGAACAAGAACATCGTGGGACGTGCGTTGGCGGGCCTTGTCGACACCGGCGACGTCGACACGCTCGCCTCGTTCCTGAGCGATGACTTCCTCCATCACCGGTCGGATTCGACGACCTCGACCAAGGACCAGTGGCTCGCCGCAGTCGGCGCCGCGCTGGGCCCGACCGCCGGGATGCGGGTCGACATCCTGCACCTGCTGGCCGACGGCGACCACGTGGTGGTGCACTCGCGACGCCGACTCCCCGACGCGGGGCCGGAGATCGTGGTGGTCGACGTCCTGCGGATCGCCGACGGGTTCATCGCCGAGGTGTGGGAGGTCATCGAACCGGCCGCCCAGGCGGCCGCCAACGCCGCGTGGTGGGACGCGGACGCCTAGATCGGGAAGCGGCCGTGGCGCCAGTGCCAGTGCCCGCCGGCTTGGAGGTGGTCGATGATCGCCCGCTGGAGCACGGTGCGGCGCGGCAACTCGTCGAGCGGCGTGCTCAGGGTGCGGAACCCGAACCGCAGCACCTCGATGTCGGCGTCCGGCCCCGCCGACTCCTCGTAGGGCTCCAGCTCGAACCGGCGCTGGAACCGCACGATGTTGGAGTCCTCGGGGAGGTACTCCCGCAGCTGCGGGTCGAGCAGCCAGGAGGCGCAGGAGAACGCGGTGTAGTGCTCGTCGGGAAAGTGCCGGGGGAAGAACGCGCGGGCCTCGTCGAGCGACGCCTCGATCGCCGTCGGGGTCAACGGCCCCGACTCCGGGACGTGCAGGCCGATCGCGGCGTCGCCGCGCTGGTGCTGCAGCCGGCCCAGCTCGTAGACGCTGCCGCGCGAGTGCAGCGTCAGCCAGCTCTGCATGATCGGCCAGCCCTCGCCGCGCATCCGTCGGTCGATGGCGAGGTTGCGACCCAGGTCAGCGAGGGTCACCCAGGTCACGGCATCGGGGATGCCGTGGTCGCTGTGGTACCCGCGCACGACGTCGACAAGGGCCAGGTACGCGTACACGTAGAGGTGCCGCCAGGCGGGGCCTCGGTCTCGGGGCAGCTCCGGGCCGGGCGACAGCCAGTCGTAGCCCGCCAGGTCGGCGCGGACCAGGGCGATCGAGCGGTCGAGCAGCCAACGCAGCTCGGGAGTCCACAGCGGAGAGTCGGGGTCGGGCCAGCCCGCCATGATCTCGGCGGCGTCGTCCGGCAACACGGCGAGCCGGTCGAGGATCGCGGGCGCGTCGGCCTTGGCTGGCAACGGCGCTGATGGTCCGTCCCCGGCGAGCCGGCGCACCCGGTCGACCTCCTCGACGGGCACCCCGAGCCGGGCGGCGATGTCGTCCACGTCCACGCCGACGACCCTACCGGCCGGCGGGCATTTCAGGAGTCCGCGGGCACTCCGGCGTCGAGCTGCCCGATCATCGGCGCGAGGAGGTCGTTGAGTTCCCGGGCCAGCACCGCCACGGCCCGGTGCGCCGCCACGGCGACCTCGTCGTCCGGACCGGCGGGCGTCGGCGGCAGGTCGTCGAGCGGGACGGGCGCCTCCACCTGCAGCAGCGCGCGCAGGTGGGGGCGGCGGGTCTGGTCCTGCTCGGTGGGGGTGGTGAACTGCCCGAACAGCTGCGGCCAGTCCTGCCAACCACGGTCGCGCTGCCACTGCTTGGTCCAGGTCAGTTCGGCCGGCCAGCAGGAGGCCACGGTCACCGCGCAGACCAGGCTGCCGTCCCAGGGGCTGCGGGCGCAGGTCGCCGAGATGACCCGTCGGTGCCAACGGACGAAGCCGGGCGACAGCTCGGTGGCCAGCCGCCAGGCCGTCACCGCGAACGCCACCGGCGCGAAGTCACCCCAGGTGTCGGCGAACTCGTCGACCCGGCGAAAGACCTCGGCCTCGTACCGGCCGCGCCCGTCGGTGCCGTGTTCGCGGTCGAACTGCTCGTCCAGCCAGAAGGCGCGCGGCTCCGGCATCCCCAACCCCCGTTTATGAGAAGTTCTCGGATGCACGGCGGTGCATCACAGTCAGGCAACCGTCACCGAACGTATACGCACGCCCACTGTAGACCCTCTTCGCCCGAGCCTAGCGTCTGCGGGAGGACGTCGGAGCGCATCGGCTCCGACCATCAACCTCAGGGGGCTCGGCGCGTAGCCGACTCGGATTCCTCACGGTGGGCAGAACGGTGCTTGCCGCTCTCACCGTCGCGCCGGCCCAGGCGGGCGCGACCGCCACCGCCGGCGACCGTGGCCGAAGCGCTCGCCGCCATCCAACGGCGGCCGTCCACCGACGCCGACACCGCGGCGAGGTTGAGCACGGTCGCGAGGAACAAGCAGTGACCGGTACCCACGTCGGCGGTGACAGTGGGTTGACAAGGCACGGGTTCGAGAGTGGACGATGCACCGTGCGAATTCTTGTGGTGGGTGGCAGTGGTCTGATCGGCGCGCACGTCGTGGACGTGCTCCGGGAGCGTGGTCACACCACGACCACTGTGGCGCGTACCGCCCAGCCGGGCGTCGACCACCTGCTCGACGTCGGGTCCGCCTCGGTCGAGGAACTGCGGCCGTTGCTGGCCGGCCACGACGGCGTCGTGTACGCCACCCGCACCGACGAGCAACGGCCGCTGCCCAAGCCGATCTATCCCGAGTTCCGCCGCGACAACGTCGACCCGGTGGTACGCCTGTTCACCGCCGCCCGCCTCGAAGGGCTCACCCGGGGCGTCGTGATGGGCTCCTACTACACCTACTTCGACCGGCTCCACCCGCAGTGGCGCCTCGCCGAACGGCACACGTACATCCGGTGTCGCCTGGAGCAGGCCCGGGAGGGGCGGGCCGCCGCCGGCGAGGGCCTGCCCGTCGCCGTACTCGAACTGCCCTTCGTCTTCGGTCGCGTCGGCGACCGGCTGCCCAACTGGGCCGGACCGCTGGACCGGTGGGCCCGCTCGCGTACCCCGCTGGTCGCCCCGACCGGCGGCAGCGCCGCGGCCTCCGCCCGCAGCGTGGCCGAGGTCGCTGTCGACGCCCTGGAGCAGGCCAGCGGCGCGGACCTCCCGGTCGCCGACGAGAACCTCACCTGGCACGACATGATCGCGCGCATCGCCGACGCGGTCGGTCGGCGTCGCCGGGTCGCGCGGATGCCGTCCGCCGCGGCGAAGGCCGCGCTGCGACTGGGCGGCGCGCTACAGGCCCTCGGCCGCAAGGAGTCGGGGGTCAACCCCAGCTACCTCGCCGACCTCCTGCTCACCGACCTGTTCATCGAACCGACGAGCGGTCGACCGCTGGACCCGGCCCTACGCGAAACCTTCCCGAGCGGCGCCGCCTGACCCCCCTCGGCGTCGGTCGTCAGGTTGCGGGGCCTGCCGCACGGCGAGGTCCACGAACTCGTGCACCAGGGGCGACCGGTTGTCCTCGGCCCAGGCCAGGCACACCTGGTTGTGGCCGAGGTCAGTGACGGGCACGTGGCTGACGTCGGGTCTCGTGTAGAACGTCGCCGTCGACAGCGGCAGGATCACCATCCCGGCGTACGCGGCGACATGCTCCAGCTTCTCCTCGACGGAGTTCAGCTCGGGCCGAGGGCGGGGATCGGGGTCGACGGGGCGGTTCGGCAGGTCCCGCCACTCCGGCACCGCGTCCGGGTCCTGCAACAGCCGCTCCTCGACCAGCTCGGCGAGGCCGACCGACTCCTTGCCAGCCAGCCGGTGATCGGTGGGTAGGACGACGACCCGGGGTTCGGTGAACAGTGGCCGCAGGCACAGGCCGCGCTGGTCGACCGGAAGCCGCACGTAGCTGACGTCAGCGCGCCCCTCGCGGACGATGTCGGCCTGGTCGTCCCAGGACGTACGGACGACGTTGACGGCCAGGTCGGGGTGCCGCTGGCCGATGGCGCGGGCCTCGGCGGTGACGAGAAGGCCCGGCATGAACGCGATGGTGAACGTCGGCCTGCCGTGCGCGGCCCGTTGCACCCGCCGCCGCAGGGCGTCCGCCGAGGCGAGCAGCGGGCGGGCGTCGGTCAGCAGCTGTCGACCGGCCTCGGTCAGCGCTGTGGAGCGGCGGTCCCGAACGAAGAGCTCGGCGCGCAGTTCGTGCTCGAAGGCCCGGATCTGACGCGAAAGGACCGGCTGGGCGATGTGCAGTCGGGCGGCGGCGCGACCGAAGTGCAGCTCCTCCGCGACCGCCACGAAGTAGCGAAGCTTGCGTAGATCGACGTCCACCCTGCCCCCGTCCCGATTCCCGCTCCGGGCGGTTCCATGATACCCGTCGGGTATGAGTGGGGTGATGCCCAACGGGCATCACAGGAGGTGGAAGAGGTCTTGGACGCGGACGTTCCCGGCGGCGCACGGTGGTAACCGTCTCCACCACACGATCCGGAAGGACACCAGCATGACCCTCATCGACCAGCGCGTCGTCGTCCTCGGCGGAACGTCGGGGATCGGCCTCGCCACCGCCGCCCGTGCCGCCCGCGAGGGCGCCCAGGTCGTGGTCGCCTCCAGCAACCAGCGCAGCGTGGACCGCGCCCTGACGACCCTGCCGACCACCACCCAGGGGTACGTCGCCAACCTCACCGACCCGGAGGCCGTGTCCCGGCTGTTCCACGATCTCGGCTCGTTCGACCACCTCGTCTACACCGCCGGCGAACCCCTCGCGCTGATGTCCGTCGACGCCCTCGACCTCGCCGCCGCCCGTACCGCCTTCGACCTGCGCTACTTCGGCTCCCTGTCGGCGGTCAACGCGGCACTGCCGTACCTGCGCCCCGGCGGGTCGATCACCCTCACCACCGGCACCGCCAACCACCGGCCCAGCGCCGGCTGGTCGGTCGCCGCCAGCATCACCGGGGCGATCGACGCGCTGGTTCGCGCGCTCGCCGTCGAACTCGCCCCGATCCGGGTCAACGCCGTCTCCGCCGGCGTGATCCGCTCACCGCTCTGGGACTCCCTGCCCGAGGCAACCCGGGAGCAGATGTACGCGCAGCTCAGCGAGTCGCTTCCGCTGGGCCGGGTGGGCGAGCCCGAGGAGGTCGCCGAGGCGTTCGTCTACCTCCTGCAAGCGACCTACGCCACCGGCACGGTGGTGACAGTGGACGGCGGCACCCTGGTCGCCTGAGCCCGCCGCCCGCGCCTGGGCGCTGCGCCCTCCACGATCCGCCCTACTTCAGGGATGTAGTGGTCTCCGCCGCTCGCGAGGCCCCTACATCCTTGAAGTAGTGGGTGGGCCCGACCGGCGGCGGCCGTCAGCGGAGCTGTTCAGCCAGGCCGACGATGATGCCCTCGGGGCCCCGTACGTAGCAGAGCCGGTAGATGTCCTCGAACCGCTCCACCTCCCCGACGAGTTCGGCGCCGTGGCCGCGCAACCGGGTGATCACGTCCTCGATGTCGTCGACGGCGAACATGATGCGCCGAATGCCCAGCGTGTTCGCCGGCGCGTCCTTCGGCTCCGCGCTGATCGCCGCCGGTCGGTGGAACATCGCCAGCTCGACCTTGCCGTGGCCGTCCGGGGTCCGCAGCATCGCGACCTCCTGCCGGACGTCGTCGATCCCGATGACCCGCTCCACCCACCGCCCCTCGACCGGCCCTCGCCCCTCCAACTCCATGCCGAGTTCGACGAAGAACGCGATGACCGCGTCAAGATCCTCGACAACGATGAGGACGTTGTCCATCCGCTGGATCCCCATGCTGGATCTCCCTGCTCTGGTGCGCTCACAGTGACCGCATCCTCCCCGAGGACGGAGCCAGTCGGCGGTTCTCGACATCCAACACGTTTCACGCTGTCCTGTGTCCCGTGTGTGCCCCGGACTCCATGACCGTGGACGGCTCTCGGAACATGGCGGGCAGGTCGCCCAGGGTGGGGAATACCGGCCCGCCCCAGCTCGGGTCGGTGTCGTTGTGCTCTGTGGTCCGGAAGACGGTCATACCGACCGCTGCCGCCCCCGCCAGCTCACCGTCTGCACCGTCACCAACAAAGACACACTCTGCCGGCCCAACGCCCAGGCGCTCGGCAGCAAGGTGATAGATCGCCGGGTCGGGCTTGGCCAGCCCGACATCGCAGGAGAAGACCGTTACATCGAACCGTTGGGCGAGCGGACTCTGCGGCCACGCCTCGGCAGTGTCCGAGGTGGCATTGCTGATCAGGGCCAGCGGGTGCCCGTCGCCGCGGAGCGCGTCGAGCACGTCCAAGGTGGCGGTCGAGACGCTGTCCAGCACCCGCCGGGCAAGGGCTCGCCGATGCTCACCGGCCCGTGTCACCTGTTCGTTGGTTGGTGTGCCACCGACACGTCCGGCGAGGATGCGGATGGTCTCCTCCACGTCCCACCGGACCAGCCGGTCCCGCCAGGTGGCGTGGTACGCGGCGACCAGCTCGGTCGGAGCTACCCCAACCATGACCGCCATCTCGCCGACAACCCGGTCACGCTCCTCGTCGGCTCCCTGAACCAGGGTATGAAAGAGGTCGAATACCACTGGTCGAGACATCTCAGCATCCTACTGAGATCGTCACCGCAGTCACCTTGCACGCCATGCCTAGCGGCGCTGCCCCTCGTATCGTCCAGCGACAGCTGGGCCGAGGTCGGCCGGAAGGTGGGCGACAGCGAGCGCCACTGCCTCCGTGGCGGTTGCGGTCTCGCCGAGGACCTCACGCCGTCCCCAGACCCGGAAGTTTGAACGCGAACCGTGCGCGCTGAGACTGACCAGGTTGGGCGAGAACGGATATCCCGTGGTGGTGGAGAAGTTCAAGACGGAGTGACTCGTGTACGGGTAGAGCTGCCGTAGCCTCGGCTCGTTGTAGGCCGCCTCGATCAGCGCCGTGTGGTTTGGCCAATCGGCTTCTTCGGTGCGCTGTCTGAGCCACTGCCATTCGGCCGCCACCACTCCCGCCGGGCCCTGCTCGACGACCTCGCCCCGGCGAGTCAGCACGACGAATGGCGCCGAACGCCTGATGTCGTGCAACGGCGTGCCGGCACGCCAGCCGTGCGCCGCACGGACGACCCCGACCAGGTCGTCGGTGTCGCCAACGATCAAGGCGATCCCCTGCCCCCAGCCTTCGAGACTGAAGCGGCGTTCACCGGTGCTCGCACTCACCGTCAGATCGTCACGTACTGGGGATTCACCAGGGACACTTGCCGAGGTCAGGGGCGAGGACGAGTCCAGGGCTCGAACCGTTCCGAGCGACAGACCATGCTGAACAGCGATGGCATCGAGGGCGGCGGCAAGACTCCCCGCGGTTGCCACCTCGGGGTACAGGTCTTCAACGGGATCGCTCGGCATGCAGGCATTCTGCCGCAACCCGGTGCCGGCAGCCGTCCGTGCGTCCGAGCCGATCGAGGCGAATACGGGCGGACGACGCGAACCGCCTCTGGCATCCTGCCGACGTGGACGAGACGCTTAACGTGCTGGGCCTGGCAGAACGCGCCCACGAGCTGCTCATGCCCCGAGCCGCCGCGCGCTGGCCCAAGGACCGCCCCCGCCCGACACTGACCGTGCTCGAACTGTTGATCGATGGAACTCCGTTCCTCGACATGGTTCACGCGCGACGACCCGGCTACTCACTCCGCTCACCGCTCTGGGTCGGCTATCCGCGAATCCTGCAATCCCATGCACGGGCACTCCTCGGCGAAGCACCGTCGGACCTGGCCGCCGAAGATCCGCCAGATCATGTCGCGCTACTCATGTGCCCCAGTTGCGGAACGGGGGGCTGCGGCGTGCTGTCTGCCCGGCTGCTGCGAGGGAGCGGCCGAGTCCACTGGACCGACATCGGTCGCCAGGTGCCCGACCTGGGAGATCTTGGCACGTTGACGTTCGATGCCGACCAGTACGCCGCAACCCTGAGGCCCCTGGCCGAGCTGCGGCCCTGCGGTGACTAGTCCCGGTCCCACTCCGTCGAAGCGGTGAGCACCAGCGGGATCGTGTCGACCAGCTCTTGCGGTCCCTCGATCTGCCACGCACGTACACAGCAGCCGCAGCCGGTCTCCGTTATCCGGCCTGCTGTGACGGGCTCAGTCTTCACACCACCATCTTGCCGGTGCCCGTGCGGCCCGGCTACCCCATGACCTCCAGGCGACAATCGCGGCACGCCTACCTGCTGCCCTGTCGAACTCTGGCTCCGGGCATGGTCATCGCTCGCCAGTCCCCCTACGGCTACCCTCGCGCGGTGGAGCCAGAACGCCAGGACACGGAGGCACCTCCGCCTCGCCCCACAGGCGTTCACCGCCGATGCCCGGAATGCCGTGGTGTTGCGCGGCTCCCGGGCATGGTGAAAACCACGGGCATGGGTAAGGGAATGGGAAGCGTTTTCGGGCCCTGCCCCACTTGTGACGGCGTTGGCTACCTGACCGATGATGACGAAGCGGACTGACCATGGGCAGAAGCAGGGCTCGTCAGCCGTGACCGTGACAGGCGCATCCGCCATCTGGCGTCCCAAGCATCAGGGTGAGCCCTTCCTCAGCCGCCAGCACGGCAGCGCCGAACTCCACCTGAGCGGCGGCCACTGCCGCCTCCCGGTCGTTGCCGGGCCAAAATTGGGTGAGCATCAGGCGGCGGACACCCGCCCGACGAGCCCACCGACCAGCCTCGGTGGAGGTCATCAGATTTCGGGTGGGACGGCTTGTCTCGCCGCCGCGGTCCGTCGCCTCGACGATGAACAGGTCGGCGCCACGCCCCAGCTCGGCCAACGCGGGAGTCGGCCCCGTGTCTCCGGAGTAGGCGAAGGCAATCCCGTCGGCCTCAATCCGGACGCCGGCGTTGGGCACGAAGTGCGGCAGAGACAGCCCGGTGAGGTCGAACGGCCCGACCCGGTAGCTGCCGGGTAGTGGGTGCACCTCGAATACCGCGTGCAGGTCGACGTCGGGCTCCAAGCCGCTGAGCCGGTCGAGCACGCCGGGCGGGCAGTACAACGGCAGCCGTGGTCCCCCCGGCTGACCGTAGAACCGCATCCTGAACAGACCGTGCAGGTCGACGTAGTGATCCGGGTGCTCATGGGTGATGACGACAGCGTCCACCGCACCATCGGGCCAGTGCCTGAGCAACCGCGGTAGCGTGGCGTAGCCCAGGTCAAGCACCAAGCGGTAGCCGTCCCAGTCCACCGCGAAACCGCTACAGGCACGGCCTGGCTCGGGAAAAGCACCACAACTACCGAGTACGGTGACCTGCCGCATCCAGGCAGCGTCTCACCTTGCCTGCTGGGGCCGAATGCCTGGGTAGGAGCGTCCCGGCCTCGTGCAGCCCGATCGTCACCCAGTCCCCCCGGCCCCGGAATGGAGGTCCGGCTGGCCGGAGCCTCACCTGCCGGTTGTGAGCCGGTGGGGCGAAGTCTTCGGCAACGACGTGGTAGCCGCAGCCATGATCGACCGCCTTGTCCACCACGCTGAGGTGATCTCGATGAAGGGCGACAGTTACCGGCTCAAAGACCGCGACCTCGGCCGCGTTCCCGCAGCCACCAAAACCAACGACTGAACATCGACAACCAGCGAGATCACGCTGCATTCGCTCGGCAATCCTGGTGTGGCGGGCCGCGGCTACACTGACGCCTCCAAAGCCCCTGCTCGGCAACGGAAACGGAGGCGCGATGGGTAATCCGCTGTTGGACGCCGAGGATGCGCGGGAACGCCTGGAGGCATGGCAGGCCAATGCCTTGCGTCGGGCCGCCGACACGCAGGCCGCCGCTGCCGGCTTGGGCGCGCTGCGGGTCACGGCCAGCGACGCCCACGGGATCGTCGAGGTCACCGTCGACTCCACGGGGGCGATGGCCGACGTCCGGCTCTCCGCGCGGGTGCAGCGCGTGAGTCTGGAGCAGACGCAGCAGGCGATCATGGGCGCCTATCGCAATGCGCGGGTCAAGCTCGCCGAGGCCGCCGCCGAGGTCGTGCGGGAGACGGTCGGCGCCGACTCGGCGACCGGCCGGGCCCTGCTGGCCGGATTCCGGACCGCCGACACCGAGGACGATGAGGGGCGTTACTGATGCACGGGGGGTTCGAGGTCGACGTCGAGGCGCTGCGCGCGCACGCCACGGCCATGTTGGCCATTCACGACCGCTTCGCCGCCGTCAAGGCCGCGAGCGGCACCATCTTCCAGGCCGACGAGGCGTACGGGCAGCTCTGCCAGTTCTTACCGCCCATCCTGGAGGGACGCCACCGGGACCAGGACAAGGGCGTGGGGATGCTCGCCGAGAACATCGAGCTGCTCGCCGCGGGAATCAAGAAAACCGCCGACGCCTACCAGCGGGCCGAGGAGTCGACCACCGACGGCTTCAACTCCTTCCACTCCGCGACCTGAGCCGGCCCGGCGTCCTCTCATGAGCAACCCACTGGTCGCCACGACCTCCGACATCCCTTCGACCAGCGCCGCGCACCGCGACGGCTGGACCGGCCTGCCGCTCGCCGACGACTACATGGGCATCAAGGACGCCATCGACTCCGGCAGCTGGATCGACGGCTCAATCGCGGGCTTGGGCGCCGCTCTCGACGGGGCGGCCATCGCCATCGACCCGTTCAGCACGCTCCTGTCGATGGGCATCGAGTGGGCCATCGAGCAGGTCGAGCCACTGAAGCAGGCACTCGACTGGCTCGCCGGTGACCCCGCGACCATCGAGACGCACGCCATGACCTGGGACAACATGGCCAGTGAGCTGCTCTCCATCGCCGAGGCCCTCAAGACGCGGCTGGTCGGCGACCTCAACGAATGGCAGGGCGCCGCCGCCGACGCCTACCGCGACATCCTCACCATCAACATCGACGTCGCCGGGATCTTCGCGGGCACGGCCGCCGGCATGGGTGCCGCGACCCGTGGCGCGGGAATCCTGGTGCAGACGGTGCGGGAGGTCGTGCGCGCCTTCATCGCCGACTGCATCGCCAAGGTCGTGGTGTGGCTGGCCGAGGTGGTCTTCTCTCTCGGCTTCGCCACACCGCTGGTCGCCTCCCAGCTCGCGATCGCCGTCGTCCGCTGGACCGGCCGCATCTTCGGCTGGCTGATGGGCCTGATCACCAGCCTATCCGCCCTTCGCGCACTCCTCGACGTCTAGGCGGCCCCCGATGCGACAACTCATGGCGGCTCTGCGGACCACCGCCGTCCTGGTGGTCCTGTTCGCTGTGGCGGGTCTCCACAAGCATCCCTCAGGCCCCACCCCACCGCACGGCGGTGGCGACGATGGCCCCAAGCGTCCCAAGTTCAACCCCGGAATGATGCCCAAGCGCGTGGGACCAGCCCAGCAGCACGGCATCAAGCGCGCCGAGGAGGGCCGCCCGAAGGGCGCCGACACATCCGAGCCCGAGGCGCCCAAGAAGACCAACCCCTGGGACGACCCCGACTTCACCGACGCCAGATACGACATGCACCGCTTCGGTGAGATGGGCGACGGGGCGATGGACAAGATCTGGGACGGCGACGGCCTGGGCAGTGGCAACCACAAGCCCTCGTCCACCGAGCCCGGCAAGACGCTCTTCCCGCCCGGCACCACCAAGGCGCAGGTCGAGGGCTGGTTCAAGAGCATCGCCGCCAACCCCGACAGCCGCCCTCAGGCGCGTCCCCACGGCGACGGCTGGGTCGTCAGCGGCACCCGCGACGGCATCACCTGCGTCGTTACCCTGGACAAGGACGGCAGCATCTCCGGCGGCTTCCCCGTCAGCGGCGAGGGCGTCACCACCAACCCGCCGGCCTAGCCACCGAACCCACGGGAGACCCATGGAAGTCATCGATTTCTACCGGCTCAGCCGCCGGATCACCGACCAGCTCGCACCCAAGATCAGCCCGAATTACCGGCCGATCGTCCTGACCGCCGGAGGCGCCGGGGCCTGGGACCTGGCGATCCCGACGCTCGTCGGCGCCCTGTCGGAGGAGGACGTTGTGATCACAACGGCGGAGAAGGACGCGCTGCGGGAGCTCATGGAGTTCCGCCGGGAACCTCTGACGTACCTGGAGCAGATCCGGACCTCGGACTGACGGCCGAAGCGTAGATCGGGCCCCTCGAACCCTGCACCGTGTCGACCAGCGGGCGTCCCATGCCTGGCCCGATCTCGGCGAGCATGTCGATGGCGACATTCACCGAACGGTAGATCTCGGGATCCGACTGCGGAAGGTGTCAAGATTTTTGAGCGGGTTGATCAGGGATTCTTTGAGCGAATCTGCTGGTCGTCCTGCTCCTGGGCGGGTGGGTTGATCCATGCCGCTGCGGGCAGGACTGCTGGTTCGGGGTGTTTACGGACGAATCGTTCGGGGTGGCGCTGGTAGGCGGCGGTCAGGACCTCGGCGCGGACCGCGTGGACGGTGCCGGCGTGTCCGTGACCTGCCGCATCCAGGCAGCGTCTCACCTGGCCTACTGGGGCCGACTCCCTGGGCAGGATTGTCCCGGCCTCGTGCGCCCCGATCGTCACACAGTTAGTCCCCCAGCCGAACGGCATCGCCGCGAGCACGCACGCTCGGACTCGCGCACCAACGGGCAGTATCGACGTGCTCCCCGACCATGAGCGCCTTGCCCGTTCGGCTCTGCCGTCGAGCAAGCTCCAAGCATCAAGTGCGGCTAGCACAGTTGCCGTACTTCGGTGCTGTACTGCTGGCCATCAGACGAGACGTTGGGTGCGGACCTTCGGGCGCTCGTTCCTGAGGTGGCCATGCTTGTGTTGGCGGACCTGCTCGTCCCAGACCTCCTGGTCGTAGTCCGGGTCCGGCGGGATCCACCTGTGGGAGCCGTCGCTGTAGTGGAACTTCTCGTCGTCCGGCCGCAGGATGCTCATCGGGTCCAGCCGAGGAATCGGTAGTGCAGGTGGCCGGAGGGAACGTGGGCAAGGTCTTGAGCGGCGTCGACGAGGTGGCCGGCCAGGTAGAGGGCGAGTGACACCGGCGCACGGTGATACTCGGCCAGCAGCTCGCGCCGACGGGTCGCACAGGGCCAGTCGGCACCGCAGCCGCCACACATCCAGGCCGGCCTGACCGGGAGATGGGTCGTCATCTCGCTGCCGACGCGTGGGTTGTCTGGAAAGCAGTAGATGGTGGGCGACGAACTGCCCGAACGACTCGGCCCACTCCCTGCAGCGCGCGGCGGTGCGGCAGCGCGAGCTGCTGCTGCTTACCGCCTGGTGCTCGACGAGAATGCGTCGCCGGCCGTGCCAAGGTCGGGACGGTCACGACGACCGCTCACCCGCTGCCGTCGCGACCAGGACGTCCACGCTGACCAGTAGCTTTTAGCAGAACGGCGCCGTGCAGTCGGCGGACTCCCACGCGCACTCCAGCCCGTGGCCGTACACCCAGGCATACGCGGGGTCGTGAGAGTCGTGGACAGACACGACCCGGATGTCGTGGTAGGTGTGGCCGGGCTGCCCGGGCCGGATCTGCCACTCGCCGGGTCGAACCGACACCCGGGTGCCCTGGGCGGGCATCGCCCGGGCGGTCACCGGGTCGGCCCGTCGTAAAAGTGCTCGGCGGCCCGGCCGCGGGCCTGGGAGAGCAGCTGGTCCTTGGCGGCTGCCTGCTCGCGGGCCTGGATAGGCGGGCCCGCGAGCTCGACCGCTAGCGGCTTCCAGCAGCCGCCGCAACCTGAGGACAATGTGCATGTTGTCGCCTCCCCCGGTCCGGGGGCGCGACGATCCTCGCGATAGCGCTGCAGTCGATCCGCGCCCGGTTCAGTGACCAGGACGTTATGTACGCACACGGACCGCAATGGGGACGGTCTGTCCCCCTGGGACAACTACCCCTCCAAGCCCATGGCAAGCGCCAGCTCGCGCGCGTCCTCGCCCACCGTCCCCGGCCGGGACGACAACTCCAGCGCGGCCGTGCGTGAGTAGGGGTTGTGCCGGACGGTGTCCACGCTCTCGCGCAACGCCCGGCCGAGCAGGTGCACAGCGGCGACTTCCTCACGACGCAGCAGGTGCGCCCGAGCGGCGTCGATCAAGTGCCCAGCACGGCGGGTACGCGACGGCAGCGCGCTGTAGTTCGTCGAGTCAGCGCGCCGCACTGCCTCCCCGGCATGGCACAGATCCGTCTCCAACGTCACTGCATACGCGGCGCAGGCCGCCGGGCCGAACATCAGCCACGGGTGGGCGTAATCAGCACCCAGCCGGTCAGCGGCGGCGTCAGCCGCGTCCCAGGCCCGCCACGCCTGCCCGTCCCGGCCCGCCTTTGCGTGGCCAAGCGCGCGACCCAGTTGAAGCTGCGCCCACCGGGCGTACTGCTCCACACCCGCCTCCTTGTCGACGAGTTGCTCGGCGTCGACGAGCACGAGATCGGCTGCGTCGAGCTGGTTCGCTGACCGGTAGACGTGCGCGTAGTACCACGCCGCGGCTGCGATCGCGTCTGGGTCGTCGGCATCCTGCGCGGCGCTCATGGCGCGGTCGGCCGCTAACCACACAAGCTCCGGGTATGGCTGGTGGGCGACATACAGCTGCGCCAAGTGGTAAACGCGTGCCAGCTCGGCCAGTGCAGTCCGCCTATCCGCGCCGTCGAGCCGCCGCGATGAGCGTCGGGCGTCGTCGAGAAGTCCTGGTAGTACTGCGGCTACAGCGGTTCGTTCGGTGCTGGATCGGTGCCACAGCGACCACGCCTGGTCAACGAGTCCGCGCAGCACGGCGACAGGCATCGGATCACCGGCCGGCACGGTGGCGCGTTGCATCGCCGCAGCGACGCTGTCGACGGCAGGGTGCCCGGCGCGGGTCACGGATGCAACCGGCAGAGATTGGTCGCCGGTCAGCTCAGCCAGGTCGGTGAGGTCGAGGACCTCCGCCAAGCGCAGTAGCATCGGTAGCCGCGGCGTGAGTAGGCGTCCAGTCTCCAAAGCTTTGACCCAGTCGGCGCTGCGGCCGACGAGTCCGCCGAGGACGGCGCGGGTCTTCCCGACGTGTTCACGATGCGCGCGTAGGCGGGTGCCAAAGGTGGTCGGCTCAGTCATAGCCGCGGCCTTCCCCAGGTAGCGGTCTGGGCGGCGGCCCGCCGACCGCTACAACCGGCGGGCCTGCCATCACCGACGGTACCGCGATGAGTCACACGAGTCGCGGACACGCGGGTGCGGAATCTGGAGCTGGCGGCCGGTGGGCAAACACTGGCTGCCTGTCTGCGGCGCACCCTCACCGTCGACCGGCAGGTCCAACCCGGTGCCGCACCTCGGACGCGCCAAGGTTGCATCCGGTGTCTTGTGCCCCGCCTGTGCCCCACACCCGCCGTCGAGGGTTGCCCAACCCTGGCCACGCGTCCCGAAGTTGCGATCCGTCGTCGTCGCCTTGGCCGGCGCTTCGCGCAGCGCCTAGCCTCTGCGGCATGGAGCAACTGCGCGACCTTGGCATCCGGCTGGCGATGGACGAGCCGGTCGGCGATGACCTGCCAATGGCGGCTGCTCATGCTCTGACCCGAGGCGTCGACTCTCCGAGCTTGCGTGAGCTCGCCGGCCTTTCGAATGGCCAGTCGCGGGAAGCCGTCGACCTGTTCCGACAGGCGATGGATGAGCTGGGCTGGCCGGTCCCGGACAAGAGCGGCGCCCGGCTACACCTCATGCGCCAGGCGGCGGCGAACATAGTTGCCGGGAAGCGCGACCCCGAGGATCTGGCGCACGAAATCTACTGGCAGGCCTGCTACTCCGAACGGCCGGAGCTGCGACCGGTCGGCGATCGCTTCCTAGAGTTGTACGCCGGATGGGGCGCAACGTACAACGAGGCGGAAGAAGCGGTGGCGGCCATGAAGGCAACAGCACAATCGTTCCTACGCGACCACCCAGCCTGAGCGACTATCCGCTACAGCAAGGCGTTTCCTAGAACGGCTTGACTCCTTGACCCACAGGCAACCATCACGATGCCCTGACCTGCGGCGGCCGTCCGCTACGCTGGGCCAGATCGTCCGCCGCTGTCCACCTGCGTCCAGCGTTGTTCTTCTCGATCGTCACCCAGTTAGTCACTCAGGAAGGTGCCCGTGGCCCGGTTCCCGCATGGGGTCGAGCCCGCTTCGTCTTGTCTCGGAACGGTGACCCTGCATGAGGATGACTCGACGGAGTGCAGCCGACAAGACTGCCTGGCGGCGGGCAACATCCATTGGGACGTCGAGGCGTGCGAGACGACAGGCTGCACCCGTTGTCCGTCGGGACCGACGTGGAGCCACTGGACGCCTTCGTGTGAAGGAAGTTCCGGGCCAAAGTGAACAGCGGCGATGTGGAGGTTTGCTACTCGGTTGGTCCGCCGAAGCCCATGGTTGTTCGGCAGTGTGCTTACCGGCCATCACTCAGTTGGTCACCCAACCAGCGCTGCCGCCTTGGCGCTGGGCTCAGCCCGCCGCTGCCGAGAGATTCACCGCGAAGCCCCCGAAGACGAGAGCAGCGGACAGACCAGTCAGCTTCAAAATCCCCATAGGCTTCCCCTCCGTCTGACGTGCATCTCCTTCGACTGCAACGGCAACGATCGTGAAGAGCCAACCGGCGATCATGAATAGGAGCGACGGAACCCGCAACTGCGGGCTCAGCCCAGCGCCGATTCGATCGTACGTCACCCACGCTCGACCCTCCGGCCGCCGCCCGCCAGCCTCGTCGCCATCCCGTCGCGCCAAAATGCCCCGCCGGAGACACCTGCCCGTGCGGCGATCACCACCACAGCCCCAGATCTACCAACCAGAATGACGGACCGAAACTCTTCGCGCCGCCGGCGGGGCTGCAACCGCCGGGGTGCGCCCCGTGCGCTTGCGCTGTGGGGCGCGGGGCCCCGGTCGGCGGCCCTGTCACCGACTTTGGCCAGGACGATCGAGAAACCACGGCCAACTGTCGCGCATGTGCCGGGACGGATTCGTCAAGCAGGTCGTGGGACAAGACACGCCGGCAGCCCGGCCGAACCACTGGCAACGGGATGGCGAGCAGGCTGGTTCGCTCCGTACCCCTGGCGACATGGCCGCCCTCTTCGATACAGCCCAGGAAGGTGCGACATCTGTTGAAGACGCCGTTGCCCCGTCGTTGGGGTCACGTCCAGGCGGTCGCTGCCAGGGCGGATAGGATCAGAGCCGCCGTTTCGGCCGAGGATCGCGAGGATGGCCCGGAAGCCGTCGACGGCCTGGAGACGGCATGATCATGGTCCGGCGGCTTCCAGGCGACCTCAGGTGCAGGTCAGGCCACCTGCCGTCGTTACTTGGCGTTGAAGTAGTTGGCCTCCGGGTGGTGGACCACGATCGCGTCGGTGGCCTGCTCCGGCATGAGCTGGAACTCCTCGGACAGCTCGACCCCGATCCGGTCCGCGCCGAGCAGGTCCATGATCTTCGCCCGGTCCTCCAGGTCCGGGCAGGCCGGGTAGCCGAACGCGTACCGGCAGCCCCGGTAGTCGTTGTGCAGGATGCCGGCCAGGTCCGTCGGGTCGTCGTGCCCCAGCGGGCGACCGTCGGGCAGGGTCATCTCGGCGCGGATGCGCTGGTGCCAGTATTCGGCGAGGGCCTCGGTGAGCTGCACGGAGAGCCCGTGCACCTCCAGGTAGTCGCGGTACTCGTTGCGGGCGAACAGCTTCGCCGCGTACTCGCTGACCGGCTGGCCGACGGTGACCAGTTGCAACGCGACCACATCGAGCTGGTCGCCCTGGGGCTTGAAGAAGTCCGCCAGGCAGAGCCGCCGCTCCTGCCGCTGCCGGGGGAAGGAGAACCGGGCGCGCTCCGCGTGCCCGTTCTCGTCGAGCACCACCAGGTCATTGCCTTCGGAGTACGCGGGGAAGTAGCCGTACACCACGGCTGCCTCAAGGACCTGGTCGGCGATCAGCCGGTCCAGCCAGTACCGCAGCCGCGGCCGACCCTCGGTCTCGACCAGCTCCTCGTAGGACGGTCCGTTACCGCCCCGGGCACCGCGCAGCCCCCACTGCCCGGAGAAGGTGGCCCGCTCGTCGAGCAGCGCCGCGTAGTCGGCCATCGGCACGCCCTTGACGACGCGGGTGCCGAAGAACGGCGGGGTGGGCACCGCCACGTCGGCGGCCACGTCGGAGCGGACCGAGGAGTCGTGCAGCTCCGGCAGGGAGGTGGTGACCATCGAGCGCTGCCGTTCCCGGCGTGCCCGCCGGGCCGCGAGCGCCGCCTCCCGCTCCGGGTCGATCACCGGGGCGCCGCCACGCTTGGCGGTCATCACCTTGTCCATCAGGGACAGACCCTCGAACGCGTCCCGCGCGTAGTGCACCTGCCCGGGGAACGTCGAGCGCAGGTCGTCCTCGACGTACGCGCGGGTCAACGCCGCCCCACCCAGCAGGACGGGCCAACGCTCCGCAACCCCGCGGGTGGCCATCTCGGCCAGGTTCTCCTTCATGATGACCGTGCTCTTCACCAGCAGCCCGGACATGCCGATCGCGTCGGCGCGGTGCTGCTCGGCGGCGTCCAGGATGGCGCTGATCGGCTGCTTGATGCCGATGTTCACCACCTCGTAGCCGTTGTTGGACAGGATGATGTCGACCAGGTTCTTGCCGATGTCGTGCACGTCGCCGCGCACGGTGGCGAGCACGATGCGACCCTTGCCGCCGTCCTCCGCGGTCTCCATGTGCGGTTCCAGGTAGGCCACCGCGGTCTTCATCACCTCGGCGGACTGGAGCACGAACGGCAACTGCATCTGGCCGGAGCCGAACAGCTCACCGACCACCTTCATGCCGTCCAGCAGGATGTCGTTGATGATCGACAACGGGGACCGGCCGCCGGCCATCGCCTCGTCGAGGTCGGCCTCCAGGCCGTTGCGCTCACCGTCGATGATCCGCCGCTTGAGCCGCTCGTCCAGCGGCAGCGCCGCCAGCTCCTGGGCCCTGCTGGCCCGGGCGCTTGTCACGTCGACGCCCTCGAAGAGCTCCAGGAAACGCTGCACCGGGTCGTACCCCTCGCGGCGCCGGTCGTACACCAGGTCCAGGGCGACCTCGCGCTGCTCGTCGGGGATCTTCGACATCGGCAGGATCTTGCTGGCGTGCACGATCGCCGAGGTCAGGCCGGCCTGCACGCACTCGTGCAGGAACACCGAGTTGAGCACCTGCCGGGCCGCCGGGTTGAGCCCGAAGGAGATGTTCGAGATGCCCAGGGTGAAGTTGACGCCCGGGTAGCGGCGGGAGATCTCCCGGATCGCCTCGATCGTCTCGATGCCGTCGCGGCGGGTCTCCTCCTGGCCGGTGGCGATCGGGAAGGTCAACGCGTCGATCAGGATGTCGGCCCGGTCCATGCCCCACCGGCCGGTCAGGTCGTCGATCAGCCGGGCCGCGACCCGGACCTTCCACTCCTGGGTACGGGCCTGGCCCTCCTCGTCGATGAGCAGCGCCACCACCGCCGCGCCGTGCTCACGGACGATCGGCATAACCCGCGCGTACCGGGAGTCGGGGCCGTCGCCGTCCTCGAAGTTCACCGAGTTGACCACGCAGCGGCCGCCGAGCATTTCCAACCCGGCCTCCACCACGTTCGGCTCGGTGGAGTCCAACATGATCGGCAGGGTGGAAGCGGTGGCGAACCGGCCGGCCAGCTCCCGCATGTCCTGCGTGCCGTCGCGGCCGACGTAGTCCACGCACAGGTCGAGCAGGTGCGAGCCGTCCCGCGCCTGACTGCGGGCGATCTCCACGCAGGCCCGCCAGTCACCGGCGAGCATCGCCTCCCGGAACGCCTTCGAGCCGTTGGCGTTGGTCCGCTCCCCCACCATCAGCACCGACGCGTCCTGGGCGAACGGCACCGGGTGGTACACCGAGGAGACGCCCGCCTCGTGCCGGGGCTCGCGGGCCGGGGCGGTGACGCCGTGCAGCCGCTCGGACAGCACCCGGATGTGCTCCGGGGTGGTGCCACAGCAGCCGCCGACCAGCCCCACGCCGTACTCGGTGATGAACCGCTCCAGGGCCTCGGCCAGCTCCACGGGAGTCAGCGGGAAGTACGCCCCGTCGGCGGTCAGCACCGGCAGGCCGGCGTTCGGCATCACCGACAGCGGGATGCGGGAGTGCTGCGACAGGTAGCGCAGGTGCTCGCTCATCTCGGCCGGGCCGGTCGAGCAGTTGAGCCCGATCAGGTCCACCCCGAGCGGCTCGATCGCGGCGAGGGCCGCCCCGATCTCGCTGCCGACAAGCATCGTGCCGGTGGTCTCCACTGCCACGTGACAGATGATCGGCACCGACTGACCCAGCTCGGTCATCGCCCGCTTCGACCCGACCACTGCCGCCTTGACCTGGAGCAGGTCCTGGCAGGTCTCGATGATCAGCGCGTCCGCGCCACCGACGATCAGACCCGCGGCGTTCTCCTGGTAGGCGTCGCGCAGAGTCGAGTAGGCGGCGTGCCCGAGGGTGGGCAGCTTGGTGCCCGGCCCGATCGAGCCCAGCACGAACCGGGGCCGCTGCGGGGTGCTGGCCGCGTCGGCGGCCTCCCGGGCGATCCGGGCGCCCGCCTCGGACAACTCGCGGATGCGGTGCGGGATGTCGTACTCGGCGAGGTTGGCGAGGTTGGCGCCGAAGGTGTTGGTCTCCACGCAGTCGGCACCGACGGCCAAGTAGGCGTCGTGAACCCCACGCACCACGTCTGGGCGGGTGACGTTGAGGATCTCGTTGCACCCCTCCAGCCCGTCGAAGTCGTCGAGCGAGAGGTCTGCGGCCTGCAGCATCGTGCCCATCGCGCCGTCGGCGATGAGAATGCGACCAGCCAACACATCCATCAATGAAGTCCGCACCAGTTCAGATTAGTGCGATCCGGCCGAACTCCACGACCGTCCTCGAGCGATCCCCTATTGTGTCACCGGGATCACCCTGTCTGGTTCGTTCGGGTATGACCTGTTGCCGGAGCGGCCGACCGGCGCGGCCGACGGGCCGCACCCTCGCCCTGCACGTAGGCTGACGGACGTGAAGGACAACAGGGACGCCGCCGTGCCCCACGGTATGACGACCGGGCGCGGTCCCGGCGCCAGCCGCGACGAGCAGGGTGAGGTGACGGCGTGACCGAGTTCGACGGACTGCCGGTGCTGCGGTCCCCGGTGGCGATCGCCGCGTTCGAGGGTTGGAATGACGCCGCCGACGCGTCCACCGCCGCGGTCGAGCACCTGGAGCAGGTCTGGAACGCCCGGCAGATCGCCGAGCTGGATCCGGAGGACTTCTACGACTTCCAGGTCAGCCGGCCCACCATCACGATGGCCGACGGGGAGACCCGGCGGGTGGAGTGGCCGACGACCCGGTTCATGGTGGCCAGCCCGGAGGGCACCGACCGTGACGTGGTGCTGATCCGCGGCATCGAGCCGAGCATGCGCTGGCGGACGTTCTGCGAGCAGGTGCTGGAGATCTGCCACAGCCTGGAGGTGGAACGGGTGGTGCTGCTCGGCGCGTTGCTGGCCGACGTGCCGTACACCCGGCCGCTGCCGATCAGCGGCAGCGCCTCGGACGCGCAGGCCGCCGAGCGCTACCAGCTCACCCCCACCCGGTACGACGGGCCGACCGGCATCGTCGGCGTGCTGCACGACGCCTGCACCCGCGCCGAGGTGGACGCCGTCTCGTTCTGGGTGCACGTGCCGCACTACGCCAACAACCCGCCCTGCCCGAAGGCGACCCTCGCCCTGCTGCACCGGGTCGAGGAGGTCGTCGACCTGCCGGTGCCGATGGCCGACCTCGCCGAGGAATCCGCCGAGTGGGAGCAGCGGGTGCGCAGCGCCGCCGAGCAGGACGCCGAGCTGGGTGAGTACGTCCGCGAGCTGGAGGAACGGGTCGGCGACGAGGGGATCACCCCGTTGACCGGTGACGAGATCGCCCAGGAGTTCGAGAAGTATCTGCGCCGCCGGGGCGGTTCGGCCGGTCCCACCGCCGGCTCCTGGTAGCACTGTCTCGCCGCGGGCCTTCGGACCTTCTGTGGTCCGGGGGCCCGTTTTCGCGTGTCCCGGGTAGCGCCGTCACACCCTCTACGGCATCCTAGGAACCTAGATGTGATCAAGGAGGCGGGTGTGCAGATCAATCCCGGGGCCGCCGAGTTCCCGCACCGACAGATCGCCGCGCAGCTCAAGGCCCAGGTCCGCCGCGGCGACTGGGGACCGGGCGAGCGGCTGCCGTCCATCCCGGCCATCGCCGAGATGTTCGGCGTCGCCAAGCAGACAGTGCAACGCGCCGTCGACCAGCTGCGGGTCGAGGGCATCCTGATCACCAAACCCGGCTCCGGTACGTACGTCCGGGGCACCCGCCGCCGCCTCAACCGCCTCTCCCGAGGCCGGTACGGCGGCTTCCGCGGCTACCACACCGACCTGGCCGCCCGATACCGTCAACAACTCGTCTCCGTCGGGCACGCCCCCGCCCCCGCCGAGGTGGCCGACGCCTTCGGCGTGTCCGACGGCACCAGCCTGCTCTGCCGCCGACACCTCGTCCGCACCGACGACTCCCCCGTCGAGGTGGGCGCCTCCTGGTTCCTGCCCCGCGACACCGCCGGCACCTCACTGGAGCGCACCGAGGCGTTCGGCCGGCCGCTCTACCAGGAGGCCGAGGAAGCCACCGGACGGCGCTACGTCTCAGCCACCGACACGATCAGCGCCCGCCAGCCGAGCCGGGAGGAGGCCGAGACCCTGCAGATCCGGCCGGACACCCCGGTACTGCACCTGCTGCACGTCGCGTACGACGCGCACCGCAAGCCGATCGAGGTGTCCCAGGCGACCTGGCCCGGCCCCATGACCACGCTCACCGAGGAATACAAGATCCCCGGCCCAACCCCCGACCCGGAGCCCGACCCCGGCCTCATCCTCGGCTGACGGTTCCCCACGGACCACGACCCCGCGCGACCCGCGCACACGCCGGTCGATCGTGAGGTTGACGGGGTGATCGACTCGGCTTCCTGGAAGTCGGGGCATCACCCTGGTCGGGACACCGCGACTTCCTGAAAACCGAGTCGATCATCCTCCCGCAGCGGCACGGCGCGCGGCGCGGACGGCGCGCGGCGCGGCGCGGACGGCGCGCGGCACGGCGCGCGGCACGGACGAGGCGCCGGGGGCCGGTGGGCTAGAGGCGGATGCCCAGGAGGGCGTCCACCGTCTTCGCGAAGAGGGCGGGCGCTTCGGGGTCGTCCGTGGCGCCGGCGAGGGTCGCGTCGGCCCAGCGGTCGGCCGCGGCCAGGGCGCCCGGGGTGTCCAGGTTGTCGGCCAGGCGGGCGCGTACCTCGGACAGCAGCTCAGCCCCGGACGGCCCGGCGGGCGCGGTGGCGGCCCGCCGCCAACGGTCCAGGCGCTCCTTAGCGGCGGTGAGCAGGTCGTCGGTCCAGGTGCGGTCGCTGCGGTAGTGCCCGGAGATCAGCGCCAGCCGGATCGCCATCGGGTCGACCTTGTCGGCGCGCAGCCGGGACACGAAGACCAGGTTGCCGCGGGACTTGGACATCTTCTCGCCGTCGAGGCCGATCATCCCGGCGTGCACGTAGTGCTCGGCGAACGGCGCCTGGCCGGTGAGCCGCTCGGCGTGCGCGGCGGAGGCCTCGTGGTGCGGGAACAGCAGGTCGTTGCCGCCGCCCTGCACGTCGATCCGGTCGCCGAGCAGGTTGAGCGCGATCACCGCGCACTCGATGTGCCAGCCGGGGCGGCCCCGGCCAAGTTCGCCGCCCGGCCAGGACGGTTCGCCCTCGCGGGTGCCGCGCCACAGCAGCGGGTCCAGTGGGTCCCGCTTGCCGGCCCGGTCGGGGTCGCCGCCGCGCTCGGGGAAGATCTCCAGCATCTGCTCGCGGGTCAGGTTCGACTCGTAGCCGAACCGGCCGGTAGCGGAGATGTCGAAGTAGACGTCGCCGGTGCCGTCGTCGAGCCGGTACGCGGCGCCGTCCTTGAGCAGTACCTCGACCTTGTCGGCGATGTCCGGGATCGACTCGACCGCGCCCACGTAGTGCTCCGGCGGGATGATCCGCAGCGCCTCCATGTCCTCCCGGAACAACGCCGTCTCGCGCATCGCCAGGACCACCCAGTCCTCGCCGTCGCGGGCGGCCCGCTCCAGCAGTGGGTCGTCGATGTCGGTGACGTTCTGCACGTAGCGCACCGGGCGGCCGGCGTCGCGCCACATCCGCTGTACCAGGTCGAACGTGATCATGGTGGCGGCGTGGCCGAGGTGGGTGGCGTCGTACGGGGTGATGCCGCAGACGTACATGCTTCCCGCGTCGGCCGGCTCACTCGGGTGGACACCCTGCCGCGCCGAGTCGTACAACGCCAGTGGCTCGCCCCTGCCCGGCAGCCGTGGCACCTCGTGTCCCGCCCAAGACTCCATGGGATCAGCCTAGCCAGCCCGGCGACGACGCCGGAGCGCCCCACGGGTGATCAAGATGACAGCGGCTCACATGGGCGGCCAGGGCATCGCCGGCCAGTCCTCCGGCGGCTGGGGGAAGCAGCCGGTTTCGCGCAGCCGGTCGACCCGGGCGGCCACCTCGGCCACCTCGCTGATCGTCAGGTGGTCGGCCAGCTCCGCGCCGAGCGCCCCGGCGACCTGCCCGGCCAGCGCGTCGAGCATCTCCACGGCGTCCGGGGGCAACTGCTTGCCGGCCCAACCCCAGAGCACCGTCCGCAGCTTGTCCTCCACGTGGAAGCTCACCCCGTGGTCCACGCCGTAGATCCGGTCGTCGGGCCCGACGAGCACGTGACCGCCCTTGCGGTCGGCGTTGTTGAGCACCGCGTCGAGCACGGCGAGCCGGGCCAGCCGCGGGTCGTCGGCGTGCGCGAGGGCGTACGCGGCGCCGTCGTCGTCGCGGGCCGCGGCGATGGGAATCCAGCGCGGCGGTATCTCCCCGGCGGGCAGGAAACCGACGAGTGGTTCGGCGTCCTCCGGCTCGTCGATCCACAGCTGGCAGGAACCGGGGCCGAACGGGCCGTCGCGCAGCACGGTGGGCGGCACCAGGTCCCACCCGGTGGCCCGGGAGACCAGGTACGCCGAGACTTCCCGACCGGCCAGGGTGCCGTCGGGGAAGTCCCAGAGTGGGCGCTCACCACGGACCGGCTTGTAGACGCAGCGGGCCGTCACCCCGCCCAGGGTCAGGATGCCGCGCAGCGTCGTGTTCGACGCGTCGACCAGCCGACCCTCCAGGTCGAGGACGCCGTCACGCAGCAGCCGCAGCGCGGCGTCGCCGTCCTGGCGAGGCTGGAGGCCGGACGAGGTCACCGGTGATAACCGTTGTGCCGCGGGCAGAGGTGCCCGGCGGGGTCCAACGGTTGGCCGCAGAGCGGGCACGGTGGCCGGCCCGCGTTGACCACTCGCCGGGCCCGCTCGATGAACTGGCGGGTCGCCTGCGGGGTGAGCCGGACCCGGAGGCGATCGAGGTCCTCGTCCGGCTCGTCGTCCTCGTCGTCGTCCTCGTCGTCGTCCTCGTCGCCGAGCTCGACCTCGGGCTCCACCTCGCCCGCCGCGATCGCCTCGATCACCACGGTCGCGGTGTCCACGTCGAAGGCCAGCCCGAGGGTCCCGACCCGGAACTCCTCGTCGACCGGAGTGTCCAGTGGCTCGTTGTCGCCGATCACCGGCGCCAGCTCGGGCAGGTCCACCCCGAAGCGACGCTGCGCCTCGGTGAGCAGCTCCTCCAGCTTCTCGGCGAGCAGGGACACCTGGACCTTCTCCAGCGCGACGCTGACCAGCCTGCCGCCGCCGCGGGCCTGCAGGAAGAACGTGCGCTCCCCCGGCGGCCCGACAGTCCCGGCGACGAACCGCTCCGGCGGTTCGAAGGCGTGCACCTGGTGGGTCATACCCACGACCCTATCCGGCCCGCCTTGGCACCGCGCACCCCACCGACGCGAATCGCCGTGGCGACGGCGCGCCCGGTGTGCCAGGGGTTACACCCGGGCGTGGCGGCCTTTCCGGCGTGCGCTGACGCCCCGGCCGGGGGCGGTGTCGTGACACGCCTCACCGCGAGGCACCCGCTCCGCCGCCGACGGCCGCGTCCGAGTCGGCCGCCCGGCTCGCGCGGCGACGCCGCTTGGCCGGCGGCGGCACCAGCGCCGCCAGGTCGCCACCGGTGTCGTTGAGTCGCACCAGAAACGGCCGCAGCGGCGTGAACCGGATCGCCGTGACCGACGCCGGGTCGGCCACGATCCGCTGAAAAGCATCCAGGTGTACGCCGAGCGCGTCCGCCACGATGGCCTTGATCACGTCGCCGTGGCTGCAGGCCAGCCAGACCGCCTCGGGCCCGTGTTCGGCGCTCACCCGGGCGTCCCAGGAGCGCACCGCCGCCACGGCACGCGCCGCCATCGCCGCCATCGCCTCCCCACCCGGGAAGACGGCCGCGCTGGGGTGCTGCTGGACGACCGGCCAGAGCGGCTCCTTGGCGAGCTTCTTCAGCGGCTGGCCCTCCCAGCTGCCGTAGTCGCACTCGATCAGGCCGTCCTCGACGACCGGGGTGGCCTGCGGGAGCGCCAGCTCCAGGGTCTGCCGGCAGCGGATCAGCGGGCTGGTCACCACGGCGGCCAGCGGCACCTGCCGCAGCCGCTCGCCGACAGCGGTGGCCTGGGCGCGCCCAGTGTCGTCCAACTCGACCGGCTGGCGGCCGGCCAGACCGCCGTCCGCGTTCGCTGTCGTCCGGCCATGTCGCAGAAGGAGGAGGGTCGCCACGGGGACCACCCTATGACCTGGACTCCCGGTCGGGTCGTCGCGGGTTCCGGAGGCACCACCCGGTTCTTGCCGCCGGCGCGCTGCCGACGCCGGAGCGACGTCAGCCCGCTCTGGTGGTCGTTGTCCGATCACCGGGTGCGCGATCTTCATGATCGACTCGGTTTCCAGGAAGTCGGGGTGTCGGGCCGTCCCGGACAGCGCGATTTCAAGGAAATCGAGTGAATCACGCCCGGCGGGCGGCGGGCGGCGGGCGGCGGGCTAGCAGCATCGCGGGTGAGGCGGTGGGGATGACGACTGCGTCCCCCGGCTCCGCCTACGGGCGGGGCCGGGGGCCCTCGACGGGTCGGTCAGGTGGCGCTGATCGTGCCGGTCAACAGCAGAGCCAGGACCAGGGTGCCCAGCGCGACCCGGTACAGCACGAAGACGTACAGGGTGTGGTGCGCGACGTACCGCAGCAACCAGGCGATGGCCGCGTACCCGATGCCGAAGGCGATGAGGGTGGCCACGATCGTCTGGGCCACGGTGGGCACGGACGTGCCCGGCGCGGACGGTTCGAAGACGTCCCCGAGGCTGAACACGCCGGACATCACGACCGCCGGGATGGCCAGCAGGAACGAGTACCGCGCCGCCGCCTCCCGGGTCAGGTTGAGCAGCAGGCCGGCGGTGAGCGTGCCACCGGAGCGGGACACACCGGGGACCAGCGCCATGGCCTGGGCGAAGCCCATCACGATGCCGTCCTTCATCCGGAAGTTCTCCAGGGTGCGGGTCTGTCGCCCCCAGTACTCGGCGAACGCCAGCACGAACGCGAACACGATGAGCGTGGTCGCCACCACCCACAGGTTGCGCCCGGCGGTCTTGATCTGGTCCTTGAAGACGAAACCGAACAGCCCGATCGGGATCGAGCCGACGATCACGTACCAGCCCATCCGGTAGTCGAGGCTGGAACGGACCGACTTGTCCCGGATGCCCATCAGCCAGGTCCGGGTGATCCGCCAGATGTCCTTGGCGAAGTAGATCAGCACTGCCGCTTCGGTGCCGAGCTGGGTGACCGCGGTGAACGACGCGCCGGCGTCCCGGTCGAAGAAGATCGCCGAGGTGATCCGCAGATGCCCCGACGAGCTGACCGGAAGGAACTCGGTCAGTCCCTGGACGATGCCCAGGACGATGGCCTCGACCCAGGTCACTCGCCGACTCCCGAAAGATCGAGAGCCTCGGCGACGGTACGCAGGGTCTGCACACCGCTGTCCCGGTCGGCCACGAAAAGGGTCACCGACAGCGTGGTGACGCCGGCCGCGGCGTACTCCCGCATCCGCTCGGCGATGCGCTCCTTCGGGCCGAGCAGCGAGGTGCGGTCGATGAACTCCATGGGTACAGCGGCGGCGGCGTCCCGCTGCCGCTTGGCCAGGTACAGGTCCTGCACCTCGCGGGCGGCGTCGCCGTAGCCCATCCGGGTGGCGAGCTGGTTGTAGAAGTTCTGCTGACGGCTGCCCATGCCGCCCACGTAGAGCGCGGCGTACCAGCGGACGAGTTCGGCGCAGGAGGCCACGTCGTCGCCGACCACCACCGGCACCGACGGCACCACGTCGAACCCGGCCAGCTCCTTGCCGACCTTCGCCCGCCCGGCGCGGACCGAGGCGAGCTGCTCCTCGGCGAACTCCGGGGCGTAGAACACGGCCAACCAACCGTCGGCGATCTCGCCGGCCAGCTCCAGGTTCTTCGGGCCGACCGCGGCCAGGTAGATCGGTATGTGCTCGCGGGGTGGGTGGAAGCCCAGCCGTAGGGCCTTGCCCGGGCCGTCCGGCAGCGGCAGCGTGTAGTGCTCGCCGTCGTACGCCACCTCCTTGCGGGCGATGGCCAACTTGACGATGTCGACGAACTCGCGGGTTCGGGCGAGCGGCTTGGCGAAGCGCACCCCGTGCCAGCCCTCGGACACCTGCGGGCCGGAGACGCCCAGGCCGAGCCGGAACCGGCCGCCGGAGAGCGCGTCGATCGTGGCGGCGGTCATGGCGGTGGCCGCCGGCGTACGGGCGGGGATCTGCATCACCGCGGCGCCGACGTCGATCCGTTCGGTCTGCCCGGCCATCCAGGCCAGCATGCTGGGCGAGTCGGAGCCGTAGGCCTCCGCCGCCCACACCACCGAATAGCCCAGCCGGTCCGCCTCCTGGGCGAGCGCCAAATGGTCGGCCGGTGTGCTCCACGCCGTCTGATATCCGAGACTGAGCCCGAGTCGCACTGGTCCTCCCCCATCCGTGGCACAGGTCGCCCCAGGTTACGCAATGCCGATAACGGACTCGATCACCGGCTCGACACAGTTGATCCCCCCTCCATCGGGGCAGCCCGGGGCGGCGGAACCGGCAGAACCGGCAGAGATACGGGAGCGAGGATATCGGTGGCGGCAGGTTCGAAATAAGGTTCACCCATGCAACAGCGACCGCTCGGCCGAAGCGGGCTGGCGGTTTCCCGGCTCGCGCTCGGCACCATGACCTGGGGCCGGGACACCGACGCCGACGATGCGGCCGCCCAGCTGAAGAGTTACCTGGACGCGGGCGGCAACCTGATCGACACCGCCGACGTGTACGGCGACGGCGACGCCGAGTCGGTGATCGGCTCACTGCTGGGCTCCCTCGTCCCCCGCGAGGAACTGCTGATCGCCACCAAGGCCGGGTTGCGCCCCGGCAGTGGCCGCCGCCGGGACGGCTCCCGGGGGCACCTGCTGCGCACGTTGGACGCGTCGCTGCGCCGGCTCGGCACCGACCACGTCGACCTGTTCCAGGTGCACGGGTACGACCCGGACACCCCCCTCGAAGAGACCCTGGCCGCCCTGGACCACGCGGTGGCCAGCGGGAAGGTCCGCTACGTGGGGGTGTCCAACTTCTCCGGCTGGCAGACCGCGCGGGCCGCCGCCTGGCAGACCGCCTGGCCGGGGCGGGCGCCGGTGGTCGCGTCCCAGGTCGAATATTCGCTGCTGGAGCGGGGCGTCGAGCGGGAGGTGCTGCCCGCGTGCGACGCGCTCGGCCTCGGCGTGCTGCCCTGGTCGCCGCTGGGACGGGGCGTGCTCACCGGCAAGTACCGGCACGGCCGCCCTGGCGACTCCCGGGCCGCGTCACCACACTTCGAACGGTTCGTCGCCACGTACCTGGAGCCGCGCTGCTCCAGCATCGTGGAGGCGGTGGCGACCGCCGCAGGTGGGCTGGGGGTGTCGCCGCTGGAGGTGGCGTTGGCCTGGATCCGGGACCGGCCCGGCGTGACCGCGCCGATCCTCGGCGCGCGCACGGTGGGGCAGCTGCTCGGCGCGCTCCAGGTGGAACGGATCACCCTGCCCGAGGAGATCACCACAGCGCTGGACGACGTCTCCGCGGTGCCGGTCGGCTACCCCGAACGTGACGGCTGACCCGCCCGCCGGGTCACGGCTGATCGGCGCGCCGGGGTCACGGCGTGGGCCGCTGACCCGGGAGGTCCTGGATCGCGGTCAGGAAGCGCGACTGGTCATCGCGGAGCGCGGGCTGGGTGAGCCGGATCCACGAGCCGTCGTCGAAGACGATCGTGGAGGCGAGCTGCACCAGCCCGCTCGCGCCACGCTCGGAGTCGACCCGGGCGACTCGGTCGCGGCGCACACTCCACAGCACCCGCGGTTGACGGCGGTCGGGCCGGTCGGCGTCCGGGCGGGGCCCCATCCGCAGCAGGTGCAGGTGGGTGTCGGTCACCGCCAACGGGGTGCCGCTGTAGCGCTCCAGGAAGAGCAGCAGGCTGCCGGCGAGGGTGGCGAGGTCACCGCTGAAGACGTACCGGCGGCGGTAGGCGATCTCGGCGAGCTGCTCGGCCAACGGACGGTACTGGCTCAGCCGGAACAGCGCCCGGAACGCCTCCTGCTCCTCGGTGAGCGGGATCGGCTCCCGCTGGGCGGGTTGGTGGGGCAGGCCCGGCTCCGGCGCGGCCAACTCCGGCACACCGGCGGCGACGGCGCCGGCCTTGCCCGGCAGCAGCAGCACACCCGCGGCCAGCCGCACCGGCGTCAGCACGGCGTCGACCCAGACCACCGGATTGACGATGTTGAGCAGCCCGAACAGCACCTTCGGGTCGAGCGCGTCGGCCAACTCGGCGCCTACCTCGTCGGCGAGCTGCCGACCGGCCTGGTGGGTCTGCGACATGCGCACCGGCCCGAGCCCCACGTAGCGCAGCTCCTGCTCCGGCAGCAGCGGCGTCACCAGGGCCCGCTCCGGCTCGTCGCTGGTGCGGAACTCGTCGCGCAGCTCACGGGCCTTGTCCCGGGCGGCCCGCGCGCCGCCGAGCACCGCGTCGGTGAACCGACCCAGCCGACCCCGCTCCCCTGACATCACCCGTCGCCTCCCTAGCGGCCCGCCGGCTGACCTGCCGGCGGCTGCCCGAAGACATTCTGGTCGATCCAGTCCGCGCCGCCCTGCACCGCCTTGTCGATCTGGTCGCCGACCTGTTCGCTGCCCGGCACGGAGAGCCCGCTGGTCAACGCGACCGTCCCCCAGGTGACACCGTGGACGACCGAGTTCGGCACGTTCCACGGCAGGTGGGTCGCCCAGTCCCGGGCGATCACCCGGGCCCCGTCGGCGACCCCGTGCGCCCGCAGCGCGGCGGCCCGGTCGAGGGCGCCCATGTCGAACGGGGAACCGGACTTGCCCAACTTGTAGGTGCCCTTGGTGGGATCGAGGAACTTGTGGTGCCACTTGTCGAGCTTGCCGGCGGCGCGGCGCTTGTCGGCGTACTTCTTGCCGGTGCGCAGCGCCTTCTGCATGTCGACCAGCTTGTCCAGGTGCGTACGCAGCTTGCGCAGGTACAGCAGAACCCGCTGGAGCAGGCGGATGACCTTCTGCAGGTGCACCGCGAGCGGCCGGATGACCTTCAACATCCGGGTGACCACGATCAGGCCCCTGGTGACGGCCACGCCCACGCCGGCAGCCCAGGACGCGCCCATGGTGACCGGGGCCATCAGCAACGCCGTCACCAGCGTCACCAGGAGGAAGTTCACGAACTCCACGCAGATGTCCACGAGCACGTCGTGCACGGTCTGCAGGCCGTCGGCGACGCCGCGCAGGTATTCCGCGGTCGCGGCGAACTGCTCGGCGACGTCGAGGAGTTGCTGCTCCACCTCGGCCAGCCGCTGGCCGTACGCCACACCGGACGGTGAGCGCCACCCGGCCTGCGCGGACTCCCGGGCCCCGCGGTGCCCCTTCGCCAGGTCGCGCACCTGCGCGGCCAGCGCGTCCCACTCGGCGGCCTTCGCGCGCAGCACGGCGGGCTCGCCGTCGA
Organism: Micromonospora sp. NPDC005171; assembly: GCF_040608575.1. NCBI lineage: Bacteria > Bacillati > Actinomycetota > Actinomycetes > Micromonosporales > Micromonosporaceae > Micromonospora > Micromonospora sp. NPDC005171. The sequence continues at coordinate 234,125 of NZ_JBEXIM010000005.1, read as the reverse complement.
CCAGGTCGACGAGCTGGATCAGCGGCCAGGCCAGGGTCCGGCAGACACTGTCCACGGCGTCCTGCACCCCGGAGAGCGCGCTGTCGAGGCCGTTCCACAGCTGGACGGCGCTACCGGCCGGGCCGCTCATCCGGGCAGCCCCGACTGGATCGTCTTGAAACCGGCGTCGAGCTCCCGCTCGTTGTGCTCGTACGCCTCGACCGTGTCGGCCAGCGCCGTGGCGACCCGGCCGAACGCGGCGTTCGCGGCGGCGAACAGCTCCTTACCGCCGGTGACCTGCTCGGCGTACTTGTCGCGGAGCATGTCGCTGGCGAACGGCAGATGACCGAAGGCGTCCGACGGCACGTCGCCGGCCGAGACGATCTGCCCCTCCAGCGCGGCGAGCGAGCTGGCGACCTGCTTGGCGGCTGTCTCCAGTCGACGGACCGCCTGCACGTCGACATCGATATCCGGTGGCATGCCGTTCCTCCCCCATGAGTCGAGCGCACCGACGATACGATCTCCCGGCCACCGGGCACCACCCGATCGCACGATCCACGGGGAGGAATCTCATGACGGACCCGACGTCCGCGTTCGACGCGCTCGCCGGGCGGGTCGCCGACATCGAGCGCCGGTTCGCGGGCCTCCGCGACGACCTGGCCGAGCTGTCCGGCACCGCAGCCGACGAGAGCGGGCTGGTCACGGCGACCGTCGACGCCACCGGAGCTCTGACCGGCCTCGCCCTCGCGCCCGCCGCTCTGCGCGCCGGCACGGAGGGGGTGGCCGAGCTGGTGCTCGACGCGTACCGGCGGGCTCGTGAGGTCGCCTCCGCGCACCTCGACGAGCACACCGAGGGGTTAAACGTCGCGCTCGGCGCGGGGCTCGGCGACCTGTTCGGCACGCCGGGCGACTTCTCGGCGCTGGGCCGGCTGGAGGAGACAGTGGCCCGGCTCGGGCGCCTGGACGACCGCCTGCCGGGCGCGCCGACGTGACGTCGCCGTCGCCGACCTGGCCGGACATCGCCGCCCGGCTGCGGGACACCGTCGCCCGCTGCGACCGGGACACCGACCTGGAGCTCTCCGCCGGTCCACGCGTGATCCGGCTGCTGGTGCGCCGCCAGGTGGTGCGGGTCATCTGCCCCGGCCACGACGAGGCACGCCTGGCCGCGCTCGGCTGGCACCGCCCGACCGGCGACGAGGGCTGGTGGTACGAGGCGGCGCGCACTCCGGAGCAGGTGGAGCGGCTCAGTGTGTTCGTGACCCGTACCGCCGCCGAGGTGTTGACCGACGAGCCCGGCGCGCTCTCCTGCCGGCCGGTGCCGCCGGACGCCGGCCCGGGCCCGACAGTTCCGTCGGCGGCGCGCCCTGGTCCGACGATGCCGCCGGCCGCGCGCCCTGGCCCGACGGTGCTACCGGCCGCCCGACCGGCACCGGTCGAGGCGGCTCCCGCCGAGGCGGCGGTGGTGGCGGTGCTGGCCGCGGCCGTCGACCGGCGTGACCTGTCCGGCTACCTCGCAGCACTGGCTGGCGCCACGGTGTGTGTCCCGCTGGCCGGGGACCCGGCGCCGGAGGCCGACTTCCCGTGGACTGTGGTCGTCGACGCGGGCGGGGCGCCGCTGCTGCCGGTCTTCACCTCGCCCGGGGCACTCGCCGCGTTCACCGGGAACGGGGTGCCGTTCATCGCGCTGCCCTGCGCCGAGCTGTTCGAGGACTGGCCGGACCCGTCCTGGGGGATGACTGTCGACCCGGGCACTCCCCAAGCGGTCGCCCTGGCCGCGCCGGCCCTCGCCGCCCTACTGACGGCGAACGTCCCCAACGGCTGACGCCTACCCGGGTTGACGAGCGTCGTCGCCGCGAGCCCCGCCGCCGCGTCCGGGGCGTGAAGACTCCGGGCCTCGTCCGGGGCGTGCGGAGCCGGGTGCCGGCCTCCGGCACCGCGACACCGCCCGGGCGGGCACGGGGCGGCACGAACCACCCCACAGCAGCGTCGTTGGTCACCCCGGAGGGGGTGGCGAACGGCCGCTGGGCTGGGCAGCATGGAGGGCATGGACTACGAGTACGCGCCACTGCGGCTGCCGCCGAACGTCGACCGGTTGACCGCCGCGGCGCAGTTGGCAATCCAGGCGGAGTTCTCCGGATGGGAGTTGGCCCGGGTGCGGCTGTACCGGGACGGCACGCGCCAGGTGGTGCTGCGTCGTCGGCGGGTCAACCAGCCGCAGCCGGGTCTGTCGTACTGACCTGGGCGGTGCCACCCGGGGCCGGAGTCGGCCCCGGGCGGCACCCGGCCTAGTGCTGGTGCCCGGCGTGGTCGTGGTCGTCGTCGAGCTCCAGGAACGGGTGCTCGTCGAGCCGACCGACCAGCCGGTCGTCGACAGCCGGCTGGAACGGGCCGACCGCGTCGTCGTCGTCGAACGACTCCAGGTCGACCGGGGTGCCCACCTCGCTGACCATCACCACCCCGTCGAGCGGCTCCAACTCGGGGACGTCCAACGCGCCGAGCGAGCCGTCACCGCTCTGCAGCAGCTCCAGCACCGCCTCGCCGACGCCCTCCACCGGCGCCGGCTCGTCGTCCTCCGGGGTGCCCTCGCGGCGGGCCGCCTCGGCAGCCCGCAGCAGCGCGGCGACGCTCGGCACCCGGTAGTCACGACGCTGACGCACCGAGATCACCCGGGGGTGCGGGTCACTGGCCTCGGCTCCCTCGCCGCCGCCGAAACGCTCGTCGGCCTCGTCCGGGTCGATCGAGTCGACATCCCACGGCGTCACCTCGCCGAAGGCGTCGAGCAGCCGCTCGTCGTAAGCGAAGGAGGCGTTGTTCAACGCCACGTACGCCTGCCAGACGTCGTCGTCGTCGACGCGGCCCTGCGCGGCGCGTACGGCGGCCAGGTGGTGGCGGGCCGCTTCGATCACCCGCTCGAGAGCGGCGTCCAGCTCACCATGCTGGTCGGTCATGTGGGGCAGTCCCTTCACGATGGGGAGGTTGTGCGCCGGCGGCCACCGCCGGACACGACTAGCAGGTGCGGAGGAACCGGTCGAGAACCCGCACGCCGAACTGTAGTCCGTCCACCGGAACGCGCTCGTCGATGCCGTGGAACAACGCCGAGAAGTTCAGGTCGGCGGGCAGCCGGAGCGGGGCGAACCCGAAGCAGCGGATGCCGAGCTGCGAGAACGCCTTGGCGTCGGTGCCCCCGGAGAGCATGTACGGAACGGGCCGCGCCCCCGGGTCCTCGGCGCGCAGCGCCGCCGACATGGCCTCGACCAGGTCACCGTCGAAGGTGGTCTCCAGCGCCGGCTGCCGCTGGACGTACTCGATCGCGATGTCCGGGCCGACCAGCTCGCGCAGCTGCCGCTCCAGCAACTCGGACTGGCCGGGCAGGCTGCGGCAGTCGATGGTGGCGGTGGCCCGGCCGGGGATCACGTTGTCCTTGTAGCCGGCGCTCAACCGGGTCGGGTTGGCGGTGTTGCGGATGGTCGCACCGATGATGTTGGCGATGGGGCCGAGCTTGGCGATGGCCGTCTCCGGGTCGTCCGGGTCCAACTCGATGCCGAGCAGGTCGGAGACCTCGGTCAGGAAGGCCCGCACGGTGTCGGTGACCACCACCGGGAAGCGGTGCCGGCCGATCCGGGCGACCGCCTCGGCGAGCGCGGTGACGGCGTTGTCGTCGTGCATCATCGAGCCGTGCCCGGGGCGGCCCTTGGCGTGCAGCCGCAGCCAGTCGATGCCCTTCTCGGCGGTCTCGATGAGATAGAGCCGCTGGCTGTCGTTGACCGAGTAGGAGAAGCCGCCGACCTCACCGATGGCCTCGGTGCAGCCGTCGAAGAGGTCCCTGTGGTTGTCGACCAGGAACCGCGCGCCGTAGTCGCTGCCCGCCTCCTCGTCGGCGGTGTACGCGAGCACGATGTCGCGCGGGGGTCGGACGCCGGTGCGCTGCCAGTGCCGCACCACGGCGAGCACCATCGCGTCGAAGTCCTTCATGTCGATGGCGCCCCGGCCCCACAGGTAGCCGTCGCGCAGCTCGCCGGAGAACGGGTCCACCGACCACTCGTCGGCGTCGGCGGGCACCACGTCCAGGTGGCCGTGCACCAGCAGCGCGCCCCGGCTCGGGTCGGTGCCCGGGATGCGGGCCACGACGTTGGCCCGGCCCGGCGCGGATTCGTGCAGGACTGACTCCACACCCACCTCGGCGAGCTTCTCTGCCACGTACTCGGCCGCGCGGCGCTCGCCGACGCTGGTGTCGTTGTCACCCGTGTTGGTGGTGTCGATGCGCAGCAGGTCGCGGCAGAGGTCCACGACCTCTGCGGTGGGGTCGGGTCGGGCGGAGGCGGCATCGCTCGTCATCGCCTCTTCATACCAGCCCGAGGTGGTGGACAGGGCGGCGCACCGACACGGACGGTCCGGCGCGCCCGCGCGCGTCGGCGGACGCATCGACAGGTCTCTTCCCCGCCAGCGCGACCACCACGGACCTCAGTCGGAAACACGTCGCAAAATCCGCCATGCGGGATCTCGGCTCATCGACGGGCGAACCGTACTGTCGAAGCTCCGGCGATCGGATGCGCCTGCCTCTCCGCCGCTGTCCGCAGGGATGCGATGTGACAGAGTCCGACCTGCGCCGCCTCCGGCTCGTGGAGTGGCCACACGACCACCGCGCGGAACAGCCCGGGAAGCTGGCGTCGCCGACCGACCAGATTCGCCGCCCATGACGCACACCGTTCTGACCCGTGACCAGGATCGGGCGGGTGTCCGAGGCCACCGCGTCCCGGTCACCGACAGCGGCGGCACCACCCTTGTCGTCCGGTGCGACATTCCTCCGCGTGGCGCGTCGCGCCGGAGGTCCCTGCGTCTAACCCGGGCGGCTCTCGAGAAGAAGTATCCGGGCCGCGACTGGCCGGACGAGCAACGGGTACGGTTCAGAGTGCCCGACTGGCGGTGGCGTTACGCCGTCGCCGCACTCTGCGTGCTGGCCGGCCTGATCGCCGAGGCGTGGCTGTACGCGTTCGCGCTGGCCGCGATCTGCGCAGCACTGGCGGTCAGCGCCGCGCACGCCCGGGTGCACGACATCGACCGGTTCGATCCGGCGGTGCGGCGCAGTTTCGGGGCCATGCTGAGCGACAACCTGGCCGGCACCGCCCGTCTGTACCTGTTCCCGCTGGGCGTGGTGCTCGCGTTGTACCTCGTGGCCGCGGCGGTGCTCGGGTCGCTCATCGTCCCGACGGCGACGCAGGACACGATCCTGGCCACGCAGAACGTCCTGGATGACGCCGCCGACACGGTCGGCAAGCTGAAACTCCCCGAGTGGGGCCTGGCCCTCGTGCTGCTCGGGGCGTGGCTGCTGACCTCCCTGCTGGCCGCGGTCGGCACTCCCCCGGGCAGCGGGGGCATGGCTCAACGGAATCGTCCGCAGCTACGGACGCTACAGCGGCCCGGCGGTCGCCACGGTCACCGCGCTGTCAGTGTTCACCCTGCTCACGGGCACCGTGGCCACCCTACGTGGACGGGTTCAGCTGGCCGCCGAGTGGACGACGGACGACTACCAGCACGCCGCGGCCGTAGTCGAGGAACGGCTGGCCGCCCAGGTTCTCCAGCAGGTGGTCGGCGCGCTGCGCGAGCAGATGCCGACGGACTACCAGCAGGTACTCGCCGGCGCCGTGGCGGTCCAGGTGGTCACCGAGCTGGAGCGGATCCGGGCGGCCGACGGTGACCGGTCCCGCGACGATCCGGTCGTCGCCACCGAGGAGGGCCGCGTCGCCCGCCGGACCGGGCTGCCGGACCGGTCGGTCATCACCGTCTCCGGTGACGCCCCGGCGCTGCCCACTCCCGGCGACCTGACCGGCGAGGACGCCGCGACGGCGCGACGCTGGGCGGAGGCGGCGCCGCCGGTCGCGCCGACCAGCGTCGCCACCGACGGGGGCAAGGAGGTCCTCGTGCAGATGCCGAAGATCGCGACCGAGCTGGCGGCGTGGAAGCGACTGGGCGATTGGGCACAGGACCACCACCCGGCGGCCAAGCCACTGATCGACGCCCTCGCCGAAGCCTTCGACACCCAGTTGCAGGACCGCCTGCGAGCCCAGGTGCCGCCGCTCGTTCGGAAGATCTCGGCCCGGTCCGGCGACGTGCAGGCGGCCATGAGCACGGCGGTCCGCGACCTCACCGCAACGATCGACATCCCCGCGATCGCCCGCAGGTACACCGCTCAGGCTCGGTCGGGCGTCACCGCCGCGCAGAAGACCCTGTCGGCCCTCACGACAAGGCGTCAGCAGTCGACGGCGCGGGCGGCTCTGCTCACCGAACTGCTCCAGGGAAGTACCCACGACAGGGCCCTCACGGACACCGCCAACGCGACCGAGGCGGTGCGGCGCGCGGTCGTCGCGGAGCTGCGTTCCACCATCGACACCACGACGGCGTCGCCCGATCTCCGCCGCGCGGCGGCCGTCACCCTGCACAACCTGTCCGGCCGTGGAGTCCGGGAGGTGACCGCCACCGACCTCGCCAAGGCGGTGCGGATCTGTGGCTGCGGCACCTGACCTCCCCTCGTCGGGGAGAGGGCTCCAGACGCCGAGCTGAGCGCGCCGGTGGCATTCGGCGAGACCGAACTGGCCGCGCCGGTGCGGTCCGGTTTCGCGGTGGTCGCGTTCGGGTACCGCCGCCCACGACCGTACGTCCCTGCCGGAGCTTCCGCCCGCCAGTCGAGGAGGGCACCATGTCCGCTGTTCCCCTGCCGCCGCTGCCGCCCACGCCCGCCCCCGAGGAGGGCTACCGACCCGGCGGTCGCAGCATCGCCGACATCGTCGACCGGGAGCACCGGCAACTGCTGGAGCTGCTGGATCAGCTCTCCGGCCCGGACAACTCGCCGCAGGAAGGGCTGGCGGTGCTCACCGCCGCGCTGTCCCGGCACCTCTCCGCCGAGGAGCAGTACCTGCTGCCGGCGGTCCGCGCGGCGCTGCCGACGGCCACCGAGCGGGTGGACGCGGAGATCAACGCCGACGCGGCCCTGCTGAGCGCCCTGAAGGGGATGACGGACGAGGCGCTGACCGAGGTCGCCGAGCGGGTCCGCCGGCATGTCGACGGCGTGGGCGCGCTGGTCACCGAGTTGCGCGCGGTCGCGACCGCTGAGGAACTGATCCGGCTCGGCAACCGGTTGGAGATCGCCGAGGAGGCCGCGCCGACCCGACCGCACCCGGGCACGCCGGCCACCCCTCCGTGGAACCGGATCGTGGAGCCGGCGGTCGGGGTGGTGGACAAGGTCCTCGACGCGGTGACCCGGCGTCCGACGTACCTGGCGGACCTGCCGGAGCCGCCGCGCGACCGGTGACCGGCGAGCGCCGGCATTGCATTCATTATCACCGATCCGCTCGGGCTATTCCGCCAGCAGACACGTAGTCCTACCGTCACCCTATGAACCTGGAGCTGCGTCACCTGCGGGTGGTCTGCGCGATCGCGGAGACGGGAAGTGTGACGAAGGCGGCCTCGGCGCTCGGCCTGGCCCAGCCGGCGCTCACCGCCCAGCTTCAACGCATCGAGCGGACGCTGGGCGGCCCGCTGTTCGACCGGGACCGGCGCGGGGCGCGTCCCACCGCCCTCGGTGAGTTGGTGCTGGCCCGTGCTCGGGTGCTGCTGCCGGCGATGAAGGGGCTGCAGGACGAGGCCGCCCGGCTGGCCGGGGCGGGTGACACTCCGCCGTGCTACCGGTTCGGCGGGGTGAACAGCCCGATCCTGGGTCGGCTGGTGCACCGGTTGGCGGCCGAGCAGCCGCCCGCCCAGATCACCACGTACGCGTCCTGGTCGGTGGACGAGTTGGCGCAGCTGGTGGCGGGCGGTCGGCTGGACTTCGCGCTGGCCGGCGTGTGCGGCGACGCCAGCCCGTCGGCCGGGTTCGGGTTGAGCTGGCAGGAGGTGGCAGTCGACCCGGTGCTGGTGCTGCTGCCGGAGACCCACCCCCTCGCGGCACAGGACGAGGTACGCCTGGCGGACCTGCGCCACGAGCAGTGGGTCGCCGCGCCGGGCGACGGCTGCTTCGCCGACTGTTTCGCCGCCGCCTGCGCCCGGGCCGGCTTCACTCCCCGCAAGGTGTACGAGACCGACATCCGCGGCTGCGTCGACCTGGTGGAAGCCGGGGTGGCGGTGGCCCTGTGCCAGGCGACGTTCCGCCCGGTGAGCGGTCTGGTCACCCGTCAGCTCGCCGGGACGCCGCTGCGCTGGCGGCTGCTGCTCGGCTGGCATCCGGACTCCCCCGCCGCCGAGGGCGCGGAGCTGGTGCTGGAGACGGCAAAGGCGGCGTACGTCGACTCGTTGGCGCCGCACCCGGCGTACCTGGCCTGGCTTCCCCGCAACCCGGGGTTCGGTGTCCGGCAGCCCACCGCGGTCCGGCCGGGCTGAGCGGCCGGTATTCCCGGCCGCCGGCGGTGCGAACCGCCGTGGGCCGGGTATCTGGCGGACATGACCGACCTCTACCCGCCCGCCGACGACCGTGAAGTTCTGCGCCAGGCGGCTGCCGCGCACACCGCCGCCACCCGTGCGGTGGAGGCGTTCCTGCGCCGGCTGCCGACGGTGCCCGACCCGGCCGACGTGACCGAGTACGCGAACCTGCTCACCCGGGAGGACCAGACCCGCGGCGACCGGGACGCCGCCGCCGACGCGGCGGGCCTGACCATCGGCAGCCTGGAGCCCGACCAGGGCCAGTAGCGCGCCGCGGCGGTGCCGTCCCAGGTTCGGGACGGCACCGCCGCGGGTGGTCCCGCTCAGCGTTCGACGAGTGGGTCGTGACCCAGATCCAGCAGGGAGTGCCGCCAGCTGTCGTCGGCGTTGCCGCGCGACGGCTTGGCGTCCATCAGCTCGCGGATCCGCTCGACGGCCGCCCGCATCACCTCGATGTCCTCCGGGGTGAGGTCCACCTTGCGCTTGTTGAGCACCTTGAGGATCTCCCGGCCGGGTTGGGGCAGGTCGAGGTTCGGGTTCGGGCTGAACGACTCCTCCCCCGAACCTCGGGTCAGCAGCCAGGTGCGCAGTTGCTCCGACGGGACGTTGACCTCGGCGTGGAAGTCCTCCCAGAGCACTTCCACCTCGGGGTCGAGCCGCGCTTCGCGTACCATCAGGTCTCCTCTCCGGGCGGCGGCCCGGACGTCTCCGGGTCGTCCTGGTCGGTCTTCGGATGCAGGCCCTCCGCGGGCACCCGGGTGCGGCGGGGGTTCGCGGTGGGCGACGCCAGGATCGGGTCGGGATGGTCGTCCTCGTCCCGGTTTTTCGCGGGCTCCTCGGGCTGGTGCGGGTCCTCGTGTTCGTCCCTTCGTGCCGACCCGCTCATCGCGGGTGGGTGGTCGTGGCGGCGGTGTACCCCCGCTCACCCGCTGTCACGTCGAAGGTGAGCGCGCCGTCGCGGACGTCCACAGTGACCTTCTGCCCCGGCGAGATCGCCGACTCCAGCAGCATTCGGGACAGGTGGTTGTCCACCTCCCGCTGGATCACCCGGCGTAGCGGGCGGGCGCCGAACTCCGGCTGGTAGCCGTGCTCGGCGAGCCAGTCGATGCCGGCGGTGGTGAACTCCACCTGGAGGTCCTGGGCGTGCATGCGGCGGCGGGTCTCCTCCAGCAGCAGCGCGGTGATGTCGCGCAGCTGCTCGGCCTCCAGCCGGCGGAAGATGATGACCTCGTCGATGCGGTTGAGGAACTCCGGGCGGAAGTTCTCCTGCAGGCGACGCATCAGCCGCTCCCGCAGCTCGTTGCTCTCCTGCTCGCTGCCCACGTCCCCGGTGCCGAAGCCGACCGAGCGCTGGGCGCCGGTGATCAGCTCGGAGCCGAGGTTGCTCGTCATGATCAGAACGGTGTTCTTGAAGTTCACAGTGCGACCCTGGCTGTCGGTGAGCCGCCCGTCGTCGAGCACCTGCAGCAGGATGTTGAACACGTCCGGGTGGGCCTTCTCGATCTCGTCGAGCAGCACCACCGCGTACGGGCGGCGACGCACCGCCTCGGTGAGCTGACCGGCCTCCTCGTAGCCGACGTATCCGGGCGGGGCGCCGACCAGCCGGCTGACCGTGTGCCGCTCCTGGAACTCGCTCATGTCCACCCGGACCATCCGGTCCGCCTCACCGAACAACGCCTCGGCCAGGGCCCGCGCCAGTTCCGTCTTGCCGACACCTGTCGGGCCGAGGAACAGGAAGCTGCCCATCGGCCGCTCCGGGTCGGCCAGCCCGGCCCGGGAGCGACGGACGGCCTCGGCGACCGCGGTGACGGCGTCGTCCTGACCGACCACCTTCTGGTGCAGGTGGCCCTCCAGGCGCAGCAGCCGGTCGCGTTCCTCCTCGGTGAGCTGGCTGACCGGGATGCCGGTGGCCCGGGAGACCACCTCGGCGATCTCCTGCGGGCCCACCTCGGGCACCTGTGAAGCGGACGTGCCGTCGTCGCCGTTCGCGCGACGGATGTCCGCCTCCAGCTCGGCGATCCGGTCGCGCAGCGCGGAGGCCCGCTCGTACTGCTCGTCGGTGACGGCCTGTTCCTTGTCCCGGCGTACCTCGTCGAGTTCCTGTTCCAGCTCCCGCACGTCGGACGCGGGGGTGCGGGTGCGCAACCGCACCCGGGCGCCGGCCTGGTCGATGAGGTCGATCGCCTTGTCCGGCAGGAACCGGTCGGTGACGTAGCGGTCGGACAGTTCGGCGGCGGCGACCAGCGCCTCGTCGGTGAAGCGCACCTGGTGGTGGGCCTCGTACCTGTCGCGCAGCCCGCGCAGGATGGCGATGGTGTCGTCGACGCTGGGCTCGGGCACCAGCACCGGCTGGAACCGCCGGGCCAGGGCGGCGTCCTTCTCGATGCTCTTGCGGTACTCGTCAAGCGTCGTCGCGCCGATCACCCGCAGCTCGCCCCGGGCGAGGGCGGGTTTGAGCATGTTGGACGCGTCCATCCCGCCCTCGCTGCCGGCGCCGCCGGCCCCGACCAGGGTGTGGATCTCGTCCATGAAGATGATCAGCTCGTCCCGGTGCGCCCGGATCTCGTCGATCACCTTCTTCAGCCGTTCCTCGAAGTCGCCCCGGTAGCGGGTGCCGGCGACCAGGCCGGCCAGGTCGAGCTGGACGACCCGCTTGCCGAGCAGGGTCTGCGGGACGTCGCCGTCGCAGATCCGTTCGGCCAGCCCTTCGACGATGGCGGTCTTGCCGACGCCGGCCTCGCCGATCAGCACCGGGTTGTTCTTGGTCCGCCGGGACAGGATCTCCACTGCCTGCTCGATCTCGTCGGCCCGCCCGATCACCGGGTCGATCTGGTCGTTGCGGGCCAGGTCGGTGAGATCCTGCCCGTACTGGTCCAGGGTGGGGGTGCCGCGGTCCGGCTTCGGCCCGGTCATCGGCCCGCGCTCGGCGTTGGCGGCCTGCAACGACTCGGGTTGGATCCGGCCGGCGGCCAGCATCCGCCCGGCCGGCGACTCCGGGTTGAGCGGCAGCGCCATCAGGATGTGCTCGGGGCCGATGTAGTTGGCGCCCATCGCCCTGGACAGCTGATGGGCGTCGAGCAGCGCCCGCTTGGCGGCGGGGGTCAACGACAGGTTGGGCGGCACCTCCCCGCGCGGCGCGCCGTCGCCCTTTCCGCCGAGGGCGTTGAGCAGGGTGTCCGGGTCGGCGCCGGCGCGGCGTACCAGGTCACGCAGCGGTTCGCGTTGCAGCGCCGCCCAGAGCAGGTGGTCGGTGTCCAGGTCGCTGCTCTGCCGCTGCGCGGCCCGCCGGGCCGCGTCGGCCAGCATCTCCCGGGCGTCGGCCGTCATCAGTCGGGTGATGTCGACCCGGTGCGGCGGTCGGCGCCCTCCCTCACCCCGGCCGAAGTACCTGGCCAGGAATTCGTCCCACGGGTCGGAGCCGATGTCACCGGGTCCCATCATGTCTGTCCTCCGCAGTAGGGCTCGGCACGGTCGGCAGGGGCTACCCGGCGCGCGCCCCGACAAACGCCGCAGGTGGCGGAGCACCGGCATTCCGGGAGTGGCGTCGGGTCAGGGCCGACCGATGGTGGCAGGCTGACGGGATGGATGAGACCCCGCTGCTGATCGTGGATGGCGCCAACGTGGTCGGCTCCCGCCCGAACGGGTGGTGGCGTGACCGGGCCGGGGCCGCTGCCCGGTTGCGCGACTCGCTCGCCCCGGTGGCGAGCGTGGGGTTGCCGGCCCGGCTGACCGCCCCGGTGGAGGTGGTCCTGGTGGTCGAGGGGGCCGCACGGGACGTGCCCGGCACCGAGGGCGTCCGGGTGGTCTCCGCCGCCGGCTCCGGCGACGACACGGTGGTCGAGCTGGTGGAGGGCGCGCCGCGCCGTCGCCGGCTGGTGGTCACCGCCGACCGGGAGTTGCGCGGGCGCGTGACGGCGCTGGGCGCCGAGGTGTACGGCCCGCGCTGGCTCCGCGAGAATCCGACCAGCAACTGAGAAATTCTCGCACTGGGACTCCCACAGATCGGACTCCCGGCACTTCCAAGGGCCTTCCGGACAGGCGGGCAGGAACACCGACAGGGCGGATGTTCTTTCCCGACCGCCGATAGGCTCTAATGGAGATCTCCCCGCCCCCAGGAGGTTCCGCCGTGGCGAGCGTCGCCGAGCTGAAGGCTGCCATCGATGTCGCCCTCCAACAGATCGGAGACGGGCAGACAGCCGTGCAGGCGGCCGGCGAGAAGCTGTCCGAGGCACAGCAGACCCTGGCCGGGGCGCTGGAGGGCAGCGGGCACGAGACGGTGGAGGCGGCCCAGGCGTCGCTGACCCAGGCCAGCCAGGAGCTGGAGGAGTGTCTCGCCGCGACACTTGTCGCGGTGGAGCAGGCACAGCTCTACGTCTCCACCCTGTAGGCCGCCGTGTCCATCATCGAGGATGTCGGCGGGCAGGTCCGTGCCGTCAGCGAGGAGTTCCCGCTGGGCCTGCTCGGGCAGGCGTTGGAGAAGTTCGGCCTGGCCGCGGAGCGGCTGCGCTGGGTACGGCAGGAGTCGGCCAACCCGATGGGGGTGCCCGAGCTCTCCGCCGCCACCGAGCACGCCGAGAGCGCCGGCTACGCGCTGCGGGTGGCGCAGGAACAGCTCTCGGCCTATCTGACGGCGATCGGGCTCGGCGCGGACGGCTCCCCGGCCCCCCGCCCTGAGCAACGCGCCCCCCGACACGACACGCCACCGGCGTCCGGGCCCACCGCTGTCGCGCCGGAGCCGGTCGAGCAGGTGCGAATGCGCCGCTGGTGGTCGGTGCGGGTGGCCGAGCTGACCGGCGGTCGCGAGGGCGCAGACGACGAGCCCGACGAGCGGGTGGACGACTCCCAGGAGTTGCTGCGCCGAGTGGTGGGTGGTGTCCGCTCCGGCGACCGGGACCGGCTCCGCAAGGAGCTGCGCCGGGCCCCGGCCGACGTGGGGCTGGGCCTGGCGGCGCTGGCGCCCCCGCTGCTGCGCGAGCTGGCCGGTGAGCTGCTGGGGCACCCGCCGCGCGCCACCGACCTCGGCCGGCTGCGCGGCGAGTTGGACGGACGCGTCCGCGACCTGCTGCCCGGGTTGCCGCCGCCGGTGCTGGAGACGCTGCTGACCCGGGTGTGCCGGATGCCGCCGCCGCGCGCCTCCGGGGAGCCACCGCACGCCGCCGACTCTGCGGTGACCGCCGGGGTGGCGACCGGCCTGCTGCTCGCCCGCCTCGGTCGGGACCTGCCGGCCGGCGGAGCGAGAGAACCGGCGGGTGCGAGAGAACCGGCGGGCGGCGGGCAGCGAGGCGACGCGGGGCAGCCGGCGCGGGCCGGGCAGCCGGCGGGCGCGCAGCAACCGGGCGGGACCGGGCGGCCGGCGGGCGCGGTTCCCCGGGCCGGCAGCGCCGTGCAACGGCCGGGCACCGCCGGCGCGCAGCGTTCGGCTGGCCTGCCGCCACGTTCGGATGGGCCGACGTCCCGCCCCGGTGGACTGCCGTCACGCTCGGGCAGCCCCTGGCGGGACGCCCCGACGCGTCGGGGCTCCGATGGCTGACCGGCGCGGTCAGCTGGCCAGCCGGGTCCGGGACACCCTCGCCGAGGCGTTGGGCGCCACCCGCACCCGGCTGTCCGCCGCCCAGGCCGACCTGACCGCCGGGCGGGAACGGTTGGCCCGGGTCCAGCGGGCGGCGGCCGCCGTACCGCAGCGGGTGGGCACCCAACGCGACCGCCGGATCGCCGAGATCGACGCCCGCTACTCGACCCGGATCGCGAAGCTGGCCCAGCGGGCCGCCGACGCGGCCCGCCAGGAGGCGCCCGGCTGCGCGGGGGCCGACTGGGCGGGGTGGGCGCCGACGCCCGCCCGCCGGGCCGAACCGCCCGGCGCGCTGCGGGTCGGCACGGTCCGGATCGACGGCGTCGACCCGGTGCCCGCGCTGGTGCCGCTGCTCGACGCCGGGCACGTCCACCTCTCCGGGGACGACCGCGCCGGCTGCGACGCGGTGGTCTCCGCGTTGCTGCTGCGGGCCGTCGGCCGCGCCGACCCCGGGGCGGTACGACTCATCGGGTACGACCCGGATCAGCTCGGCGGTGGCCTGGCCGGGTTCGCCCCGTTGGGCACGGCGGGGCTGCTCACCTTCGTCGGCCCGGGCGGGCTGGGTCCGCTGCTGGACGACCTGGTGGAACAGATCCGCCGGATCAACGAGACGGTCCTCGCCGGCGAGTACGCGTCGCTGCGCGAACTGGCGGCGGCGACCGGCCGACGACCCGAACCGTGGCGGGTGGCGGTGCTGCTCGGTGGTGAGGAGCTGAACCGACACGAACGCGGGCAACTGGACCGGGTGGTGCGGGCCGGCGCGGCCTGCGGCGTACACCTGGTGGTGCACGGTGTGCCGTTGCCCGAGGATCCGACGGTGACCCGGGTGGCGGCCGGGGTGTCCGGCGCGCGGATCGGAGGTTCGGCCGGGCTGCCGGTGCGGCTGGACCCGCCGCCACCGGCGACGCTGGTCACCGAGACCTGCCGGGACGTCGCCGCCCGCGTGAACGCGGGTCCGCCGCCGACCCCCTTCACCGACCTGCTGCCCCCGCCCGAGCTGATGTGGCGGGAGGACTCCGCCGAAGGGCTGACCGCGCCGATCGGTGAGGGTCCGCACGGCCGGCCGGTGCGGTTGACGCTTGGCGACTATCCACCGCACGCGCTGATCGGCGGGCCGTCCGGCACCGGCAAGACCAATTTGATCTTCGCATGGATCGGCGCTCTGGCGGCCCGCTACTCCCCCGCCGAGCTGGAGTTCTATTTGCTGGACTTCAAGGAGGGGGTCTCCTTCGCGCGGTTCGCGCAGGGCCGGCGCGACCCGAGTTGGCTGCCGCACATGCGCCTGGTCGGCATCAACGTCAACACCGACCGGGAGTTCGGGCTGGCGCTGCTGCGGTTCCTCGCCGAGGAGTTGCGCCGACGCGCCGACGCGGCCAAGAAGCACGAGGTGACGAAGCTGGCCGAGCTGCGGGCGGTCGACCCGACCGGGCACTGGCCACGGATCGTCGCGGTGGTGGACGAGTTCCAGATGTTGCTGGCCGGCCGGGACGTGGTCGCCCGGGAAGCGGCCGACCTGCTGGAGGACCTGGCCCGGCGCGGCCGGTCCCAGGGCATCCACCTGGTCCTCGCCTCGCAGGACGTGCGGGGCATCGAGGCGCTGTGGGGTCGCCCCGCGCTGGTCGCCCAGTTCACCCTGCGCATCGCGTTGCCCAAGGCGCTGCGGATCCTGGCCGAGCGCAACGACGCGGCGCAGTCGCTGCCGCGCTGGCACGCGGTGGTCAACGCCGAGTCGGGCATGGTGGAGGGCAACGAGGTCGCCCGCATCCCGTCGGCCAGTGACTGGGAGACCTGGAGCGGGTTGCAGCACCGGCTGTGGCGGATGCGCGCCCCCGACGCGGCGCCCGCCCGGCTCTTCGACGGCGACGCGATCCCCCGGTTGGCGGACGCCCCGGACTTCCGGTCGCTCGCCGTGCCCCCGGACGGGACGGCGCCCCGCACCCCGGTCGCGCTGCTCGGCGAGATCATCGACGTGCAGTCCCGCTCGGCGGCGCTGCGGCTGCCGCGCGCCCCCGGCCGCAACCTCGCGGTGCTCGGCACCCGCGTCGACGAGGCGTGCGCGGTGCTGGACGCGGCGGCCCGGTCGCTGGCCCGTCAGCACCCGCCGGGCACCGCCCGGTTCTCCATCGCCTGCCTCGACCCGGACGCCGACCCGGTCGCCCGCGCCCTCTACGACGACCTGGCCGACGACGCCGCCTGGTACGACGAGGAGACCGTCGGCGAGCTGATGGCCGAGACGGCCGACGGGCTCAGCGGCCCGGCGAGCCCGCACTACCTGCTGCTCTTCGCGGTCGACGCGGCAGCGGGTGCGCTCGCCGCCCGGGTCGGTCGGCGCACCGGCCTGGAACAGCTGCGCCGGATCATGCACGACGGGCCGGAACGGCGCACCCACGTGCTGGCCTGGTGGCGGGGGGTCGCCCGGATGCGCGCCGATCTTGGTGGGCCGGCCGCCCGTACCGACCAGATCGGCGCCTGGGTGGCCCTGGACGCGCACGGCGGCGAGCTGGGCTCCTCGCTCTACCCGGGCACCGGCGGCCCGGACTGGTATCCCCGCCCCTGGCGGGGGCTCTTCTTCGACCGGGCGGTCCACCGCACCGGCCAGGTGATCATCCCCTATGGACCGACACGATGAACGAACCGGTGACCAGCGAGACGTACGCGGCGCAGCTGCGGCGGCTGGCCGACCTCACCGCGCGGGTGCGCGAGCAGCGCGCCGAGGCGCATACCTGGCACGAGCGGCAGTGCGCCGCCGCTGAGCGGGCCGTCGCCGACGCGGCCGCGCAGCTCCAGAGCGCCGAGGAGGAGCTCGTTGCCGCCCGTGAGCAGCAGGAACGGGTCGACGCCGAGGTGGCGCACCTGTGGCAGCAGGTTCGCTCGCGCCTCGGTGCCCGCCGACTCGGCAGCCCGCCCGCCCCGGCGAACGGGGTGGCGGCCACCGACCCGGTGCTGCTGCTCGCCAGGGCCCGTGACCTGCTCGACCGCGCCGGGCAGCCGGGCGAGCTGCCGGGTTCGGTCAACCCGCTGCTGGCGCTCTGTGGGGTGGCCGGCGGCGTGCTGGCGTACGCGCTGGGCGCCGGTGCCCGCGCGCTCGGCGTCGGATACGGCGGGGACCTGGCGGTCGGGCTGCCGGTGCTGGCGCTGATGGTGACGCTGCTCGGGCCGCTGGTCGGCCTGGTGCCGGCCCGGGTGCTGGCCGACCGCCGGCACGCGGTGCTCGGCCCGCGACCGATCACTGTGGTGATCGGCGCCGGTCTGCTGACCACCGTCCTGCTGTTGGTCCTCGGCCGCTGACCGCCGGACGGCGCGTTTGCCGCCGGACGCGGACGGTGTGATCGACTCGGCTTCCCGGAAACCGCGCTGTCCCGGTCCTGCTGACGCCGCGACTTCCGGAAACCCGAGTCGATCAGGGCCGACCAGCCCGTCCCGCCTTAAGCAGTCGATCACCCGCCGGTCAGAGCGGGACCACGACCGCCTCGCGGAGCAGTCGGCGGGCCAGGGTGACCCGGTCGGCGTCGTCGGGCAGGCCGGGCAGGTCACCGACCCGGGTGACCGCGCCGGTGAGCAGGGCGCGGGCGGCCGGTTCGCAGCTCACCGGCAGGGTGATGGTGCGGTCGAAGAGCCTCAGCGTCACCGTGTCCGCGTCGTGTGGCACCAACTGCCAACGCAGGCCGGGCCGCAGGGTGACCCGGGTGTCGGCGCTCAGGGTGGCCAGCGCGTCGGCCTGGGCGAGTGGTCGGATCGGCGCCGGGCGGGCGGCCGGCCAGGCGCGCTGTCGCAGTCGCGCGGCGACAGCGCCGGGGTCGGCCCGCAGCAGCCAGTCCCGCAACGCCTCAACGGTTTCGGTCAGCTCCGGCTCGATGGCGTCCGGGTCGGCGACGTCGGTGCCGAACGGCAGGGTGGCCCGCAACCGCTGGTCGTCGGCGGCCAGTGCCAGCAACTCCTCGACCAGGGCGTAGCGGGTGAGCGCGCGGATGCCCACGGTCAGGTGCAGCGAGCTGGCGTCCTGCGCCTGTGCGCTGTGCAGCCACCCCCGGGGCAGGTACAGGGCGTCGCCGGGGGCGAGCACCACATCCAGCGCGGCCGGGCCCTGAGCGGTGGCACCTACCTCGTCGGCGCGCCCGCCCCACTGCTGCTTCTCCAGCGGGTCGGGCAGCACCGGCGGGTGGATCCGCCAGTGCTTGCGTCCGTCGACCTGGAGCACGAACACGTCATGGGTGTCGTAGTGGGTGGCGAAGCCCTGGCTGCCAACCGGGGTCAGGTAGGCGTTGATCTGCAGCGGCTGGTTGAGCGCGAGGCCCAGATCGCGGGCGAAGTCGACGAGCGGCGGCCAGATCCGGTGCAGGCCCTGCAACACCAGGGTGGCCCCGGAGGCGTACTGCTCCAGAACCCGCTCGTCGAGCACCTGGTCGCCGATCTCGGCGCCCGCGCCGCCGCCGCCGGTCCAGCGCGCCGCCGCCACCAACTGGCCGTCCTTGGCGACGCGCAGGAACGGGGTACGCAGACCGCGCCGACTCAGCAACTCGTCGGCGTCGGCGGGGCTGAGCAGGTCGGTGAAGCCGGCCGGGTCGGGCAGTTCGGCGGCGCGGGACAGCAGCGGGGTGTGCCCCCAGTGCGCGGCGGCGAACTTGGCCGGTTCGACCGAGACGCAACGGGCCAGCGCCGCGGTCGCCTCGTCGGACGGAACCGCCGGACGGCCGTGATGGCCGCCCGGCGGGTCGAGGTATGTCATGGCGTGCCGCTACCGGGCGCTGCCGTCAGCGCCACCGTCCTGCTGGCCCGGGGTGGCACCACCGTCGGCGGGCCCTTCCGCGCTGCCGTCGGCGCCACCGTCGTGCTGACCGGGGGTCGCACCACCGTCGGCCGGACCCTCCGCGCTGCCGTCGGCGCCACCGTCGTGCTGACCCGGGGTGGCACCACCGTCGGCCGGGCCTTCCGCGCCGCCGTCGGCGCCACCGTCGTGCTGACCGGGGGTCGCGCCGCCGTCGGCCGGACCCTCCGCGCCGCCGCCACCGGTGGTCTGCATGTCGTCATCGTTGAGTGCCATCGGTACTCCCTCGGGTGTGCCGCCCCGCCGTGCGCCGGGGTCCGTCGTGCTGCGGGTGGTACCCCACGCGCGATCTTCTCTAACCCTCACCGTAGACGCCGAACCGGGGCGACACGGGCAGTTCACGAGCGGCGGTGGAGAGTGCCAGGATGGGGTGGTGATCCTGGTGGGCACGTCCGGCTGGCAGTACCGGGACTGGCGCGGCCGTTTCTACCCGCAGCGGCTGCCGCAGCGGCTCTGGTTGGAGCACTTTGCGGCAGGGTTCGCCACTGTCGAGGTCAACAACGCCTTCTACCGGCTGCCCGAGCGGGACACCTTCGCCGCCTGGCGGGCGCGGACCCCGGAAGACTTCTGCGTGGCGGTGAAGATGAGCCGCTACCTCACCCACATCAAGCGGCTGCGCGACCCGGCGGAGCCGGTGGCCCGGTTCCTCGGCCGCGCCACCGCGCTCGGTGACCGGCTCGGCCCGGTGCTGCTGCAACTGCCACCGAACCTGCGGGCCGACGTCGAGGCGCTGGACGCGACTCTGCGACTCTTTCCGGCGCAGGTGCGGGTCGCGGTGGAGCCCCGGCACCCCTCCTGGTGGACCGACGCCACCCGGGCCGTGCTGGAACGGCGTCGGGCCGCGCTGGTCTGGGCGGACCGACTGGGCCGCCCGGTCGCCCCCCGCTGGCGCACCACCGACTTCGGCTACCTGCGGCTGCACGAGGGGTGGGCGCGGCCGTGGCCCCGCTACGGTCAGGCTGCGCTGCGATCCTGGGTGGGCCGGCTGACCGACACCTTCGGCGCCGACGAGCCGGCGTACGTCTATTTCAACAACGATCCGGGTGGCGCGGCCATCGTGGACGCCAAAGCGTTCGCCGCGCTGGCCCGTCGGGCCGGGCACCCGGTGTCCCGGGTGCCCACGGCCGCCGAGGCTGCCGACGACTGAGCCCGCCCGACAACCGTCGGACGGGCTCGCGGTGTCAGGCCGTCACGGCATCATCATGGCGAGATCCTTGGGCATGGTGTCCTTCACGTCCTGCCACTCGCCCTGGGTGACGTGGCGGCGCAGCGTGTCCAGCACCACCTGCGTCACCCGCTCCGCGCCACCCTCCGCGTCGTACGGGAAGCCCTGCCGAACCTCGTAGAGGAAGTCGTCGCGGTTGAGCTTGATCGGCACGTCGGACGGCACCCAGCCGTCGAAGTAGATCCCCCGCACCAGCACCGGCAACTGCTGGGCGAACTCCACGCTCTCGTCCACCGGCAGCCGGTCGCGCAGCAGGTGCAGCACCGTGCGCAGCGCCGCGTACGACTGGTTGCGCCGTTCCTTCGGCCAGCCGTAGGCGTTCTCGATGTCCTTCAGAATGAGGTTCGTCTTGTCCAGCGAGGACTCGAACGCCGAAATCATCGAGTCAGCCATCGGTCGACCCCCGTTCGGTGCTGTCCCACCGTCGATCGTCGGCGCGGCGCGGCGGCCCCACCGGCCCACGGCGAGCCCGCACCGGGCTGCCCTGTGGGGCGCGCCGGGCGTTGTCGGCCGTGCCGACCACGTGCAGGACGGCACCACGCCGTCGATCCGTCACCAATCGAACCGTCATCCCCGTCACCTCCGTGTCGTCTCCGGCGTCGGCCGTCCAGGCGGCCGTACCCACCACGTCCACCCTCCCCTCGGGTGGGGTGAGGTGGCCCCACCCGGATCGGGTGAGGTCAGTCCGCGCCGAGAAGACCCACGAGGGTCTTCGCGTTGGTCTGCGCGTAGTCGCGGTAGCAGTTGTTCATGAGCACGTGGGTCTGTCCGGCTTCGTCGGCGAGTTCGCGCAGCTTCGGCGCCCAGTCGGCCAACTCCCGCTGGGAGTAGTGGTAGCCGAACTTCTCGTGGATGTCCTTGCTGGTCCACTTGTCGCTGTGCCCGTGGAACCGCACGACCGCGAGGTCCGCGGTGGCGGCCAGCACCGGGGGCAGCGACGAGCGGTGGCCCTGCGGCATGTCCACGCAGACGTACGGCAGTTTGTGCTCGCGCAGGAAGGCCAGGGTCTCGTCGGCGTTGTCACCGTCGAACCAGGAGGCGTGCCGGAACTCGTACACCGGGCGCAGCGGCGCGCAGCGCTTCGCCACCTCCAGCAGGTATTGCTTGTTGGCCCGCTTGATGGTGAACCACGGCGGGAACTGGAACAGCAGCGCGCCCAGCTTGCCGGCCTCGACCAGCGGGTCCAGCGCGGACAGGAAGCGCGTCCACACCTCTTCGTACGACTGCGCGGGCAGGTCGTCGGGGTAGACGTTCTTCTTGTCCGTCTCCGGGCGCAGGTCCTTGTAGAGCGCGTTGACCCGGGTGGGGTGCCCGGTGAGCAGGCTGAACGCCTTGATGTTGAAGGTGAAACCGGCCGGGGTGCGGTCGACCCACAGCCGTGCGGTCGCCTCGGCGGGCGGCGAGTAGTAGGTGGCGTCCACTTCGACGAGTGGGAACTGCCGGGCGTAGTACGCGAGCCGCTTTTCCGGGGTGTCCGCGGTCTGCGGGTACCACCCCGAGTCCAGCAGTGTGCGGTCGGTCCAGGAAGCGGTGCCCACGAGGATGTCACCCATGGCTGAAGTCCATCGCTTCGCGGACCGACCGGCAACCGCTGGGGTGGCTCAGGCCGCCCGCCGCTCGCGGGTCTGCTTGCACGTCACGCACGTGGTGGCGGACGGGAAGATTTCCAGCCGCTCCACCGGGATCGCCGCCGAGCAGCCCTCGCACCAGCCGTACGTGCCCTCTTCGAGCCGGCCGAGGGCGTGCTCGTACTGGGCGCGGCGGTCGAGGATGGTGCGCAGCAGGGACTGGGCGGTGTCCCGCTCGGCGGTCTTGGTGCCGCTGTCGGCCTGGTCGTCGCCGGCGGTGTCGCCGACCTCCACCAGCCGCAGCACCTGGCTCTGCAGCACCGCCTGGTCGTACTCCGCGGTCAGCTCGTCGTAGCGCGCCTGGAGCGACTGCCGGATCTGGTCGATCTCCGTCTGGGACCGGGTCGTACCGACCGTGTCGTGGACGAGCATCGCTGCCTGCCTTTCCTGGGCCTGTGCCTCAAGGTGAACCGGGTGCCGGCGGCGCGGGGCCCCGGTCACGGTCGCGTTCGGTGCGCGGGCGATCACCCGCGCTCTGTGAGCCGGGCGAGTACCCGTCGGATCCGCCGCGCAAACCGACAAATTCTCGGTTGGTGTCAGTCGTCTCCGCCGCGTTCCACGAGCGCTGGTCGGCGGGGGTCGTCGGCGCGCACCACGACGTCGGCGAAGCTCGCCGGAGCGACCTCCTCGGCGTACCTGTCGAAGGCCGGCAGCGCCCACTGCTGGGCTGGTTCGGTCCGGCGGCGCAGCGCCGCCGGGGACAGCTCCAGGTGGACGGTGACGTCGAAGGGCAGACCGCCGCCGAGCAGCAGCGAGCCGCTGACCAGGACAACGCCACCGGGTGCCAGGTCGACGTAGCGGGCGCGGCTGGCCCGGTCGGCGTCGGCGTCCCAGAGCGACGGGAGGAGCCGGCCGGTGCCGCCCGGGCCGGCCGGGTCGAGCACCTCCCGGCGCAGCCCGGCCTCGTCGAACCAGGCCTCGTAGAAGGAGTCCGGGTTGGTGCGTCCCAGCTCGAAGCGCAGCGACGCGGGACGAAGGAAGTCGGTGGCGCGGACGTGCAGCACCGGGCGACCCTGGGCGCGCAGCGGGTCGACGAGCGCGCCGGCCAGTTCGTCGACGCCGGCGGCGGGGGCGCCGTCCACTGCCACGCGCAGTCGCGCCGGCCCGGCGGCGGCGCTCGCGACGCGGGTCGCCGCGTCGGCCAGCCGGCCGGTCAGCTCGGTGACGAGCAGGTCGGGCGAGATGGGGCGGATGCGCACCGGACCATCCTGCCCCGCGCCGGATGCGCCGGTGCCGCCGGTCAGCCGCTGCGGTCGATGGTTACCCGGGCGTCGTCGGCCAGTCGGTAGCCCACGCCGTAGACGGTGGTCACCAGCGGGACGTCCACGCCCACCTTGCCGCGCAGGCGGCGCACGTGCACGTCGACGGTGCGCACGCCGGCGTGCTCGTAGCCCCAGACGGCGTTGAGCAGTTGCAGCCGGGTGAACACCCGGCGTGGGTGGGCGACCAGGTGCAGCAGCAGGTCGAACTCCAGCCGGGTGAGCGGCAGCGGCTCCTCGTCGCGCAGCACCGAGCGCGACGAGGCGAGGATGTGCAGGGCGGGAATGGTTGAGCTGATCGGGCGGGCCGGCGACCGGCCGGCGGGCGCCTGGTCGGGGCGGCGTTCGGCCGGGACCGAGCCGATGATCACGCCTTCGCCCCGCTCCAGCATCTCGCGGGCGGCCTCCAGCAGCCGACGTGCCGCCGGAGTCAGCGACTCCTCACAGGCCAGCGGGATGGACAGCGTCACGGTGAGCACGGGCGCGGCGGTGTTCGCCGGGCGACGCTGGCCGCCGGGAGGTCGACCGGGCACCGCGGGTTGGGACGTATGCCATCCGGCGCGCGACGAGGCGGGGCTGACCGACATGGTCCTCCTTGGGCTGGTCCGGGTATCTCCCCACGGCCCGGGACGCCGCTTCATCGATGCTTCCCGGCGCCTGGGCGAGGATCAAGAGGCGGCTGCGTTGCATGAATGTGACAATTGACGAACACATCGGAGCCAGATGCTCGCTCTGCGTACGAGGCCTGATGATTACAGCAGAGTCGTCGAGATGCCCCGATACGGGGGTCCCCGACCGGTTCACCAGGCGGTCACATCGCCGCCGGACCAGGGCTCAGCTGCTGTGATCCACGCTGATCGGGGCCTCGTCGGCCAGCCGGTAGCCGACCCCGTAGACGGTGGTGACCACCGCTGAGCCGGCCAGCTTGGCGCGCAGCCGGCGGACGTGCACGTCCACCGTCCGGGCCACCGCGTGCTCGTAACCCCACACGCTGGAGAGCAGTTGCAGGCGGGTGAAGACCCGGCGGGGCCGCTCGGCCAGGAACAGCAGCAGCTCGTACTCGATGCGGGTCAGCGCGATGACCCGGTTGCCCTGGCGGACCATCCGCGAGCCGGCCAGGATGCGGACGTGGTCCGGCGCGGCGGACGGCTCGGCGGCGGGGCGCGGGGCCGGTCGCGGCCCCGACGTGGCGTCCTGCACGGTTCGCAGTTGACCCTCACCCGACTCGGCCAGCTCGCCGAGCAGTTGCACCAGCCGGGCCAGCCGGGGGCTCAGCGGCCCGGGGACGAGGTCGAGGGTGATGGTCAGGGTCGGGCTGGTGCGCGGGCGGGCCGGGCGCACCCCCGGGTGGCGGCGGGTGGGGATGGCGACGACGGACATGGTGCCTCCTCAGTGGCGGTGCGGCCGCCACGCCGGGTGTGGCGTGGCGGTCAGTGGCGCGTCCGCCCGGCGTTGACCGGGGACACGAGGGGAGAGAGATGGCGCAGTGGGGTCGGGCCGAGGGCCGGCAGGCCGGCAATGCGCCAGGCCGCGAACCCACCGACCACATCGGTGGCCCGGTGCAGACCGACGTCCTGCAACGCGGCGGCGGCCAGCGACGAGGTGTAGCCCTCCTGGCAGAGGACCATCACCGGCACGTCGTAGTCGACGGCCTGCGGCAGCCGGGCCGGGCAGCGCGGGTCGAAGCGCCACTCCAGCACGTTGCGTTCGACGATGAGCGAGCCCGGCACCACGCCGTGCGCGGCCCGTTGAGCGGCCGGACGGATGTCGACAAGCAGCGCTCCGGTCCGGTACGCCAGGTGCGCCCGTTCCGGGTCCAGCCGGCGCAGCCGGGCCCGCGCGGCGGCCAGGATCTCGTCGATGCCCCGGGAGCCGGGCGGGGGCACGGGGGCGGGACAGTGCTCGGCGGTTATCTGCATTCTGGGTTCCTTCCGGTGATCAGGGAGAACTCGGTGGGCGCGCTCACCAGGACCGGCCGGCCTCGGCGACCTCGGCGACCCGGAGCCGCCCGTCCAGGAGGCGGTAGCGGGTCATCCGCAGCAGCGCCGGCCGGTAGACGTGCACGCTGACCGCCGGCTCGACGCCCCGGTTGGTCACCTGGTGCACGTGCCGGGGGCCGAAGCGGCGGCCGGCACCGGCGGACAGCAGTCGGGGGCGCAGTCGGCCGACGCTGACCGTCTCCTCGGTGAGCGCGCCGCTGACCACCCGGAACGCTCCGGAGGAGCCGCCGTGGTCGTGCAGGTCGGTGCCCTGACCGGGCAGCCAGCTCAGCGCCCACACCTCGTGCTCGTCGGTGACGGCGAGGCGGGCGTACCAGCGCTCGGCGGGATCGAAGCGCAGCGCGACCGGCCAGCCGACCGGGTCGGCCCAACCGGCGGCAACGGTGAGCAGGTCGGGCTCCGGACGGTGGTGCGTCATGGCGGTTCCTCGCGGGTCGTTCGGCGGGGTGCCCTCGTACTCTAGACGGCAAAGCCTATAGGTTTAGTAGGTAATTCCGTCTGTTGGGACGCAGGTCAGCCGCACCGGTCGATCAGCGCACGGTCAACACCACCGACGCGCGGTGGTCCACACCCCTCCACGAGTACGCGCAGAGTGGCTCGCACCTCGCCGGTCGCCCACCGGGACCGGGCGGACGCACGCTCCACTTCACCTCGGCGTCGGGTGCCGTGCCGGATCTCCCCCGGCGGCGCGAACTGCCCGGGCAGCAAACCGGCGTCGGTGGCGCCGTCGACGCTCGCGTTGCCCACGTCCACCGTCCCACCCATCGGACCCCTCCCCCAGCGCGCAGGCCGCGCAACCTGTCGGGACCGGTGTGGCTAACCTGGACCGGTGACCGAGGACCTCGACGCCGAGACGCTGGCGTTCGCGCACCGGATGTTCGACCTGGCCCGAGCCGGCGCCACCGACGAGTTGGCGGCGCAGCTCGACGCCGGCCTGCCGGTCAACCTGACCAACGACAAGGGCGACACGCTGCTCATCCTGGCCGCGTACCACGCCCACCCGGACACGGTGGCCGCCCTGCTCAGTCGCGGCGCCGACCACTCCCGGGCCAACGACCGGGGTCAGACCGCGTTGGCCGCGGCGGTCTTCCGCAGCAGCACCGAGGCGGTCCGCGCGCTCCTCGCCGCCGGCGCCGACCCGGCACACGGCAACCCGTCCGCCATCGAGACCGCGAACTTCTTCGACCTTCCGGAGATGACCGAGCTGCTGCGCGTCGGCTGACACCGGCACGGCCGACCGGTATACAGGGTCGGTGGAAGATCCTCTGCCGGAGCAGATGCGGGCGGCCAGCACCGCGCTGCTGACCGCACTCGACCCCGCCGCGCGCGAGAGCGCCGTGCATTCGTTCGACGACGAGGCGGCCCGACGCTGGCTGGAATACCGGCCCCGACCCCGACCGGGCGTCTGCCTCGCCGAACTCGACGTCGCCGCCCGTAAGGCCGCGCACCGGCTGCTGGCCACCGCGCTCAGCCCCTCCGCGTACGCGCAGGCCATGGCGATCATCTCGCTGGAGGAGGTGCTGGACCGGGCCGAGGGCTGGCAGCGCGGGCGGCACAGCGGCGACTACTGGGTGGCCGTGTTCGGCGACCCGGCGCGCGACGACCGTTGGGCGTGGCGACTCGAAGGCCACCACCTGTCGGTGAACATGACAGTGGTGGACGGTCAGGTCTCCCCCGCGCCGATCTTCTTCGGCGCGAACCCGGCCGCGGTCCGCTACGCCGGTCGTCCGGTCTCCCGCCCACTCGGCGTCGAGGAGGACCTGGCCCGAGCCCTGCTCGACGCGCTGGGCCCGGCCGAGCGGGCCGCCGCGATCATCGCCGACGAGGCGCCGGCGGACATCATCAGCGCCACCCGGGGGCGGGTCGACGCGCCGCTGGAGCCGCTCGGCGTACCGGCGCAACGGCTGGGACCGACCGGCCGCGCGCTGCTCGACCAGGTGGTCGCCCTCTACCTCGACCGGCTGCCGCCCGAGCTGGCCATCCGGGAGGCGGCCCGGCTGGACGCCGGCCCGCTGCACTTCGCCTGGGCCGGCCCGACCCACCCCGGGCGCCGGCACTACTACCGGGTGCAGGGCGACGACCTGCTGATCGAGTACGACAACACCACAGCAGACGGCAACCACGCGCACACCGTGCTGCGCCGGCCCGCCAGCGACTTCGGCGCCGACGTCCTAGCAACCCACCACCAAAACCACCCCCACCCCTAACCCCGCCCTCACTCGCCCTCTCCCGCCGTCTCCCGCCCCGCTCTTGCCGATCTTGCGGTTCTGGTGGACGGATTGCCCGGTCAGGAGGCTTTGCGAGCACCGAAATTGCAAGATCGACGCGTGCGGGGGTCAGGGGCGGGTGGCCTCGATGAGGAAGCGTTGGGCGTGGGTCACGAAGAGGCCCTCGTTGGTGATGCGGTGGTGGAGTTCGCGCAGCGGCGCGCGGTAGCGGTCGACAGTGAACCCGGGCACCGTCCAGATCACCTTGCGCAGAAACCACACCACCGTGCCGATGTCGGAGAAGGTCGCCCGCAGGGTGGCCCGACGCAGGTCGACCACCCGCAGGCCAGCGGCTTCGGCGGCGGCGACCGCGTGCTCGGGGTGCCGCTGGGTCGCTGGCGGCAACGGCCCGAGGATCGCCTCACTCAGCTCCCGCATGGTGCCGGCCCCGATCTGCTGCGACAGGAACGTTCCGCCCGGTCGCAGCACCCGCGCCGTCTGAACCCAGTCGGTACGCACCGGGTGCCGACTGACCACCAGGTCGAACGAGGCGTCGCGGAACGGCAGCGGCCCGTCCGGCGCGACCGCCACCACCGACGCGCCGACCCGACGCAGGGTCCGTCGGGCCACGTCCACGTTCGGCGGCCACGCCTCGGTGGCGGTCAGCAGCGTCGGTGGACGCGGCACCTCGGCGAGCACCTCCCCGCCGCCGGTGTCCACGTCCAGTGCCGCGTCGGCGTGCGCCATCCGGTCGGCGACCAGCCGGGCGTACCCCCAGGGTGGACGCTCCTCGGTGGCCCGGCCGGCCAGCCAGCCGAAGCCCCAACCATCGACGGGCGCGGCGGCCGCCTCCGCGATCAGGTCCTCGGCGTCACGCTCAGCGGTCATGGCCGTCAGCCTCGCGGCCGGCCACCCGGCCGGCAACCCATTTGCCGCCGGCCGGCTCGGGCGCCCGCGGTGGGTCTCAGCCGAGGCGGAGCCCGTGCTCTTCGAGGGCGGCCTGGAGGATTTTGAACGCCTTGGGGCCCATGCCGTGCAACTTGGCGAGGTCCGCCCGGGGTACGCCCGCGAGCTGGCGCAGCGCGGTGTAACCGGCGCCGTGCAGGGCCCGGGTGGCGGGCGCGCCGATCTTCGGGAGCGTGTCCAGCGAAGAGGTCATCCGCGGATGGTAGACCGACCAACCGCACGGCTGGCGGCCCCGCGCACGGTGCCGACGGCCGGCCGGACGCCAGTCAGCGGGTCAAGTCGGCCAGTCTGGCAGCTCAGGGCGGCCTGGCGGCTTGAGGCCCGATCTGGAGCCGGGTTTGGCAGGTCAGGGCCCGGCCTGGCAGATCGGGTCAGGGACGGGCGATCTCGCCGGTGGAGCCGGCGAGCGCGTCCAGGCCGCCGGTCTCGATCCGGCCGCTGTCGAACTGACGCATCAGCCGGGCGCCCAGGTGCACGCCGACCCCGCCGGCGGCCAGCGCGACCAGTTCGGTGACCAGGATCGCGACCGACGCGCCGCGCTGCGGGGAGTGGGAGCGGACGAGGCAGGTGAGCAGGAACATGGCGGCCATCACCGCGTTCACCAGGTTGAAGGCGACCGCGGTGCGGCGGGTACGGTCGCCCGGCACGTCCCACAGGTCGACCATGCCGGCCACGGCGGTCAGCGCGGCGGCGACGAGCGCGGCGACGGCCGTCCAGTAGCCGACCTCGCCGAGAAACGCGGGCCCCCCGATGACGTCGGTGAGGTCGAAGACGGTGGCGCTGACGAAGAGCCCGAGCGGGAACGTCACCAGCATCGGTTGGATCGGGTGCCCCTGCACCCGCAGCCGGCTCTGCATTGGTCCTCCCCCGGGTCGGCGCAGCTCACCTGACCAGAGTGCTACCCGGGGTCGTGCGAGGCGAAACGATGCTGCCCGGCTCGCCGCTGACCGGGCGAACGGACACCACCCGCCCTGATCAACTCGCCTTCCAGGGAACCGCGCCATCCGGCGGCCGGGACCCCCCGCCATTCGGATCGATCCACTCGGGTTTCAGGAAACCGCGCCATCCCACGAGCCCAGACACCGCGCCTTCAAGGAACGCGAGTCGATCAGCCCGGGCGACCCGCACGGACACGAGCGCCGCACGGACGCGCGCGCGGGATGGCCAGGTGACGCCCGGGATGTCACGTGTCGCGCGAGCGGGAGACCGTCCGGACCAGTCGCTCCGCCACCTCGCGCAGCGGGATGTCCAGCGACGAGGCGGCGGTGCGCAGCACGTCGAGGGCCTCGGCCGGGGGGCACCCGCGCTGCGTCATGATCACGCCGACGGCCTGGTCCACCACCCCTTCGTGCAGGAGCGAGGCGTCCCGTTCACCGGCGAGGGTGAGCTGCCGGCCGCGGTCGCGGACGGCGGCGAGCAGCAGGCCGGCGTGTTCGGCGAGAAGCATGGCGGTCAACTGGTGTTGCGGGGTCAACAGGTCCGGCGCGGCGGCGTACAGGTTGATCGCGCCGATCACCTGGTCGTCGATGTCGACAGGTGCGGAGATCACCCCGCGTACGCCGAGGTCGCGGGCGCGCGCCGTCCAGGCCGGCCAGCGGGGTTCACCGGCCAGGTCGGCGGCGAGGATCATCTCGCGGCGGTGGATCGCGCTCATCGCCGGCGAGTCCGGCCCGTGTCGCAGGTCGTCCAGCCCGGCAAGCCCCTCGTCGGAGGCGGCCACCCCGGCCGGCTCGCCGGCCCGCAGGGCGGTGAATCCGCACCAGCGAACCCCGGCGACGGCGTCCCGGGTGACCCGGACCAGGGCCAGCAACGCGTCATCAAAGTCGGTCAGGGCGATCAGACCGGCGGTCAGCTCCCGTAACAGCGCTGCTGCTTCCAGGACGCCGAGGGTCTGCACCACCGGTTCCCGCGTGTCGAGGTTCACCGGTTCGCAGCCTCCGTGCCGTCTCGCGCCGGCCCGGCACGCATCGTCACCTGTGTCATCGTCTGCTCTCTCCCGACTCGACCGACCAGCCCTACTACCCTGGGGAACCTGGGTCGAAACGGCGTAAATCGGGGCCCCGGTCGCGCCCGGAGGCGCGACGGGGCCCCGACGGTCGGTCGTCAGCGCGAGGTGCCGCTGAGCCGCCGCCCGATCGACGCGATCAGACGGTCGAGCTCGGACCCGAACGGGTTGTCGTGCACCAGGTACGTCCAGGTGGCCGTAGGCCGGACCAGGGTGCCGTCGTCGGGCTGCCAGTCCTCATCGAATTCGGTCTCGGTGAAGGTGGCGATCGTGCGGGCCTCGATCTCCGGGATCAGGTCGTTGAACGCCGGCACCGCGGCCCGGTGGAACTCGTCCAGCGGGTCGAGCCGGCCCAGCGCGCGCAGGTGCACGCCCTCGCGGACCTCGGACAGCTCGGCGAGGTGCTCGGCCCAGAGCCGGTCCAGGTGGTAGAGCGCGATCGACCGGGCGGCACGGGCGAGCAGGTCCTCGTCCATCTCGCCGGCCTTCTCGGGCTCCTTCTCCAGCAGCATCACCGCGGCCACGTCGCTGGTCAGCAGCCGCTCCCGGCGCGCGGCGAGGGCCTTACGCTGCTGCTCGATCACCACGCTGTAGCGCCAGGTGTTGCGGTGGATCTCGTGGTTGACGCCCTCGGCGACCCGCTGGGCGTGCTCCACCGCGTAGTCGACCTGCTCGTCGGTCACCAGGCCGTCGGCGTTCATCCGCGGCGAGGCCGGCACCGAGTCGGCGGCGTGCCGGACGACGAGGTCGTCCTCCAGGCTGACGAAGAAGACCGAGCCGCCCGGGTCGCCCTGCCGGCCGGCCCGGCCGCGCAGCTGGTCGTCCACCCGGCGGCTGTCGTGCCGGCCGCTGCCGATCACGTAGAGCCCGCCCAGCTCGGCGACCCGCTCCTGGTCGCTCTGGTCGCTGCCGCCGAGGCGGATGTCGACGCCCCGTCCGGCCATCTGGGTGGAGACGGTCACCGCGCCGTAGGCGCCGGCTTCGGCGATGATCGCCGCCTCTTCGTCGTCGTTCTTGGCGTTCAGCACGACGCAGGGCACCCCGGCGGCGTTCAGCCCGGCGGCCAACCCCTCGGACTCCTTGACGTCCAGGGTGCCGACCAGCACCGGCCGCCCCTTGGCGTGCCAGCGCTGGATCTCGTCGATCAGCGCCTCGTCCTTCTCCGCCCGGGTGGCGTAGATGCGGTCCGGCTCGTCCTCGCGGATGCACGGGGTGTTCGGCGGGATCACCGCGACCTCGAGGCCGAAGAACTCCCGCAACTGGTCGCCGACCAGCACCGCGGTGGCGGTCATCCCGCAGACCTTCGGGTAGAGCGCGATGTACGCCTGCATCGCGATGGTGCCGAGCACCTCGCCCTCGGCGGTGGCGTCCAGCCCCTCCTTGGCCTCGACCGCGGCCTGGAGGCCGTCCGGCCAGCGGCGGCGCTGGGCAACCCGCCCGCGCATCTCGTCGACCAGCTCGACCGAGCCGTCCCGGACGATGTAGTCCACGTCACGGTGCAGCAGGGCGTGCGCGTGCAGCGCCACGTTGACCGCGGAGAGCTGCGCGACGTGCTCCTCGTCGTACAGGTCGATGCCGAGCTTGGCCTCGATGGCGGCCAGGCCGGCGGAGGTGAAGGCCACGCTCCGCCCGTCCTCGGCGACCGTGTAGTGCTTGCCCTTGCGCAGGCCGCGGACGAGCGCGGCGGCGGCGTGCACCGGGTCCTGCTCGCCCGGCACCGCGCCGGCCAGGACCATCGGCACCCGGGCCTCGTCGATCATGATCGAGTCGGCCTCGTCGACGATGGCGGTGGCCAGCGCGGGCTGCACCCGGTCTTCCACGTCGGTGACCAACTGGTCGCGCAGGTAGTCGAAGCCCGCCTCGCTGACCGACACGTAGGTGACGTCGCAGGCGTACGCGTCGCGCCGCTCCTGCGGGGTGGAGGCCTCGTTGACCCAGCCGACGGTGAGGCCGAGCAGGGTGTAGACCGGCTCCATCCACTGGGCGTCGCGGCGGGCCAGGTAGTCGTTGATGGTGAGCACGTGCACCGGGCCGTTGCCGAGCCGAACGTGCCCGTACGCGGCGATCGTGGCGGTCAGGGTCTTGCCCTCACCGGTGGCCATCTCGGCGACCTTGCCGGAGAGCAGCGACATCGCGCCGAGCAGCTGCACGTCGTACGGCCGCTGGTCGAGGCCACGGCGGGCGGCCTCACGGCCGACGGCGCAGATCTCCTCGTAACCGGCGGCGGCGCCCGCGGCCTCGGTCAGCTCGGCGTCGTCCAGCGCGGCGAGCTCAGCCTCGCGCGCTTCGATCGCGGGGAGCAGTTTCTCCAGCGGAGCAAGATCCACGGTCGAGCCGGGGCGCTGAAGGAACCGCCGGAACTTGCTCTTGAACCGTTGCGACACACCCATGAGCGGCAACGGTACGCGATTCCGGGCGGCGCGCGCGGCCCGGCCGCCCGGCAAGTCGGCCTTCCTGGGACGGAGTCAGCCGACCAGCAGCTGGTGGCTGGCGAGCTCCCGGTACAGCGGGTCGGTGGCGGTCAGTTCGGCGTGGGTGCCCACGGCCACCACCCGGCCGCCGTCGAGGACGACGATCTGGTCGGCGTCGACAACGGTGGCGAGCCGGTGCGCCACGATCAACAGGGTCCGGCGGACGGCCACGGCGTCGATGGCGCGGCGCAGCGCGACCTCGTTGCGGGAGTCGAGGTTGCTGGTCGGCTCGTCGAGCAGCAGCACCGGCGGGCCGGCGAGCAGCGCGCGGGCGATGGCCAACCGCTGCCGCTCACCTCCGGAGAGCAGGACGCCGCCCTCCCCCACCTGCACGTCGAGGCCCTGCGGGGTGCGCTGCGCCAGGTGGCCCAGGTTGACCTCGTCGAGGACGTCGCGCAACCTGTCGTCGGTGGCGTCCGGGGTGGTGATCAGCAGGTTCTCCCGCAGCGTGCCGGCCAGCACGGGAGCCTCCTGCTCGACGTATCCGAGCCGGGCCCGCAACGCGTCGCGGGGCAGGTCCCGTACGTCGGTGCCGTCGAGTCGGACCGCGCCGGCGCTCACCTCGTAGAAGCGCTCGACCAGGGCCAGCAGGGTGGACTTCCCGGCGCCGGAGGGACCGACAAGGGCGGTCCGGGTGCCGGCGGGCACCGCGAAGCTGACCTCGTGCAGCACCGGCTCGCCGCCCGGGTAGCCGAAGCCCACCCGGTCGAACTCGATCATCGGGCTCGCCCGGCGCGGGGTCGCCGTCGCCGCGGCCGACGCCGGCCGGTCGTCAGCGCCCTCCGCCGGCACGGCGAGGATCTCCTCGATCCGCTGCAGCGCACCCAGGCCGGACTGCAACTGGGTGTACGCCCGCAGCACCTGGCCCAGCGGCAGCGCCAGGAGGAACAGGTACATGACGAACGCGACCAGGTCGCCGACGGAGATCGCACCGGCGGCGACCCGCGCCCCACCGATGCCGAGCACCAGCAGGAACGCGCCCTGCACGGTGACCGAGCCGATCGGGCCGACCAACGCCTGCACCCGGGCCACCCGCAGCCCCGCCGCGTACGCCTCCCGGGCGCTGCCGCTGACGGCCTCCGTCTCCCGGGTCTCGGCGCGGCTGGCCCGGATGGTCCGGGCCGCCGAGATGGCCCGCTCCACCGCCGAGGTCATCTCGCCGATCCGCTCCTGGGCGACCCGGGCCAGCGCCCGGACCCGGCGGGCGAAGGTGGCGGCGAAGACCAGCCCCAGCGCCACCCCGAGCAGTGTGACGCCGAACAGCAGCGGGTCGAGCAGCACCATCGCCGTGCCGGCGCCGACCACCGTCACCGCCCCGGTGACCGTCTCGAAGAGCCCGGAGGTGACCACCGCGCGCAGCAGCGTGGTGTCCGAGCCGACCCGGGAGAGCAGGTCGCCGGTGCGTCGGCTGTCGTACTCGGCGATGGGCAGCCGCAACAGGTGGCCGGCCAGCCGGCGCCGGGTGCCCAGCACCACTCCTTCGGCGGTGCGTTGCAGCAGGTAGTCGCGCAGCCCGCCGATCGCCGCGCCGAGCACCACCAGGACCACCAGCACCGCCACTAGCCGGGACACCCCCTGCTCGGCGCCGATCCGCTCGAGCACCGACCGGGTGAGCAGCGGCTGCGCCAGCGACGCCGCCGAGCCGATCAACGACAGCGCGCCCACCACGACCAGGGTGCCGCGGTGCTCCCGCAGGTACGGCAGCAGCGCGCCCAAGCCGACCGGTCGGCCCGCGGCGGTGCCGCCGGCCGACCGGTGGGCCGACGTGCCGCCGGCCGGCCGGTCCGTTGAGGTGCCGCCGGCCGGCCGGTGCGTCGAGGTGCTCATGCCGGGAACGGTAGTCCGCCGCGTCACCCGGGCGGGCACGCTCCGGCCTGGCGGGTCAGGTGGTGAGCACCACCTGAAGCTCCTGGCGGCGACGGTCGGCCAGGTCGGTGAGGAGGGCGGGCGCCTCGTCGAACGGCACCACCGCCGAGACGAGGTGCTTGCGGATCGTGTCGCCGTACGTCCTGAGCAGGTCGACGGTCTCGGCGGAGAGCCGTTCGCGGTCCCAGGTGGGTGCCAGCCCGCGCGGGACCCGGCCGATCTGGGCGCAGCGCAGCGACAGCCCGTTGTGGTGGAACTCCTCACCGAGGCGGACCGCGTCCGCGCCGCCCTGATAGAAGGCGAGGTCGATGACGGTGCCCTGGGGCCGCAGCAACCGCAGCGCGAGGTGCAACGCCCAGGCCTGCCCCCGGCACTGGAACACCACGTCGGCGCCCCGGTCGCCGGCGGTGTGCGCCCAGCGGGTCTTGAGCACGACCGCCGGGTCGTCCGCCTCGGTGTCGAGGGTTTCCAGGCCGAGCGCCTCGGCGACCTGGCGGCGGTGCGGGGTGGGGTCGAGCACCACCACCGACGCGGCGCCGTTGCGTCGGGCGAACAACGCCGTCAGCAGCGCCACCACACCGGCGCCGACCACGGCGACCCGTCGGCCCCGCACCCCGTCGCCGAGCGCCCGGACGTCGGTGCCGTGCAGGTCGGCGGCGGCGTGCAGCAGACCGTTGGCGCAGATCGGGCCCATGTGCGCCACGTAGACGCCGAGCAGCGGGTCCAGGTCGTCGGGCAGCGCCACGAACCGTTCGGCGACCGGGTCGGCCAGCCAGCCGGTGCGGTGCCCGTACGTCATCGCGCCGACAGTGCCCACAGCGACGGCCGGGGTTTCGCTCTCCACCACCCGGCCGACCTGCATGTAGCCGAGTCGGGTCACCGGGTAGGGCGTGCTGGCCGCGCCCGGCTGGAACAGCCCCAGGTCGGCGTTCCAGGTGACGTTCAGGTAGGGGTTGGTGCCCTTGACGTAGCTCAGCTCGGTGCCGGCGGAGACCCCACTGAACAGCGTCTCGACCCGGAACGTGCCGGGGCGCAGCGGGGCGGCGTCCTGCTCGACCAGGTCTACCCGGCCGGGGCCGGAGACCACCACGACCTTGTCACGCATCGACGGTCACCCCGCTGGCGAGCGCCGCCGGCGCGGTCGCGGTGGCGAGCCGCACGGTCGTGCCGGTACGGGCCGAGTCGGCCACCGCGAGGGCCAGCCGCTGGGTGGCCAGCGCCTCGGCGTACGGAACCCGCACGTCGTCGCCGATGCCGCGGACGGCGTCGACGAAAGCGCGGTCCACCGCCACCCGGGCGGCTTCCGGGTCGGCGGGGACGTGTCGTTCGCCGTTGGCGTCGCGGATCGACAGCCCATCCTCGGTGATCGCGAGGGCCAGCCCGTCGGCGAGGATCTCCAGGCCGGCGCGGTGCTTCCAGCCGAGGACGCAGGCGGCGCTGAGCGTGCCGACCGCGCCGTCGGCGAAGCGCAGCGCGGCGGTGGTCACCGAGTCGATGTCGGCGCCGTCGACCGGCGGCGGGGTGCCGTTGCCGTACGCGGTGACCTCGGTGACCTCGCCGGCCAGCACCCGGATCAGGTCGAGCACGTGGGCGGCCTGCTCGACCACCGGGCCGCCGGAGCGGTCCCGCAGCGACCACCAGGCCACCGGGGGCACCTTGTCCAGCCAGGCGCCGCTGACCATCCGCACGGGACGGTCGGCGAGCAGTTCGCGGGCCTGGTCGAGCACGCTCAGGTAGCGCCAGTGGTGGCCGACTGCGGTACGCAGCCCACGCCGCGCGACCAGGTCGGCGATCCGCTCGGCGGTGCGCAGGTCGACCGCGACGGGCTTCTCCACGAACATCGGCACCCCGGCCTCGATTGCCGCCTCCTCGGCGGGGCCGTGCGCGAACGGAGGCACGCAGACGTACACGGCGTCCAGACCGGTGGCCAGCAGCTCGGCGACGTCGGCGTAGGTCCGCCCGCCGTGCTGCGCGGCCAGCGCGGACGCCGCCTCCGGCGCGACATCGGTGACGCCGACCAGTTCCACGTCGTCGAACCCGGCCAGCACCCGCGCGTGGCGCTGCGCCACGCCGCCGGCACCGACCAGACCCACCCGGCATTTCCGCATCCCGACACCCCTTCGAAGACTTTTCATGTGCGGTGGGAGCAGTCCCCTGGGGTGTGCGCAATCAAACGTTCATCCCCCGGGAACCCATTGACGTCACCTCTGTGATCAAGCTGTTGCCGAGAAAGCGGTTAGCGCGCGATGAGGAATGGGAACAACCAATTTCGGTTTTTCCACGCACGAACGGAGGGGTGCCCGTGCGGGATACGACATCGAGTGTGTCACCGGTGGTGGAGGCGTGGGCCACGTACCGGACGACGTCAGCGGCGGACTGGCCCGCACGTCGACTGTTGCGCGCCAAGGGTGAGACCCGGGTCAGCGTGGTGCTGCCGGCCCGGAACGAGGAGGCCACCGTCGGCGCGATCGTGTCGACGATCCGGGAGCACCTGATGGATCGGGTCGCCCTGGTCGACGAGCTGATCGTGGTGGACTCCCGGTCCACCGACCGGACCGCGCAGGTGGCCCGCGCCGCCGGCGCGGAGGTGGTCAGCCAGGACGCGATGACCCGGGGGTTGCCCCGGCTCACCGGCAAGGGCGACGCGCTCTGGGCCGGGCTGGCCGCCGCCGAGGGGGACGTGGTCGCGTTCATCGACGCCGACCTGAGGGAGTTCCGGCCGCACTTCGTGAGTGGGCTGCTTGGCCCGCTGCTGACCGACCCGTCAGTCGACTTCGTGAAGGGCTTCTACCACCGTCCCCTGGTGGGCGCCGCCAGCGTGGAGCAGGACGGCGGGGGGCGGGTCACCGAGTTGATGGCCCGACCGCTGCTCAACCTCTTCTGGCCCGAGCTGGCCGGTTTCGTGCAGCCGCTCGCCGGCGAGTACGCGGGCCGCCGGGACGTGCTGGCCCAGGTGCCGTTCGTCTCCGGGTACGGGGTGGAGACGGCCATGATGATCGACCTGCTCGACCTGGTCGGCCTGGACGCGCTGGCGCAGGTCGACCTCGGTGAGCGCAAGCACCGCCACCAGGACACCGCCGCCCTGGGCCGGATGTCCGCGCAGATCATGTTGACCGCCTGGTCCCGGCTGCAACGACGCGGCTGGGCGACCCCCGGGTTCGCGCCGGAGGCGTTGCTGACCCAGTTCCGTCGCGGTGGTTCGGACACTCTGCCGAACCTGGACCGCGAGATCGTGGTCAGCGACGTGTCCATCGAGGAGCGCCCACCGTTGGCCGAACTGCGCCACCGGGTGCCCCGCCGCCGGGTGGCCGCCGCGTGAGCGCGATGAGTGAGCCGGTCCTGCGCACCCCACGGTCGGGCACCGTAGGAACCGCGAGCGGCCGGAAGGGAGGAGCCCGATGAGCCTCACCGTGCTGATGAACGCCGGCCCGTGGCTGTCGGTGCCACCGCCCGGCTACGGCGGCATCGAGAACGTGATCGCCACTCTGGTGCCGGAGCTGCGGCGACTCGGCGTACGGGTGGTGCTCGCCTCGGTGGGCAGCAGCACCCTGCCGGTGGACGAGCAGGTCTCGGTCTTCGCCGACGGGCAGTTCGCCGCGTTGCAGCGGCCGTACAACCAGGTCTGCGGGATCGCCCAGGCGCACCTGGCCGGGGTGGTCCGGGAGCTGCACGCCCGCGACGACATCGACCTGGTGCACGACCATGTCGAGGCGGTCGGGCTGGCCACCCTCGCCGCGATGGGTCCGGCCGGACCGCCGACCCTGCACACCCTGCACTGGGACCTGGCCAAGCACCCGGCGCTCTACGGCAGCCTGGACGGCGGCGACCGGGTCCGGGTCAACGGCGTCTCCGCGTCGCAGTTGGCCCGCGCCCCGCTGGCGCTGCGGGAGCACTCGGTGGGGCACGTGCACCTGTCCACGCCGCTCGCCGTCGACGCCGACCGGCGGCCCCGCCCGGCGAAGGGCGAGCATCTGCTCATCCTGGGCCGGATCAACCCGGGCAAGGGGCAGGACGTGGGTGCCCGGCTCGCGCACCGGGTCGGTCTGCCGCTGGTGCTGGCCGGCCCCGTCGGCCCCTACCATCGGCCGGCCGACCTGGCCGCGGCCGGCGACGAGGCCCGGCAGAACCCGGACGTGCGGTTCTTCCTCGACGAGGTGGCGCCGCACGTCGACGGTGACCTGGTCCGCTGGGTCGGCACCGTGGCCGGCCAGGAGCGCGACGACCTGCTCGCCAGCGCCCGCGCGTCGCTGTTCCCGCTGCGCTGGGAGGAGCCGGGCGGCACCGCGGTCGTCGAGTCGCTCGCCCTGGGTACGCCGGTGGTGGCCACCGCCCGGGGTTGCCTGCCGGAGCTGATCGAGCACGGGCGCACCGGGCTGCTCACCACCGACGAGGAGGAGTTGGACGACCTCGTCCTCGCCGCCGAGTTGCTCGACCCCGACGAGTGCCGGCGGGTGGCCGCACGGCGTTTCACGCCCGCGGTGATGGCCGAGCGCTACGTCGAGCTGTACGAGCGGGTCCGGCAGTCGGCGCGCGCGACGAGGTTGCTGCCGGCCTGACCGACGGCGGGGGCTGGCCGGTTTGCCGGTCGCGACAGCGGGTAGCCGGCAGCGTTCATGCCCGCCGCGCGACGAGGAGCCGGGAATGGTCGGACCGATGG
Organism: Micromonospora sp. NPDC005171; assembly: GCF_040608575.1. Lineage (NCBI taxonomy): Bacteria > Bacillati > Actinomycetota > Actinomycetes > Micromonosporales > Micromonosporaceae > Micromonospora > Micromonospora sp. NPDC005171. Next base: position 195,059 of record NZ_JBEXIM010000005.1, on the reverse strand, counting down.
CGCACTCCCGTGCCCGACCCAACCCGGCCGACGGCAAACCGCCGGTCCGTCGCGCGGCGGCGACGGTGAGCGTGCTGTTCCTGCTGGTCGGCGTGCTCGGCTTCGTGCCGGGGATCACCAGCGGGATGGGCGCGCTGCGTTTCGCCGGGCACGATTCGGGCGCGTACCTGTTCGGTGTCTTCCAGGTGTCGGTCCTGCACAACCTGGTGCACCTGGCGTACGGGGTGGTGGGTCTGCTGCTGGCGCGGACGGTCACCGGCGCTCGGGCGTTCCTGATCGGCGGCGGGGCGATCTACCTGGTGCTCTGGCTCTACGGGCTGGCGGTGGACCATGGCACCGGGGCGAACGTGCTGCCGGTCAACGACGCCGACGACTGGCTGCACCTGGGGCTCGGCGTCGGCATGGTCGCGTTGGGCGTGCTGACCGGCCGGTTCCGTCGCTGACCCGGCGTTACGGGCGTGACCTACCTCGCCCCGGCGTCGGCCCGGTTTGATCGGGAACGTCCTCGGGTAGTTGGCAGATCCGGACCCAGCAGCGAATTGAGGCGCCGATGTCGAGCGGGATCACCTGCGAGGTGCGTACCACAGCACCGGTGGCGGTCGTCCGGCTCACCGGCCCGCTGCACCTGGGCACGATGCGCTCGGTGCACCAGGCGCTCAGCGACGCGCTGTGCGACCAGCCGGAGGCGCTGGTGGTCGACATGGGCGGGGTGAACGTGGAGGATCGGCTGGCGCTGTCCGTCTTCGCCGCGGCTGCCCGCCGTGCCGAGGAGTGGCCGGCGGCGCCGGTGCTGCTCTGCGCCCCGTCGCCGGTCGCCGCGCGGTGGCTGGCCGAGTCGACCACGTGCCGGGTGCTTCCGGTCTCGGCGGACTGTACGGAGGCGATCCGGCTGGCCGGCGCGGCGTCCACGTTGCGGTTGCGGGCCCGGCTGGAGCCGGTGGCCGAGGCCTGCCGGCGGGCCCGGGAGTTGGTCACCGACGCGTGCGCGCGGTGGAACCTGCCCGACGCGTCCGGCCCGGCGGCGTTGGTGCTCAGCGAGTTGGTCGGCAACGTGGTGCGCCACGCCGGCACGCCCATGCAGGTGACGGTGACCCTGCGCCGGCCGTACCTGCACCTGGCGGTGGTGGACGGCAGCAGCGCCCAGGCCCGTGCGGGCGGAACGGACCTGCATGCCGAGGGCGGGCGAGGGCTGATGCTGGTCCGGGAGCTGGCCCAGCGGTGGGGCAGCGTGCCGGCCGGTCAGGGTAAGGCCGTCTGGGCGATGCTGCCGGCAACCTGAGCGTTCGAGGCGCTTGCGCCCGGTACCAGCGTTCTGACCGAATTTACCGCTCTGGCCTGGTTACATGGTGCGAGGGTCGGGTAGGCACGCCCGTCCTTTCTGCCGTCACGACGGGGTGAGCAGCCATGCCCAAGCGGGTAACCACGGAACCCGGTCGCGATCGGGGCCCGGCGATCCTGGCACCGGCCCGTTTCGGAGGGTTCCCGGGACCGGTACGGACACCGATCCCCGGCAACTCCCTGATCAAGTTTCTCGCCACGACCGACCACAAGCAGATCGGCGTGCTCTACCTGCTGACCTCCTTCGGGTTCTTCCTGGTGGCCGGGCTGCAGGCGATGGTGATGCGCGCCGAGCTGGCCCGGCCGGGGATGCAGTTCCTCTCCTCCGAGCAGTACAACCAGCTCTTCACCTCGCACGGCGCGGTGATGCTGCTGCTGTTCGCCACGCCCGCGGCGTTCGGGTTCGGCAACTTCATCGTGCCGATCCAGATCGGCGCCCCGGACGTGTCGTTCCCCCGCCTCAACGCGCTGGCCTACTGGCTGTACCTGTTCGGCGGGCTGATGGTGATCGGCGGGTTCGTCACCCCGGGTGGTTCGGCGGACTTCGGTTGGACCGCGTACAGCCCGCTCAGCGACGTGGACAACAGCCCCGGCGTGGGCGCGAACATGTGGGTGCTCGGCCTGGTCGTCTCCGGGCTCGGCACCATCCTCGGCGCGGTCAACCTGATCACCACGATCCTGACCCTGCGCGCACCCGGGATGACCATGTTCCGGATGCCGATCTTCACCTGGAACATGCTGTTCACCAGCGTGCTGGTGATCCTGGTCTTCCCGCTGCTGGCCGCGGCGCTGCTGGCGCTGTCCGCCGACCGGTTGCTCAACGCGCACGTGTACGACCCGGCCACCGGCGGCCCGATGCTCTGGCAGCACCTGTTCTGGTTCTTCGGCCACCCCGAGGTATACATCATCGCGTTGCCGTTCTTCGGCATCATCACCGAGATCATTCCGGTCTTCTCCCGCAAGCCGCTCTTCGGCTACACCGGGATCGTGCTGGCCACCATCGCCATCACCGTGCTGTCGATGACGGTCTGGGCGCACCACATGTTCGCCACCGGGCAGGTGCTGCTGCCGTTCTTCAGCATCCTGAGCTACCTGATCGCGGTGCCGACCGGTGTGAAGTTCTTCAACTGGATCGGCACCATGTGGAAGGGCCAGCTCACCTTCGAGACGCCGATGTTGTTCGCCATCGGCTTCCTGGTCACCTTCCTGCTCGGCGGCCTCACCGGGGTGCTGCTGGCCAGTCCGCCGGTGGACTTCCACACCCACGACAGCTACTTCGTGGTGGCGCACTTCCACTACGTGGTGTTCGGCACAGTGGTCTTCGCCCTCTTCGGCGGCTACTACTTCTGGTGGCCCAAGATGACCGGGCGACTGCTCGACGAGCGGCTCGGCAAGGCGCACTTCTGGACGATGTTCATCGGCTTCCACGGCACCTTCCTCGTGCACCACTGGCTGGGCGCCGAGGGCATGCCGCGCCGGTACGCCGACTACCTGCCCACCGACGGGTTCACCACGCTGAACACGATCTCCAGCGTCTTCGCGTTCATCCTCGGCCTCTCCACCCTCTTCTTCATCTACAACGCCTGGAAGTCCTGGCGGTACGGGGCGATGGTGACGGTGGACGACCCGTGGGGCTTCGGCAACTCCCTCGAATGGGCCACCAGCTGCCCGCCGCCGCTGCGCAACTTCGACCGGATGCCCCGGATCCGCTCCGAGCGCCCGGCCTTCGACCTGAAGTACGGCCCGCTCGTCGCCGACCTGGGCCGCGACCTGCCGCAGCGCACCACCAAGCCGCCGCAGCACTTCGCCGAGGAGCTGCGTTTGGAGCACCACGCCCCGGAGTCGCCGGCCGCCGAGGGCGCGCACGGCGCCCGCGACGCGGTCGACTACCAGCCCGCGCCGCGCTCCGGCGCCCGCCCAGTGGACGTGCCGGAGCCCGAGGGCGTCCGCCGGCCGAGCTTCGAGCAGAGCGACCCGCCGCAGGATGCCGAGGACGCGCCGAAGCCGCACGAGCGTTGGCGGCACCCGCACAGCGACGGCGACAACGAAGAGCACTGATCAGGGGTACGCGCAGAAGGGCCGACACCTCGCGGGGTGTCGGCCCTTCGCTCGTTGGTTTGCGGTCGGTCAGTCCCGGGCCGGCGCCAGGCCGGCGGCGGTGAGCGAGCGGCGTACCGCGGGCTGGACCCGGGTCAGCCGCAACGGCACCCCGGTCCGCTCCGCCGCGTCCCGCCCGGCCATCAGCGCGGCGATCCCACCGGCGTCGAAGCCGCCCGCGCCGACGAGGTCGACGACCACCTCGCTGGGCTGGCCGGTGACCGCCTCCAGCATGGCCCGGCGCAGTTGGTCCGCGCCGTCGCGGTCGATCTCGCCGCCGACCTCGACCACCACCGAGTCGCCGTTCTGCTTGACCGAGATCCGGGTCTTGCCCGGGTCGGGTTCGGCGGCGCCGTTCTGCCAGGGCGGCGGCGCGTCGGCGAGCATCGCCTGACGCAGCCAGGTGAGCGCCCTCGACAGCAGCCGGGACACGTGCATCTGCGAGATGCCGAACCGGGCGGCGATCTCCGCCTGGGTCTGGTTGCCGTAGAAGCGCATCGCGAGGATCCGCCGCTCACGCCAGGGCAGTCGGTGCAGCAGACCGCTCACCGTCACCCGGTCGTCGACCGATTCCAACGCGTTGTCCGACTCGCCGACCAGGTCCCCGAACTCGGCGGAGCTCTCCCCACCCACCGGCGCGTTGAGGGAGGCCGGGCTGTAGCCGGCCGCCGACTCCAGGGCGGCGAGGATCTCCTCCTCCGGGGTCTCCAGCCGGGCCGACAGCTCGGCCACCGACGGGGCCCGGGACAGTTCGCTGGTGAGTGCGGCGGTGGCCTGCCCCACCTCGAGGATCAGGTCCCGCAGCCGGCGGGGCACATGCACACCCCAGGTGCGGTCCCGGAAGTGCCGTTTGATCTCGCCCACGATGGTGATGGCGGCGTAGGCGGTGAACGAGCCCCGTTCCGGGTCATAGCGGTCGACGGCGTTGACCAGCCCCAGCCGGGCCACCTGCTCCAGGTCCTCCAACGGCTCTCCGCGCCCTCGGTACCGGCGGGCGAGCCGGCCGGCGAACGGCAGCGCGAAGCGCACCAGGTCGTCTCGGGCCTCCCCGCGCCGCTCCGGCGGCATCCCGGCGATCCGGGCCGCGTACGCCATCGCCGCCGCGTCGAGATCCTCCAGACCCCGGTCGGTCGGTGGTGGTGTGGTCGTGGTCGTGCTCGTCTGTCCGAACATCCGCGCCTCCCTCAGGAAGGTCCCCCGCCCGGATCGGGAAACCGGTCGTGCGCGTGGTCGAGCCACGCACCGGGCCGGAAAGTGGGTCAGTGACTGGGATGCCAGCGGGCGACACCGCCTCTACGCAGCGCAATCAGGCCGTAGCAGCCAGCGATGTTCCCGCTCCGTAGGTACTCAATCACGGGACCCCGGGTTCGCGAGGATGTTTCGGCGTGCTCCGTCTCAGGAGACCAACAACCCCTGGTGGCCGCCGCTGTCACGGAGCACTGCGAGGGCCTCGGCGACCCCCAGCGGGGGCGGCGCGGGCAGGTCGTACGGCTGGGCGCGCAGGACCTCGGTGGCCCGGCGGGTGGGCACCGAGGTGACCGGGTAGCCCCGGGCGGTGGTGCGGTCCAGCGCCCGACGCCGCCGGCCGAACCCGGCGACGGCCAGCCACTGCGGCAGCCCGGCCAGCGCGGGCGAACGCACCCCGGGCGGCTCGGGCAACACGTCCACCGAGCTGAACGCCTCGCTGCCGGCCAGCCACCACTCGGCCTCGTCGACGCTGCGGCGGGTGGCGTTCTCGCACCAGTACGGCACCAGCCCCGCCCGCACCACCTGCCACGGGTCGAGCAGTCGGCCGCACTCCACCACCAGCCGGTCGCCGGTCTTGCCGGCGCGCCGCAGCCACCGCCGGTACAGGTCGGCCACCCCCGCGCTCAGCGCCGCCGGCCGGGGCACCAGCACCCGGTGCAGCGGGTGCTGGCGCCGGGCGGACCAGTCCCGCGCGGCCAGCTCGAACCCCGAGTCGACGCCGTGCTCGGCGTACGCCGACGGTACGGACACCTCCGGCGGCTCCCACCGGGTCGCGTCGCCGCCGACGGAGCGCAGCACCTGCCGCAACGCGTGGCTGTCCGGGTGGAAGTCCACCGGGTCCAGCCCGCTGCCGGGGCAGCCGACCTGGAAGCTGTGCCCCGGCCCACGCTCCAGGACCGGCCAGGAGCGCGCGTCGCCGATCAGCAGCACGGGGGCACCCGGCAGCAGCAGGTCGGCCAGGAACTGCGCGTACGCGGCCGGTAGGGCCCTCCACGCGGCGGTCAGCGACACCGTCGCCCCGGTCAGCGCGCCCCCGCTGGCCGGGCAGTGCACCTGGCGCAGGTGCAGGTCGGCGTTGCCGGCGAGCAACCGGGTGGCGAGTGCCGCGCCGTGCTCCACGGCGTCCGCCGGGCGGTCCACCCCGCCGTCGGACCAGTGCACGGTCATCTCGAAGCCCGCCGGAAGCCACGGCACGCCGAGGGCCACCGCGAGGTGCGCCGCCGCGCCGTGTGGAGAGCCGATCAGGACGCCGGGGTAGCGCCGGCGGGGGTACTGGTCGACGAACCAGCGGGCCACTCGGGCGCCGTCCACCTCGTCGATCTGGGCCACGGTGAGCGCGACCCGGCCGGCGGCGCGGGTGACCGCGGCGCGGCGTACCGGCTCGGGCGCGCCGGGGAACCGCGACGTCGGCCCGGTGTGCCCGAGGTCGGCGCAATCGACCCCGCGCAGCGCTCGGGCGGTGGCGGCGACCAGCACCCGGGCGGAACTGCCCGCGGCCACGACCCGGTCGCCGGCGAGACCGGCGCCGTCAGCCGTGAGCCCCTTGTGCACCTTGTGCACCGGCCCCACCTTGCCTCGTTCGCTCACCACGCGGCCGGGCTTCCCCTCCCGATGGGGTTCAAACGGGGCATCACCCACCCGGCGGCACATTCCGCTGGTCGGCGGGGTGCCCCGGTCATCACCGTCGTTCTGCGGCTCGGGTTTCGCCAGGGCCAGGACGGGCACTTCCGGGGCCATGCGCACCGACGACACCAGCGATCCAGCCGCCGCCACGATCACCCCGTACGAGGACGGACCGCTGCTGGTCCGCGGCGACTTCGCGCTGGTCACCCCGGACGGCGAGCGCATCGACGCACGCCGGGGAACGGTGGCGCTGTGCCGGTGCGGGAAGTCGGCGCTCAAGCCGTTCTGCGACGGTACCCACAAGGCGATCAACTTCCGCGCGGGCACGACCCGCGAAGGCTGACCCACGTCGCCTCGCCACCCGGCGAGAGCGCACAGCGGACGGGCCGCACCACAGGCACGCCACCCTTTGCTCTGCACCCGCCCATGCGCCGGTCACGGACCGTGACTGGTGCGCGGGCGGGTGCAGAGCAAAGGGTCGACCCAGGGCGGCACGCCCCCAGCCAACGGCCCGCGGACCGCCCCGCCGGCCCCACACACCTGGGTGTGATCCGTCGACTTACCCGGACGTGACGAGCCCCCGGATCAGACGAGCGCGGGCGGGGCCGGCGGGGTCACCACTGGCAACGCGACAAGCGAGACCTTGGGCGGCAGGGCCGGCGGGGCGGGTGTCCGCAGCGAGCTGCGGCCGGCAGCCCAGCTGCCCAGCAGGTGCGCGGCGAACAGCCGGTCCACAGCGAGCCCGGCCGCCGCGCCGAAGAGCACGTCCGCTGCGAGCGCCGGCTCGGCGCGGACCAGGCCGCCGCACATGTCGTGTGCGGCGATCTGCTCGTGCACCGCGTCGGCCTCGACGTGCTCGTCGTAGAAGCGGGTCGCCGCCTCGTCGAAGCCGAGTCGGCGCAGCCCGTTGCCGTAGCGACGGTTGGGCAGCGAGGAGGTCATCTCGAACGCGGCCAGGTGCCCGAGCAGCGCGCCGCGCCGTCGTCGGTGCAGCCCGAACAGCGACATCAGGTTGTTTGTCGCCAACGTCACCGCCGGGACCACGTCGACGTGGGCGCCGTAACCGGTGTCCAGGCCCAGCCGGTCGAGGGTGCGTCGGAACAGCTCGGCGTGCATGCGGTCCAGCCGGCCGTTGCCGTACTCGTCGGTCTGAATCTCCACCAGCGCCGCCTTGGCCGGGCCACCGAGGCGGGGCAGCGCCCAGCTGTGCGGGTCCGCCTCACGCAGGTGGTAGACGGAGCGGTGGGCGACGAACTCGCGGAACTGGGTGAGGTCGGCGTGCCGTTGCAGAGTCGCGGCCAGCGCCGGCCCGTCGTCGGCCGCGACCAGCTCGGCCAGGCCGGCCGCCACCCCGGCGGCGGGCACCGACGGCGCGCCGACCAGCCGACGCAGCGCCGCCTCGAAGACCCGCTCGCAGCGGGCGCGCAGCGCCAACAGCGTCGGCTGCCACTCCCACGACTCGTCCACCCCGAGCCAGCCCCGGTAGTGCAGCTCGTAGCAGAGGAACAGCGTCAGCTGAAGATCCTCGTCGCTGATCGGGTCCGCCGGGTCCAGGTCGACGCCGAGAGCGGCCGACAGGTCGTGCGGCGGGCGCCGCAGAGCCTCGACGACCGCCGCGGAGAGCGGCCCCCGCGCCCTCGGCAGGGTCGCGGGACCGTAGCGGCGGTCGGCGGGCTCGGACATGGGACCTCCAGCGTCGTCGGGCCGCTACTCATGCCCTGGTCGAAGGCGGCTAAACGAGATCATTGGCCTTCGTGGTGACCTCCACCTGCTCGCGGACCTTCCGGGCCGGAGCGCCATCGGCGTACAGGCCCCGCAGGTCGGCGAAGGCGGGCTCCGGCGGCGCCAGCGACACCGCCGGGTCGACGACCGCCTCCAGTACGCAAGGGCGGTCCGCGGCGAGAGCCTCGTCCCAGGCCGCGCCGACCAGCTCCGGGCGGTCCACCCGCACCCCGTGCAGCCCCAGCAGCCGGGCCCACCCGGCGTACGGCACGTCGGGGCGGCGCTGGGTCGGGTCGGCCGACGGCCGTCGCCCGCCACCCATGCCGTTCTGGTCCCGGTTGTTGAGCACCAGCACCACCAGCCGCGGATCGCGCCACTGCTGCCAGAGGTGCGACACGGTGATCAGTTCGGCGAGCCCGTTGAGCTGCATCGCACCGTCACCGACCAGCGCGATCACCGGCTGGTCGGGGGCGGCGAGCTTGGCCGCCACCGCGTACGGCAGCGCGCAACCCATCGAGCCGAGGGTGCCGCACAGCTGCGCGTTGACCCCGGGCGGCAGGGTGAGGTGGCGGGCGTACCAGTAGAGGACCGAGCCCACGTCGACAGCGACCGCTCCGGTCCCGGGTATCCGGGCGGACAGCTCCTGGAGCACGAGCTGCGGGTTGACCGGGTCCGCAGCGGCGGCGGCCCGCTCGGTGGCGACCTCCCGCCAGCGGTCCACCGAACTCTCCACGGTGGCGCGCCACTGCTGCTCGGACCGACCGCGCACCCGGCTCAGCAACGCCCGCAGCGTCTCGGCGGCGTCACCGACCAGCGGCACGTCGGCCGGGTACCGGGTGCCGATGCGGCGACCGTCGATGTCGATCTGCACCGTTCGCGCCTGCTCGGGCATCGGGAAGTAGTCGGTCCACGGGTCGTTGGTGCCGACCATCAGCAGCGTGTCACAGCCACCCATCAGCTCGGCCGCCGCCGGGGTGCCGACCTCGCCGAGCACCCCGGTGTGGAACGGCAGCCGCTCGTCGAGCACCGGCTTGCCGAGCAGCGAGGTGGCCACCCCGGCGCCGAGCCGGTCGGCCATCTCGATGATCTCGGCGGCCGCGTCCCGACCGCCTTGGCCCACCAGGATCGCGGTCCGCTGGCCGCCGCTGAGCAGCTGCGCCGCGGCGTCGAGGTCCACCTCGTGCGGCAGGACCCGGGCCAGCGGTTCGCCGGGGGTCGCCGTGATCACCCCGGCGCCGTACGTCTGCGGGTCGGGCACCAGCGCCTCCTGCAACTGCCGGGGCAGCACCACGCAGGTCGGGCTGCGGGTCGCGGCGGCGGTCCGGAACGCCTGGTCCAGCAGCACCCCGACTTCCTCGGGGCTGCGGCCGTACCGGACGAACTGGTTGCACACGTCCCCGAAGAGCCGGCTCAGCCCGATCTCCTGGTGCGCGCCGCCGAGCGGCCCGGAGATGTCCTCCCCGACGATGGCGACCACCGGCTTGCTGTCCAGCTTGGCGTCGTATAGGCCGTTGAGCAGCTGGACCGCGCTGGGTCCCTGGGTGGCGAGGCAAACCCCGATGCCGCCGGTGAACTTGGCGTGCCCGGTGGCCATGAACGAGGCGGTCTCCTCGTGCCGGGCCGGGATGAACGCCGGCTCGCCGCCGGTGCGTTCCAGCGCGTCGACAAGTGGAGCGATCGCCTCGCCCGGGTACCCGAAGGCGCGGGGCACCCGCCAGGCGAGCAGCCGCTCCACCACGACGTCGGCCACCGACCGGTCAACCATTGCCGCGCCCCGGTGTGCTCGGGTCGACGTAGCGCAGTACCGCGCCGACGCCGTCGGTGAGGTCGGGTGCCTCGTCGGGGCCGAGCACTGTCAACGCCGCGTCGGTGCCGACGAGCGCCCGGACCAGTGCCGCGTCGGCGCGTACCCGCTGCGGGTCGGCCACCGACATGGCGGCCAGCTGCCCCGGGTCGACGGCGATCTCGGTGGGTTCGGCGCCGATCCACAGCTCACCGTTGGCCGACGGGTCGTCCACGATGAGCATCATGTCGACCTGGTTGCGTTGCAGGGCCGAGACGACCGCGTCGAGGCCGCCGCCCACGTCCTCCTGCACGCCGAACTTGTCCAGCGCGGCGCTGATCCGCTGATCGGCGATCTCCGCGATGGTCTGCACGGTGAGGTCGTCCAGCATCGTCTGGTCGGCGCCGCCGGCCCGGGACCCGGCGTCGGTACGGACCACCAGGTCCTGCCAGCGCTCCGGCATCTGGGCAGCGATCATGCCGGTGGCCCGGACGTCACCGGCGACCACCACCACGTCCGCGCCGACCCGGTCCGCGAGCTGCACGGTCGCCGCGGTGACGTCACCGGCGTTCTGGTGCCACGCCTCCATGGCCGCCCGCTGGTAGCGCGACTGGGACCAGCCGCCGGGCTTCGCCCGCCGCAGCGGGTACTCGTCCCGCCCGGCGACGTGCGCCCGCCGGGGCACCCCGCCGGCGCTGACCGCCATCGCGTCGGCGCCGACCCGGTCGGCCACCACCCGGACCCACGCCACCTGCTCGCCGCGCTGAGCCAGCAGCGGCATCACGTGCGGCAGCGGCCCCACGTGGGCCAGGTCCCGCAGTGGTGGCGCGGACAGGTACTCGGAGAGCACCACCCGGCCGTGACTGGCGAAGACCGCCAGGCCGTAGTCCCCGACCATCGGATCATGACCTCGGACCACCCGGTCCAGAGCGGCGATGTCCGCCTCGTCCGCCCCCTGTTCGGCCAGGCTGCGCTCCAGGGCACGCCAGCGCAGATCCAACGCGGGATGGGCGTCCTCCGTGTCCGCGGAGGCGTCCAGATACACCGAGCACCACGGCCCGGGACGGTCGTAGAGCGGGCGCAGGAAGGACAGCTGCATGCTCGACCCCTTTCCAGCTCGGCCCCCCGCTTACCCGGGTCGCCGGGGATGTCACCTCGCGGCCGTGAGCCCGTGACCAGGTTTCATTCACGTCGTTCAACCGAGGACGTCGATACGATCTGTGAACACAAGCGGACTCTCGGTGGTGGAGATGGACAGCGGACTCGATACCCGACGGATCGTGCACCCGACGGAACGAATCGTCACCGGGCGGCTGATCCGCCTGCTCGACGGCTACACCCGCGAGATACGCATCGGTCAGCCGGTGCTGGTGGCGGTGCTCGCCGCGGCGGCCTTCGCCCGGCTGCCCGCCCTGCTGCTGCGCTCGTTCTTCTCCTTCGGCGGTGGCGGCACCCGCCGTCGGTGGAAGGAGCTGAAGCAGGGCCCGGAATACCTGGTCACGCCGGTGCGGCTGCGCAACACCGCAGGCCAGCTCTGCGAGGTGGAGCTGCACGGTCACCTGCCGCAGAGCGCCCTGCACCCGGCGGACCAGGTGCAGCTCACCCTGCGTCCGCAACGCGACCCGGAGCTGCCGCCCCGGATCGAGCGGATCGTCAATCTCACCACCGGGCAGCTGCTGACCCCGCGTACCGCGACGCTCTGGTCGCATCTCGGGCCGCCGCTGCTGTTGCAGGCGTTCCTGGGCGCGTTGCTGCTGGCCGGCATCGCGGCCTGCTCCGCGCTGACCTGATCCGGTCCGGCCCGATCAGGGCCGGACTGTCTGCCTCGGGCTCAGCCGCCCTCGGGCGAGCGGGCGGGTGGGCGGCTCAGCCGACCGGGGCGGGCTCGCGGGCCGGTTGCCGGTCGACGCCGAGCATTCCCCGACGACGGGCCCAGCGCTCGAAGGCCAGGGTGGCGAACGGCGGCACCGCGCTGGCCAGGGCCACCGCCGTGGCCAGCAGGCTCCACCGGTGCAGCCGGGCCACGGCCAGCACCAGAAGGACGTACGCGACGAACAGGCCGCCGTGGATCGGCCCGAAGATCTTGACGCCCAGCTCGTTGTCCGGCGGGCCGTACTTGACCAGCATGCCGACCAGTAGGGCCAGCCAGGAGCAGGCCTCGGCGATCGCCGCCGCGACGAACAGCCGGGTCACCTTCTCGCGCATCCGCACGCCACCACCTCTCGGGCCGCAATGCTATAGGTCGGCTCTGGCTGGGCTAACGGGGCGGGCAGGTGGGTAGGAAAGGGTCCTCGGGTCTTCCCCCGCCCGCCGATCTCGTGCGAGGTTAGGGGGACCAGCGGTGACAGGGTGGTGACCATGGGCGAGGACGTCGGCGTGCGAACCTTCAGTCGAGAGGATCGGGCCCGCTACCGCGACAAGGTCCGCCGCTGCCTGGATGTCTTCGCCGAGATGCTGCGCGAGTCCCGCTTCGACCTCGACCGGCCGATGACCGGCGTGGAGATCGAGCTGAATCTGGTCGACGAGGCGTCGAATCCGGCGATGCGTAACGCCGACGTGCTGGCGGCCATCGCCGACCCGAGCTTCCAGACCGAGCTGGGCCAGTTCAACGTGGAGATCAATGTGCCGCCGCGCCGGCTGACCGGCACCGGCACGGCCGACTTCGAGGAGTACGTGCGGGCCAGCCTCAACGCCGCCGAGGTGAAGGCCCGGGCGATCGGCGCGCACATGGTCATGATCGGCATCCTGCCGACGCTGCGCCCCGAGCACCTGACCGCCGAGACGTTGTCGGCCAATCCCCGCTACAAGCTGCTCAACGAGCAGATCTTCGCGGCCCGCGGCGAGGATCTGCCGATCGCCATCAGCGGGGTGGAACGCCTGGCGGTCACCGCCGACACGATCACCCCGGAGGCGGCGTGCACCAGCACCCAGTTCCACCTCCAGGTCAGCCCGGCCCAGTTCGCCGACTACTGGAACGCCGCCCAGGCGGTGGCCGGCATCCAGGTCGCGGTCGGCGCGAACTCGCCGCTGTTCTTCGGCCGGGAGCTGTGGCGCGAGACCCGCATTCCGCTGTTCCAGCAGGCCACCGACACCAGGTCGGAAGAGATCAAGGCCCAGGGGGTACGCCCGCGGGTCTGGTTCGGCGAACGCTGGATCACCAGCGTGTTCGACCTGTTCGAGGAGAACGTGCGCTATTTTCCGGCGCTGCTGCCGGTGTGCGACCCGGAGGACCCGGCGCAGGCACTCGCGGCCGGCGAGGTGCCCAATCTGGCCGAGTTGCGCCTCCACAACGGCACCGTCTACCGGTGGAACCGCCCGGTGTACGACGTGTCGCGGGGCCGGCCGCACCTGCGGGTGGAAAATCGGGTGCTGCCCGCCGGCCCGACCGTGTTGGACACCATCGCCAACGGCGCCTTCTACTTCGGGTTGGTGCGCGCCCTCGCCGAATCGGACCGGCCACTGTGGTCGCAGATGTCGTTCAGCGCCGCCGAGGAGAACTTCACCAGCTGCGCCCGGCACGGCATCGACGCGCAGGTCTTCTGGCCCGGTCTCGGCTACCTGCCGGTCACCGAGTTGGTGTTGCGCCGGTTGCTGCCGATGGCGCATCACGGCTTGGACCGGTGGGGGCTCGACCCTGCCGAGCGGGACCGGCTGCTCGGCATCATCGAGCAGCGCTGCCTGACCAGCCGCAATGGCGCGACCTGGCAGGTGGAGACGCTGCACCGGTTGGAGTCGGCCGACCATCTGGACCGACCGGAGGCGCTGCGCGAGGTGGTCCGGCACTACGTGGACCTCATGCACAGCAACCGCCCTGTGCACGAGTGGCCGATCCCGTGAGCGCCCCGGGTGGTCCGATCTGGGCGGCGCTCAGCCTCGCGGGGTGGGAACACCGAAGAGGTCGATGATGCCGCCGGGAAGCTGGGCGAGCAGGTCGTGTCGCTCGTCGTCATTCAGCGCCTCGGCGACGGTACGCAACACCGCCTGGGCGTGTTGACGCACCTGGTCTGCGTTCGCGACCTGTTCGCGGTCCCCGACGTTCTTCAGGAACTCGCCGACGTCCCACCGGCGGCCCTGCGGATTGCGGGTGACGGACCCGTTCAGCCGCTCCGGTAGCTGTGCCGCCAGGTTGTCTGCCTCCTGTCCGGCGAGCCGTTCACCGAGCACCGACAGGACGGCCTGTACGGACCGCACGGCCTCGTTCTCACCGAGGCCCGCGCGCTGTCGTACCGTGGCGATCATCTGCTCGTACTCCATGCCCCGCTCCTTCGGTCTCGTCGGCATGCCGTCAGGCCTGCCTGCGGACGAACGGGGCGAGTTCCCACGCTCTCTGGCCACAAACAGGTCACGCGTCGACCCGGACTTCCCGCCGTCGAGGCGCGAGGCCTCACAAGCCGGCGCGAACCAGACGCGTCACTCGGGTCACCAGCTGAGTCACATCGGGCCGTGCTGGACGCCCGCCCGCTGATACCGGGGCACCGCGCGCTCGCTGGAGTGACCAGCGTCCCTTGTGGACCCCGCACGGCATCGATGACTGTCGTAGGCTGTGTCAGCTCGCACATCGTCTGATCACGATGAGGGGACGCCGATGACCGCTTCTGAAACGGACCCAACCACGATCCAGGGGCCCGCACGGGTGCCCTTGTCCCGTCGACACATGCTGACGATGGGAGCGGCGGCGGCCGGTGGCGCGGCGCTCGTCGGCTCGGCGGAGGCCGCGCCCGCGCAGGCCGCGCCGGTTGGTGCGAAGCGCGTCCTGCGGGCACCGGCGCTGGCACCCGGTGACCGGGTTCGGGTCGTGTCGCCCGGCGGCACCCCCAACCCCACCACCATGGCCCGCGGCATCGAGATCCTGCGCAGCTGGGGCCTGGAGGTCGAGCTGGGCACGCACGTCTACGCCAGGTACGGGTACCTGGCCGGCACCGACGCGCAGCGGCTGGCCGACCTGAACGCCGCGCTCACCGACCCGGGGGTCCGTGCTGTCTTCGCCGCCCGTGGCGGCTACGGCACCCAGCGGATCGTCGACCAGATCGACGTCTCTGGTCTGCGCCGGGATCCCCGGGTGGTCGTCGGCTTCAGCGACATCACCAGCATTCAGGGCAAGCTCTGGCGCGAGGTCGGCCTGGTCACCTTCTACGGCCCCATGATCAACTGGAACGACGCCCGCACCGGCCCCGAGTCGGCCGAGGCGCTCCGCAGGGCGGTGATGACCACCGAGCCCGTCACGATCACCAGGGACCCGGCCGAGACGGCCGCCCCCGTCCTGGTGCCCGGGCGGGCGTCCGGTCCCCTGCTCGGCGGCTGCCTGACGTTGATCTCCACCTCGCTCGGCGCGGGGGACGCGCCACGGTTCGACGACGCGATCCTGTTCTTCGAGGACGTGGACGAGGCTCCGTACAGCATCGACAGGATGCTGACCGAGCTGCGCCGGGTGGGTGTGCTGTCCCGGGTCGCCGGGGTGGCCATCGGCCAGATCACCAACAGCGTCGGCGAACCGGGCGAGTGGGACGCGGCTGCGGTGTTGAAGGACCGCCTGTACGACCTGGGCGTGCCGGTCCTGGGCGGGTTACGGCTGGGGCACGGCAACGGGCAGCTCACCGTTCCACTCGGTGCGCGGGCCACCATCGACGCCGAGGCCGGGACCTTGACGGTGGAGCCGGGAGTCCGCCCGCGTTAGCCGTTCGTCGCCGGATCCCAGGGGGAAGGGTCGTCGCGCAACCGACTGTAGAGGTAGCCGTCGCGCCACTGACCGGCGCGAAACTCGCTGGCGCGGATGACCCCCTCCAACTGGAAACCGGCCTTCTCCAGCGCCCGCTGCTCGGCGACGTTCTCCGGGTGGGTGCCGGCCTGGATGCGCTGTGCCGGGCTGTGCTGGAAGAGGTAGTCGCAGAGCAACGCCTGCGCGCGCCAGCCGATCCCCCGCCCGCGCCATGGCGGCAGCAGGACGATGCCGATCTCCCAGTACGACGCCCGACCGGCGTAGCATCCCGAGCGGTAGCTGACAATGCCGGCGGCGGCCCGTTCCTGTTCCACCTCGACGACGAGCCGCCCGTCGTCCTCGCCGAGGTAACCGTCGACGGCGAACCGCCGTGCCGGCGCGCCGGCGTCGCGGAAGCCGGCCCAGTCCAAACCGATCAGGCCCGGCTCGGTGCAGAACCGCCGGAACATCGCCAGGTCGGGTTCGGCAACCGGCCGCAGTCGAACGGTGAGGTCGGTCGAGACCGGCACCGACGTGCCACCACTCTCCATGGCGACACGCTAACTCGCCACGGCTGGCGGCTGGTGCCCGTGCTCAGCTCCAACGGCAGCGCGACGCACTCCCCCGCCGGCAGCGCTGCCACCCGGTCAGACCTTGAGCAGCACCTTCGTACAGTCGTCCTGCTTCTTCTGGAAGATCTTGTAGCCCTTCGGGGCGTCGCGCAGCGGCATCCGGTGGCTGACGATGAAGCTCGGGTCGATCTCGCCGCGCTGGATACGCTCCAGCAGCGGTCGGGTGTATCGCTGGACGTGGCACTGACCGGTCCGCATGATCAGCGAGCGGTTCATGAACGCGCCCATCGGGAACTTGTCGACGAAGCCGCCGTACGCGCCGACGACCGAGACCACCCCACCGGAGCGGCAGGCCAGAATCGCCTGCCGCAGCGCGAACGGCCGTTCCGTCTCGACCCGCGCGGCCTGCTTGGCCCTGTCGTACGCGTACATGGCGGCGTTGCCGTGGTGGCCCTCCAGGCCCACCGCGTCGATGCACGCGTCGGGGCCCCGGCCGGCGGTCATCTCGTTGAGGGTGTCCAGCACGTCGACCTCCTCGTAGTTGATCGTCTCGGCGTCGACGTGCTCCTCGGCCAGCCGCAGCCGGTACGGGAACCTGTCGATGACGATCACCCGCTCGGCGCCGAGCAGCCGGGCGCTGGCCGCGGCGAGCAGCCCGACCGGCCCGGCGCCCCAGACGGCGACCACCTGCCCGGGTTTGATGTCGCACATCTCGGCGCCCATGTAGCCGGTCGGGAACACGTCGGCCAGCATGACCGCCTGGTCGTCGCTGATCTCGGCGGGCACCTTGACCGGGCCGACGTCGGCGAACGGCACCCGGGCGTACTCGGCCTGGCCGCCCGCGTAGCCGCCGAGCAGGTGGGAGTAGCCGAAGATGCCGGCCGGCGAGTGCCCCATGATCTTTTCGGCGATGCCGGCGTTGGGGTTGGAGTTCTCGCAGACCGAGTAGAGGCCGCGTTGGCAGGACGAGCAGTGCCCGCAGGCGATCGGGAAGGGCACCACCACCCGGTCGCCGGGGGCGAGGTTGCGGACCTGCGGGCCGACCTCCACCACCTCGCCCATGAACTCGTGGCCGAGGATGTCGCCCTTGCGCATCGCGGGGATGTATCCGTGGTAGAGGTGCAGGTCGGAGCCGCAGATCGCGGTGGTGCTGATCCGGACGATCGCGTCCCGGGCGTTCATGATCTTCGGGTCGGGTACGTCGATGACCTTGACGCTGTCGGTGCCCATCCAGGCGGTGGCCTTCATCCTCTGTCCCTTTCGGAGAGCTCGGGCGGTCAGCGGCGGGACGCCGGCAGCGGCTGGGCGGGACGCTGCATGGCCTGTTGGCGTACGGAGATGCCGTTGGGGCTGCCCTCGGAGCGGACCACCTCGCCGGTCTCCAGCACCTGCTTGAACCGGCGCAGGTCGTCCCGGACCTGTTGCTCGGGTTCCTCGCCGAAGAGCTTCGCCACCGCCCGGCCGAGCGCGCCGGCCGGCGGCGCGTAGCGCAGCTCCACCCGCACCTCGGTGCCCCGGTCGCCGGGCGCGGGCCCGAACCGGACCCGGCCGGCGTTGGGCACCCGGGTTCCCGGCAACGAACGCCAGGTGATCGACTTGTTCGGCTGGTCGTCGATGATTTCGGCGTCCCACTCGACGCGGTGCCCGGCCGGGCCACGGGCGATCCAGTGCGAGCGGCGCAGGTCGTCGGCGCGTACCGACTCCAGGTGCGCCATGAACCGGGGCAGGTTCTCCATGTCCCGCCAGAAGCGGTACGCCTCGGCGGGCGACCGGTTCACTGTCACCGCGATCTGCATCCGGAGCACGCGGGCGCGGGCCCGTCGGGCCCGACCGACGCGTACGGCGGCGAGCACGTCGACGGCGGTGACGCCGGCGATGGCGAGGGTGGTCAGCGCGACCCGGCGGCGGCGTTCACCGCTGCGGTCGGCGAGGGCCCGACCGAGCAGGGCGAGGTCCATGGCGTCGCCGGCCACCCGGCTCCAGGCCCAGCCGGCCGGGCGGCGGCCGCTGAGCAGACCGGCGGCGCTGCCCAGTTCCCGCAGGCCGATGGCCGGAAGCACGGACCGCGCGGCCGGGGCGTCGTCCACGCCGGTCAGCCGCGCGACGGGTCCGGGCGCGACCAGCGCGCCCACTCCCAGGGCCAGGCTCAGCAGGCCGAGCGTGCTCGGCAGCGTGGCCGGCACCGGCCCGTCCAGCTCCGGCAGGAGCACAGTGTCGACACGACTCATGTCCGGTCCCTTCCGGTGGGCGTCGCCGCCGGTCCGTCGGCGGGACGGCGGTGGTTCCGCCCCCGTGACGCTATGTCGTACCAGTGCCGGATGCGCCGGGTTCGGGGCAGAACGTCCGATCCGGGCGGCGTGGGGGCATGGCGGATGCCGGTCGTGGCGGACTTCAACCTCGGCTGACCGCATCCTGTCCGGCCATTGGAACCACGTTGACCCGCTTCTCACTCGCACCGTGAACAGGGGGCACCGTCCGGCGTTAGGAGTGACTCGCACCGGGTAGCCGGCATCCGCTCTTACCAGCGCCCGAGGAGGTGGGATGTCGGCGACCAGCGCCTTCTTCGAGCGGTTGACGGTCGCTGGCCAGGATCCGCGGTTCAGCAAGGTCTGTGGCAGCGTGCGATTCGACATCCACGACAACGGCCACCTGGAGCAGTGGCTGCTGGACATCGATCATGGCCGGATGCGGGTGACCCGGAGCGGCAGCCCCGCCACCACGGTGATCCACGTGTCCGCGCAGCTCGCGGAGGCGATGGCGCGGGGCGAGGTGAACGGGCTGGCGGCGATCACCCGGGGCGAGATCATGGTCGACGGTGACCTCGCCCTGGCGTTGCGCATCGGGCGGCTGTTCCCGCGAGAGCCCGGCCCGCTTCAGCACGACGGCCCCGACAGCGGACGTGACCGATGAGGGACATCGCGGGCACCGCGGCCTGCATCGACGGGAACACCTTCATGGTGTCCGACCCCAGCGGCGACGTGGAGTCGTCCCCGAGCACCCCGGTCGGCCTCTTCGCCGCCGACACCCGCTACCTGTCCCGCTGGCGGCTCACCGTCGACGGCGAGTGCATGACCGCGCTGTCGGCGGACGACAGCCAGTACTTCGAGGTCACCTTCTTCGTGGTGCCGGGCGCGGCGGTGGACTACGTGGAGGCCGACGTGTCGGCCATTCGGCGCAGGCGCATCGGCCCGGACCTCACCGAGTCACTGACGATCTTCAACTACGGCGAGCGCGACATGACGCTCGACGTACGCCTGGAGGTGGCGGCCGACTTCGCCGACATCTTCGAGATCAAGTTCGACATCGGCGACAAGACCGGCGCGCACTACACGCACGTCGGCCCGAACGAACTGCGGCTGGGCTATCGGCGGGGCACCTACCGACGTGAGGTTGTCGTGTCGGCGAGTGAGCCCGCCGAGTTCGACCCGGGGGGCCTCCGGTTCACCGTCCGGCTGCGCCCCGGCCAGCAGTGGTCCACGCGGCTGCAGGCCGTCATGCTGGCGCTGCGTCCGGACGGCGTCGACCTGCGCGCTGCCCTGCGAGCCCTACGGCCGGACGACTCCACACTGCCCACCAGCGTGCGGGCCTGGGTCGCGGCTGCCCCGACCCTGGACACCGACACCGCCTCCCTCCAGCAGGTCTACCACCGCAGCCTGGTGGACCTGGCGGCGCTGCGTTTCGCCCCGCTCTCGCTGGGCGGCGCGAGCGTGCCCGCCGCCGGGTTGCCCTGGTTCATGACCCTGTTCGGCCGGGACAGCCTGTTGACCTGCTTGCAGACCCTGCCCGTCACGCCGTCGCTGACCCCGCCGACACTGCGGATCCTCGCGTCGCTACAGGGCGCCCGGACCGACGACGTGTTGGAGGAGGACCCGGGTCGGATCCTGCACGAGCTGCGCTACGGGGAGTCGGCCGCGTTCGAGGAGCAGCCGCACTCCCCCTACTACGGCACTGTGGACGCCTCACCGCTGTTCGTGGTGCTGCTCGACGAGTACGAGCGGTGGAGCGGCGACACCGCGTTGGTGATGGAGTTGGAGCAGGAGGCCCGCGCGGCGCTGGCCTGGATCGACCAGTACGCGGATCTGACCTCCACCGGCTATATCTGGTACCAGCGACGCAACCGCGCCACCGGCCTGGACAACCAGTGCTGGAAGGACTCGTGGGACAGCATCTCCTACGCCGACGGTCGGCTGCCGGGTTTCCCGAGGGCCACCTGCGAAACCCAGGGGTACGCCTACGACGCCAAGATCCGAGGGGCACGGCTGGCCCGTACCTTCTGGGGTGATCCTGCCTTCGCCGATCAACTGGAGAGCGAGGCGGCGGCCCTGTACGAGCGGTTCAACAGGGACTTCTGGCTGGAGGACCGCGGCTTCTACGCCCTCGCGCTCGACCACGACGGCACTCCCGTGGACAGCCTGTCGTCCAACATCGGGCACCTGTTGTGGAGCGGCATCGTGCCACCGGAGCGGGCGTCGCGGGTCGTCGAGCACCTGATGGGTCCAGCGCTCTTCTCCGGTTGGGGGGTGCGGACGTTCGCCGAGGGGCAGCGCCGCTACAACCCGCTCGGCTACCACAACGGCACGGTCTGGCCGTTCGACAACTCGTTCATCGCCTGGGGTCTGCGCCGGTACGGGTTCGCCAACGAGGCGGCCCGCATCGCCGAGGGCATCCTCTCCGCCGCCACCTACTTCGAGGGCCGGCTACCCGAGGCGTTCGGCGGGTTCGATCGCGACACCACCCGTTTTCCGGTGCGGTACCCGACCGCCGGCAGCCCGCAGGCGTGGTCCAGTGGAGCCTGCATGCTGCTGATCCGCACCATGCTCGGCATCAACCCGCACGAGGATCACCTGGCCGTGGACCCGGCGCTACCCGCCACCTTCGGGCGGATCGCGCTCCTGGACATCCCCGGCCGTTGGGGCAAGCGCGACGCGTTCGCCCGCCAACGCCCCGACAGCGCCAACGGCACGTCCAGCTGACGATGAAACCACCGTGGGTGCGCGTCTGCCTCAGCCAGTCGAGCCAGGTCACCCACAGCTCGTCGGTCTCCCACTCGGCGCGCAGGCTCGTCGGCGACGCGTCGTAGAGAATCAACGCCTGCTCGATCTCGGTCGCGCCACCACCCGGGGGCCGTTGCTCGTCAGCTTGAACTCGGGGATCCCCACCTTTCCGAGGCTGGTCTGCGCGGCTGCCGCCCGTTCGGCCGCGTTGTAGGCGTCGCGTCGGTGCTGATCGTTGCGCCAGTCGTCGAAGCTGTCGAACGCCCAGTCCGGAACGGGCTGCGGCGTCGCCTGGTAGGTCATGCCGGCCCACCGCATGCGGTCGGGGCGGGTTCGGGCAGATCGACGTGTTCGAAGCTGTAGCCCAACAGACCCCGACAGACGTGCAGAGCAGGAGTTCGGCATTCTGCCCGACCCCGACCCCGACCCCGACCAGCGACGCCCGACGCGCATACCCGGTCAGGGCTCAACCGGTGGCAGGCCCGGTGGCCCGGAAGGTGCGCCGGTATGCGTCCGGCGGCACACCGACGGTGCGGTGGAAGTGTCGACGCAGCGTCGCGGCGGTGCCCATGCCGGCCGCCTCGGCGACGGCGTCGATGCTGTCTTCGGTTTGCTCCAGCAACTCCTGAGCGCGGCGGATGCGCTGCGTCGACAGCCAGAGCAGTGGGGTGGTGCCGGTGACCGACCGGAAGTGGCGGGCCAGGTTGCGGGAGCTCATGTTCGCCTGCCGGGCCAGGTCCTCGACGGTCAACGGCCGGTCCAGGCGAGCCAGCACCCAGGGGAACAGGGTGGCCAGCGGGTGATCGCCACGGGCGGGCACCGGGGTGGTGAGGTACTGGGCCTGCCCGCCGGCGCGGTGCGGTGGCACGACCAGGCGGCGGGCGACGGCATTGGCGACGGTCGAGCCGTGGTCGCGGCGGATCAGGTGCAGGCAGAGGTCGATCGCGGCGGCCTTGCCGGCGGAGGCGAGCACGGTGCCGTTGTCGACGTAGAGCACGTCCGGATCGACCCGTACCCGGGGATGGCGGGCGGCCAGCGCCTCGGTGTGGGCCCAGTGCGTGGTGGCCCGCAGCCCGTCGAGCACCCCGGCGGCGGCCAGCACAAACGCGCCGGTGCACAGCGAGACCATCCGGGCGCCGGCCCGGTGGGCCGCGCGGACGGCGTCGAGCAGGTCGGGGGGTAGGTCCGCGTCGACGTCCTCGACCGACGGGACGATCACGGTGTCGGCGCGGGCCAGGCGGTCCAGCCCGTCGTCGGGCGCCACCAGGAAGCGGCCGACCCGGACCGGGCCGGGGCCGCAGACCACCACGTCGTACCAGGGGTCGGCCAGGCCGGAGGGGTCGTGGGCGAAGACCTCGCAGGCCAGGGCCAGCTCGAAGTGCAGCATCCCGTCGGTGGCGGCGATCGCGACAAGGGCCATGTCCGAAACTGTACGGGGGTTGGCGTTCCCGACACTGGTCGGCCGCCGACCGCTGCACGAGGCTGGTCCCAGTCGATCTTTCGAGGGGGCATCCATGGGTGACCAGGTGGCGGTGTTCGGGGCATACGGGCACACCGGACGGTTCGTGGTGACGGAGTTGCGCGAGCACGGGTTCGGTGCGCTGCCGGTGGGCCGCGACGCACGCAGGCTGGACGCGTTCGGACTCGCCTACCGGGTGGCGTCGGCCGACGATCCGGCCGCGCTCGACGTGGCGCTGACCGGCGTGGACGCTGTCATCAACTGCGCCGGCCCGTTCGCGTCGACCGCCAGCGGCGTGATCGAGGCCGCGCTGCGCGCCGGGATCCCGTACGTGGACGTGGCAGCCGAGATCGAGGCCAACCTCGACACGTTCGCGCACTTCACCGAGCGCGCCCGCGCGGCAGGTGTCGCGGTGGTCCCGGCGATGGCCTTCTTCGGTGGGCTCGGTGACCTGCTCGCGACGACGGCGATGGGCGACTGGACGTCGGCCGACGAGGCGCACGTCGCGTACGGACTGAGCAGCTGGCACCCGACGGCCGGGACGGTCGCGGCGGGGGCCGTCTCCCGCGAGCGCCGTGCCGGCCGCCGGGTCCGCTACACCGGCGGCCGGTTGGAGTACCACTCCGGCGAGCGGGATCTGCCGAGGCTGGACTGGGACTTTCCCGCACCGCTGGGCCGTCGCACAGTCCTCGGGGAGTTCACCATGGCCGACGTCGTCACCATCCCCCGGCACCTGGCCATTCCCGAGATCCGCACGTACATGACCATCGACGCCGCCACCGACCTGGCCGCCGCGGCCGCGCCGGTCGCGGTCGACGAGCGGGGCCGGTCAGCGCAGACGTTCACTGTCGACGTCGTCGTGCGTCGCGGCGACACGCGCCGCCGCGTCGTGGCCAGCGGCCGGGACATCTACGCCGTGAGCGCGCCCCTGGCCGTGGAGGCGGTCCGGCGCATCCTCGACGGTCGGACGAGGGCGAGTGGCGTCGCATCCGCCGGTGAGATGTTCGACGCGCCCGACCTCCTGCGCGCGCTGTCGCCAACCGTCACCGTCGAACCGGTCAGTGAGTGAGGCCGATAATTCGGCCACAATTCGTTACTCGAAATCCGTAATCCCGGCACCAGAACCGGACGGCAGGACTTAATAAAGAATTAAGACTGTACGCGATAAAAATTGTCATCCCGAGCCGTCGCGCTGGCTGCCAGGGCACTTGTGGACCGGCCTCCTTAATTCTTTCCCCGCGAGTTGATGAAGGCCCCTGACGTGCACATACTCCATTCGACAGGAGCTTTGTCGTCGACTCGAAGGACATCACTGGTAATGCGGACTCCCCCCGCGCACGTCGCACCGCTGGACCGGGCGCGAAAGCGTCGTCGCCTCGCCCGCATCACGCTCGCCTCCGCAGTCGTCGCCGCACTGGCCGGCAGTGGCATTTACATCGCCGGCGCCCAGGCCGAAGAGGTCGCCGTGCCCGGCCGGGTGCAGGCCGAGGCCTTCGCGGCGCAGGCCGGGGCGCAGACCGAGGGCACCGGCGACGCCGGCGGCGGCCGGAACGTCGGCTGGTTGGCCAGCGGCGACTGGCTGCGCTACGACGGCGTAGCGGTGACGGGCGTCGACCTGACGGCCCGGGTCTCCTCGCACAACGCCGCCGGCGGCACCGTCGAGTTGCGCCTCGGCGCGCAGGACGGTCAACTACTGGCCAGCTTCCCGATCGCGCACACCGGTGGCTGGCAGAGATGGACGACCGTCACCGCGAAGGCGTCCGCCGTGCCGGCGGGCGCCCAGACCGTCTTCGCCGTCATGAAGAGCACCTCGACGGCGGACTTCGTGAACCTGAACTGGTTCACGTTCGGCCCGGCGGCCGGCACCTCGGCGAGCGCGTCGGTCACGCCGAGCGGGTCGCCGACGCCGAGCGCCTCGGCCACGCCGAGTTCGACCCCGTCGGCGTCCGTCCCGCCGGGCGCACCGACCGGCGCCTGGGTGCCGGTCGACCAGGCCACGTGGGGCAGGGAACTGGCCGCCTTCAACGCCATCAAGCCGAAGCCGGTGCCCCCGGGCACCACCCGGGTTCCCGAGTTCCACACCGACTGCGGCGTCGCGAACTCGGCCCCGGACGACCCGATCGTCCTGCCTGGCCTCTCGGGCGCCTCACACATGCACACCTTCTTCGGCCCGAAGGTCGACGCCTTCACCACGACGGACAAGCTGTTCGCCGCCGCGAACACCTGCAACGCCCCCGGGGACAAGAGCGCCTACTGGACCCCGGAGCTGCGCAAGGACGGCAAGGCCGTGCCGATCAAGAGCATGCGCGTCTACTACGGCTCGCGGGTCAAGGACCCGTCGACCGTCAAGCCCTTCCCGCCGGGCCTGGTGGTGGTCGAGGGCGACGCCAAGCGGCAGGTGGACACTCCGAAGAACGCCGGAAGCAACCAGTTCTGGTGCGCGGGCAGCGCCGAGGTCGGCCGCAGCGCCGACGGCAACTGGCCGAGGTGCGCTCCCGGGGGCAATCTGATCTTCCAGCTCGTGTTCAAGGACTGCTGGGACGGCAAGAACATCGACTCACCCGATCACAAGTCGCACATGGGCGACCCGGTGAACGGTGTCTGCACCGGCAAGTACCCGGTGGCCGTGCCGGATCTCTCCTTCATGGTCAACTATAAGTCGCTGGGCGGTGACGGCCTCAGTCTCTCCTCCGGCAAGCCGTCATCGATGCACGGCGACTTCATGAACGCCTGGGAGCCGGAACGTCTCGGTGACCTGGTGAAGTCCTGCCTCAACCAGAACGCCAAGTGCGGCGTCGACACGACCTTCGCCGGCGGCTGACCACCGCCTCCGTTTGCGACGGACGGCCCCCATGCTCAGGCGTGAGGGCCGTCCGTCATCACACCCGACCTGATCGGGCTGCGACGGTCAGAGAACGATGTTGATCCCGTTGGCCTTGCACACGGCGCTGACGTCCTTGCCAGCCTTCTCGAAGGCCGGGTTGTCGGCGGCGGTCGCCGGGTCCGCCGCCGCTGCGGCCTTGGCCGCCTCGGCGCCGAACGTCCGCAGGGCCTCGGCCAACTTACCGTCGCCGGTCGAGGCGACAGTGGTCACCTTCACCTCGAGCCCAGTCAGGATCTTCTTGAAGTCCGCCGCCGACGCGTCGCCAGTCGTGACGACCTTCACCATCTCGGCCCTCATCTCGTCGCTGGCCTTCTTCACCGCCTCGCAGAGCTGCTTGTCGGTCGCCGTGCCCGCCGCGGGTGACGGCGTGGCGGCAGCGGAGGTGGCCACCGCGGACGGGGCGGCGGACGTCGGTGCGGGCGTGGTGGATCCGGCGGTCGTCGCCTTGTCACCGTCACCGCAGGCGGCGAGAGCTGTCGTAACGGCCAGGATCAACATGGCGGAAGCAAGACGGGAAGGTTTCACGGACGCGGACGATAGCCGATGTTCAAACGATGATCAATTTACTCGCTACCGAACCTCGGAACAGCGGTCACCTATGTGGACGGCGGGCTGGTAGGAAGAGACGAGTTGCCTCACCTCAGGGAGATGATCGTGGCACGTTCCCACCTGTCCCGCCGTTCGCTGCTGACCGCCGGTGGCGCCGCCGCCGTGGCGCTCGGCGCGGCCGCGGCCAGCCCGTCCGCCGCCGCCGCGCCAGCCGACAACCCGGTCGATACGCCGGCCGAGGCCCTGCGCCGGCTGCAGGCCGGCAACCGGCGGTTCACCTCCGGCCACGGCCGGCACCCGCACCAGAGCCTGGCCGACCTGCACCGGCTCGCAGCCGGTCAGCACCCGTTCGCCATCACCGTCGGCTGCGCGGACTCCCGGGTGGCCCCCGAGGTGCTCTTCGACCAGGGGCTGGGCGACCTGTTCGACAACCGGGTGGCCGGCAACATCGTCGACGACCTGCTGCTCGGCAGCGTCGAGTTCGCGGTGGAGGAGTTCGGCAGCCTGCTGATCGTCGTCCTCGGCCACGAACGCTGCGGCGCGATCACCGCCACCATCGACGCCATCCACACCGGCGGTACGGCGCCCGGGCACATCGGCACCATCGTGGACGCCCTGCGCCCGATCGTCGAGCCGGTGCTGGACCAGCCCGGTGACCCGGTCGAGAACGGGGTCCGGGCCAACATCGCCGCGCAGGTGCGGGCGCTCAGCGAGCGCAGCACCATCATCGCCGAGAAGGTGCACGAGGGTGCGCTGCGCGTGGTGGGCGCTCGCTACGACCTGGACAACGGGCGGGTTTCCCTGGTGGCCTGAGGCCGTCACCCGATCCTGGGCCACCCGGACGGCGACGCTGGTCGGTCATCCACCGACACCGACCAGCGTCGCCGGTCACGCCGCGGCAGACGGGTACGGCGGTAGTAGGACCAACTGGCCAAGGGCAACGCAATCGTCCAGGCCAGCAGCAGCGGGAGCCCGATCAGGACACCGGGCGGGGTGAAGATGTCCTCCGCGGCAGGATCCGTGAGGTCCGCGGCGAACTGCCAGGGCAGGGTCGCCGAGTAGCCGATCATCACGGCGGATCCCAGCACCGTCGGCGTCAGCGGCACCCACTGTGGCACCCGGCGTCCGCGCAGCCACGGCACCCACCGGGGGAAGACCATTCCCCAGTCACTGATGAGCCCCAGCGCCAGTACGCCGCCGAGCCCGGCGAGGACGCACAGGAGACCCAGGTAGAACGCGCCGGCCGGCAGGCCCAGGAAACCGTCGACGGGGTGATCCCCCACCCCGGGCCCGCGACCGTGGTACCACTCGCGGAACGGACCGGGATTGGCGAACATCGGGATGCCCAGGATCCACGGCACGTGCAGGGGGATGAAGCCCAGCACGGGGACGGTCCACGCCACCTGACCGGCCCGGCGGGCCCAGGGCGGCGGTGGCGGGGCGGGCATCGCGTTCGTACCTGGTGTTCGAGTCACGGCGTCGTCTCCTTGTCAACGGCTGGCGTTGGCACCTCCGAGATCACCGTGGCCGAACGGCGGGATGAGCGGATCGCCGCGCGGAGGGATTCACCTCCCCCTGCCCGGGGATGGTGTCTTTTCGTCACGACAGCGTGTGTGACGAGACCACTTCCCGGCAGCCGGCAACGCTCCGGCCTGGTCGAAGGGGCGTTGCGCGCCTGGGCCCATCGGAAGCGCCGCCCCAACTAGGGTGCGGACATGGTCGATCGGCACCAGGTGATGAACTTCCGGGTCCGGGCCCAGCAGCTGGACCGGGACGAGGGCACGCTCGCCGACACCGCCGTCCTGGACATCGGGGTGCAGAACACCGGTCCGGACGGCGCCCGGTGGGCGCTGGCGGTGCGCGGGGTCGACGTGACCGCGTTGTCCGACCCGGAACTGTCCCTGCTGTGGACCGTACGAGGCGCTCCCCACCTCTACCGCAGGGCCGACGTTGCGAAGGTGGCGGCCGCCGTCGAACCGTTCTCCGAGGCCGACGCGGGCAAGCGCATCTACGACGCCGCGAAGCCGTTGAAGGCCGCCGGCATCGACACCCTCGCGGCCCTGGACGAGATCGCCACCCGGATGCGGGCCATCGTCAGCACGCCGACGGTCAAGGGTGACGTCTCCGGCCGCCTGGCCACGATGCTGCCCGAGCCGTACCTGCGGTTCTGCCGGCCGTGCGACGCCACACATGTCTACGAGATGCCGTTCCGGCTCGCCGCCCTGCGGGCCGGCCTGGAGTTGCAGCTCGACACCTCACCCCCGATCCTGCGACGCATCACCGGGTTCCGGAGAGCAGCCGCTCCGGGTGAGCGTTTCGACGTCATCCGCGCGTACCTTCGCCTGCTCGGCCCGGCCACCCCGAAGCAGGTGGCCGACTATCTCGACGCCCCGGTGAGGGACGTGAAGGCGCACTGGCCCGACGATGTGATCGAGGTGACTGTCGACCGCGAGGTGCGTTCCCTGCTGACCGCCGACGAGGAGGCGCTGGAGTCGGCCGACGGCCGGGGCATCCGCCTGCTCGGCCCGTTCGACCTGTTCCTTCAGGCCAAGGACCGGGAAACCCTGGTGCCGGACGCCGCCCACGCCAAGGACCTGTGGCCGGTGTTGGGTCGGCCCGGCGCCGTCCTGGTCGACGGCGAACTGGTCGGCACCTGGCGCCCCCGCAAGTCCGGCAAGACGTTCACCGTCGCCGTCCAGCCGTGGCACCGGCTGTCGCACACCACCAGTAAGGCCATCACCGCGCAGGCCGAGCGCCTCGCCGCGTACCGCGCCGTCTCCCTCAGTGGCGTCGACTTCGGCGGCTAGTGCGCTGACCACGAACGTTCACGGTGTTGGAGACACGCCGCTCAGCCTCCGAGGTGGGCGCCGTGTGTGCGTTCAGGCCGTGCCGGTGGCAGAACCTGTGCGTGTGCGGCGGTTGTCCGACCAGGAAGGTCAGCAGCTGCTGCGAATAGCCAGACGAGGGACCGGATCGGCGATCCGGTTGCGGCGGGCGATGGTCGTGCTCGCCTCGGCCGGCGGCAACACCGTGCCGGCGATCGCAAGGCTGGTCCAAGCCGGTGACGCAACGCCAACGCCCGACACCCAGACGTCCTCGCCGCACAACGCCGCGAGCGCGCTCGCATCCGCTCCGAACGCCAACGACGATGGGGTCAGCCCGCCGTACGAACGGCAGCCTGACCCACACCGTGAACGTTCGTGGTCAGAGCACTAGCAGGGCTTGGCGTACCAGTACGGGTCGAATTCCACCCAGCTTGCGCCGGCTCCGTCCACGAAGCCGTGGGCTTCATTGCCGTTCTGGTCCAGCAGATAGGCCCAGTAGCTCGGAGTCTGGTTGTTGTAGACGGACCCCCAGCCGTTCCAGTTGAACAGCGCGTAGTTGCCACAGGCGTAGATCACGAACATGCGGCCGCGGAAGTCGCCCTCGGTGTAGAGGCACAGGGCGGTGTAGGGGCAGGAGCCAGCGGTCTGCGAGGAGATTCCGGAAACGCTTGCGTTGTTGTTGTCGTCGGGGCCGGCCTGGATGGTCTGCGCGGAGATTCCGGCAACGCTCGCGCGGTTGCCGTCGTCGGGGTTGGCGTGGGCGGCCGAGGGCACCGTGAGGGTGGCGACGACAGCGGCGAGTGCGGCGATGAGGAACAGCCGTGGTTTCATGCGACTAGAGTGATCGTTACATCACACTGCGTCAATGTTCTCGATCTGTGGGGAAAATAACGCATGCGTACCGTTCTCGTGAATCGGGCTCGTGCCCAGCTCACCCGGGTGCTGACGGGCCCGCCGCCACAGCCCCACCAGACACAGGACCGGGCCCCCCAACCATCAACACCCACCGCGTGTTCGCCGTCGTCGGCCACGGTGCCGGCGAGAGGGTGGAAGCCTCGCCACCTTCCCAAACCGCCGCGCCCGCACCGGAACAGCCAACCAACCCACACCGTCCGGACGGATGCCACCCGGCGTGTCACCAACCCGGTGAACGTTCATGGACAACGCACTAGCCGGCGACGGCGCTCACTCCACCGCCCAGGCGATGGCGGGCGGGTGCATCCGAGCGCAGACAGGCTCACCGGCGGCATCGGTCAGCCCGACCCGGCCGACAAGCGTCCCGTTGCCCTCGTGGGCGGCGCGCAGCAGCTCGGTCGGGACGTCGGTGAACATCAGCTTCGCCCGTCGGAACATGGCGAAGCCGTCCCGGGTCACCGCGCCCCAGCTCAGATACAGAAACCGTGCTCCGGGGCGGCCGTGCACCCAGGGGCCTCCGACGTCGAGCGTCCCGTCGATCTCACGGCTGGACACCTCCAGGGACCAGGTGGCGCTGGCCGCGTCGGCCGGCACCCGGTCGACCACCTCGGCCTTGCGCTGAACCCCGACGTGCACGTTGCCCAGCCGCAGCGCGTCGGCCTGCGCACCGGGGCGCTGACCTGGGAGATCGCTGCCGTCGATCCTGATCCGCATGGCACCGACTCTAGTTTCCTGGCCGTTCAGGCGGGTTGCTCGGCGGTGTCGTCCTCGCCGTACTCGCCGCGGATGGGCAGGTAGTAGGCGGGCAGGAAGGCGGCGATGATGGCGACGCCGGCGATCGGCACGAACGCGCCGACGAGGATGCCGGAGCCGATCCAGAGCAGCGCGAGCGCGAACCGGCGGCCGATGGCCCGCGCACCGACGGGACCGAGGCCGGAGTCCAGCAGTTCGGCCCGCCGGAGGTGGGCCCACACGATGTTGAAGAGGGCCGCCGCCGTCCACAGTGTGCCGCCGTAGACGACGACCGACGCCCGCAGCCCCTGCTCCGCTCGCAACGCCTCGGCGAGCAGTGACGTGGAGAACGGCAGGAACGCGATGACCATCAGAAGCAACGTGTTGAGGAACAGGACCCCTCGGTCGACATGCCGGACGCGGTCGAACATGACGTGGTGATTCACCCACACCTGCCCGATGAGCAGGAAGCTCAGCGTGTACGCCAGGTAGGACGGCCACAGCGCACCGAGCCCCTGGACGAGGTTCCCGAAGTCGTGGGGCGGTTGGATCTCCAGCACCAGGAGCGTCACGGCGATCGCGAAGACACCGTCGCTGAACGTCATCAGCCGGGATGGACTGCGACTGAGCCGTGGACTTTCCCTTTGGGGAGGCACATCCCAAATTATGCTGAACTGCGACTGACCGTGGCGGGCAAGTCCTGACGCTGACGGGCCTAGGTGATCGCAAAGAGACGGTCAGCGGGATCCACGACGGCGGCCAGCACCGCTCCCGGCACGAGCGACGAATCGTCCGGACGGATCGTGTCAACCTCGAACGGGGTGAACCCCGGCCCACTGATCCGCAGGCGGAGCTCCAGCCCAGGATTCTCGCCATCCAGGTGGTTCGCCACGGCGAGAACCTCCGCCGTCGCGGCGACGCCGGCCGCGGCCAACCGCCGCGTGTCGCGACGCGAACGGGCGACCACCCGCCAACCGAAGACGCCGAACCCGACACCGACGGCTGTCGCCAGGACGCCACCGGCCAGCAGACCCCAGAAATCGGTGGACGACGGCGGTGGGTCCAGCGTCACGGCGGCGGCGAGCAGGACCGGTCCGGGCAGGCAGATGGCCAGGAACACGAATCGGCTGAGCAGCGCGCCGATCGGACCGACGCGCGCTTCCGCTTCGCGAGAGGCACTCGTCACCCTCGCACCGTAGTGCAGCGGCAGGCTGGTTCACTCCCCCGTCCAGCCGAGGTCGGAAGGGTGAATACGTCCGCGCCGACGCGCGAGAACGCCCGATCCGCCGATCCGAACGCGTACGACATGAAAGACTCGCCCGGCGCGCTGAAGGGACGGGAATGCAACCAACCTGGCTCGTGGCGCTCTCGTGGGCCTCGCTCGCGGTCGGCGTCGTCAGCTTCGCGGTCGTCCTGGCCGACACCTATCTTCGCGGGCACCGTCAGCCGGTCCGGGTCATGGAGATCGTCTGGCCCGTGACCGTCCTCTACATCGGCCCGGCCGCCGTCCGCCTCTACTGGAACTGGGGCAGACCCGAGGCGTTCTCGCGACGGCGGCAGGAGGGTGAACCGCGACGGCCCCGCCGGGGCATCGTCGTCACCCACGTGTCCCGCTGCGGCGCCCACTGCGCGCTCGGCTTCGTCGTCGCCGAGGTCGCCCTGTACGCCGTGAGATTCGACGCGGGCGAGGACCCGCTGTGGGTCGCCTACGCCGGCGACTATCTGATGGCGGTGACGATCGCCGTTCTCTTCCGGTACTTCGCCGGGCCGGGGCGCCGCCTCGGGAAGGTCTGGCACGCACTGTCGAGCGTCGGCAGGATCGAGCTGCTGACCATCACCGCGTTCGAGGTGACGTTGTTCGCGTGGCTGACGCTCGCGCATCGCGTGGTCTTTCCGGAGCCACCCCTGCGACCCGACAGCCCGACGTTCTGGTTCGCCGGCCAGCTCGGGCTGATAGCTGGCTTCCTCGCGGCCTGGCCCACCGCCTCCTGGCAGCTCGGCCGAGGGCTGAGAATCGAGCCGCGCCGACTCCCCGACGACTGAGCGGCCGCATCCCACGGCCCGCCCGACAAGAAGCGGCAAGGAGATGACTCCCCCTGCCACTTCTAACATATATCGCACCTGGGGGCTTGCGGCAAGACCCTGGTCGTGGCGCAGAATCGGCGGCCGGACCAGCACAAACGAGGTAACGGGGGCGCGACGTGGGTGTGTTGTCGATGGACGAGGGCCGCGGCGACCGGGTGCCGCTGTTGGATCTTCGAGAGGTCGACGAGACGCAGGTGTCGGTCGTCGGCGGCAAGGCCGCGCACCTGGGCGCGCTGTCCCGGATCGACGGCATCCGCGTGCCGGCCGGGTTCTGCGTGACGACGGACGCCTTCCGACAGGTCATGGCGCAGACGCCGTCGATCGACGACCAGCTCGGTCAGCTGTCGCGTCTGAGCCCGGACGACCGGGAGGCGATTCGTACGCTCAGCGCGGAGATCCGCCGCAGCGTCGAGGAGACCGCGATTCCGGGCGACCTGGCCGCCGCGATCACCGGCGCGCTCGCCCGGTTCGGTGAGCGGGCCGCCTACGCCGTGCGGTCCAGCGCGACGGCGGAGGACACGCCCACGGCATCCTTCGCCGGGCAGCAGGACACCTACCTGAACGTGGTGGGGCCGGAGGCGATCCTGCGGCAGGTCAGCCGGTGCTGGGCGTCGCTGTTCACCGAGCGGGCCGTCATCTACCGCCTGCGCAACGGCATCGACCACCGTACGGTCCAGATGGCTGTCGTCGTACAGCGGATGGTTTTTCCGGATGCCTCCGGCATCCTGTTCACGGCGGACCCGGTGACGGGCAACCGGACTGTCGCGACCGTGGACGCCAGCTTCGGCCTCGGCGAGGCCCTGGTGTCCGGCCTGGTGAACCCGGACGTCTTCACTGTGCGCGACGGTGAGGTCGTCGCGGGCACGGTCGCCGCCAAGCAGCGCGCCGTCGCCGCCGTGCCCGGCGGCGGAACGCGGGAAGTGGCGATCGACCCGCAGCGGCAGGAGCAGCCGGCACTGACGCAGGCGCAGGTGGTGCGACTGGTGCGGCTCGGGCGACGGATCGAGGCGCACTTCGGCCGCCCGCAGGACATCGAGTGGTGCCTGGTCGACGACGACTTCCAGATCGTGCAGAGCCGGCCGATCACCACGCTGTTCCCCATCCCGGCGGCCGATGACCAGGAGAACCACGTCTACCTCTCGGTCGGTCACCAGCAGATGATGACCGACGCCATGCGGCCGCTGGGACTCTCCATGTGGCAGTTGACCGCGATGGCCCCGATGCGGGAGGCCGCCGGGAGGTTGTTCGTCGACGCGACCCGGCTGCTGGCCTCGCCGGCGAGCCGCGCCGGCTTCCTGGAGATGGTCGGGAAGTCCGATCCGCTGACGAAGGACGCGTTGGAGACGCTTCTCGACCGCCCGGACTTCGTTCCAACGACGCTACCGGGCGGCGACGGTGGTGGTCCGGCGAGGCTGACGACCGGCGGCGCGTCGATCGAGACCGACCCGGCCGTCGTGACCGAGCTGATCGAGCGCAGCGAGGCGTCCATCGCCGCCCTGCGGCGCGACATCGCGACGGTGACCGGTACGGCGCTGTTCGACTTCCTGCTGGAAGCCTTCCAGGAGCACAAGCGGGTCCTCGGCGATCCGTTGAACATGCAGGCGATCATGGCGGGCATGGAGGCCACCTGGTGGCTCAACGACCGGCTGAGTGAGTGGCTGGGCGAGAAGAACGCCGCGGACACCCTCACCCTCTCCGCCCCCGGCAACGTCACCTCGGAGATGGGGCTGGCGCTGCTCGACGTCGCCGACGTGATCCGTCCCCATCCGGAGGTGGTGGCGTTCCTGCAAGGTGTCACGCACGACGACTTCCTCGACGAGCTGCCGAAGCTCGCGGGCGGGGCCGAGGCGCGCGCCGCCATCGAGGCGTACCTCGACCGGTACGGCATGCGCTGCGTCGGCGAGATCGACATCACCAGACCGCGGTGGAGCGAACGCCCCAGCACCCTCCTGCCCGTGCTCCTCGACAACGTCAAGCTCTTCGAGCCGGGCGCGGCCCGGCGGCGCTTCGAGCAGGGCCGGCAGCAGGCGCAGCAGAAGGCGCAGGAGGTGTTGAGGCGCCTGCGGGCGCTGCCGGACGGGGAGCAGAAGGCCGACGAGACCGCGCGGATGATCGACCGGGTACGGACCTTCATCGGCTACCGGGAGTACCCGAAGTACGACATCGTCACTCGCTACTTCGTCTACAAGCAGGCCCTGATGGCGGAGGCCGAGCGGCTGGTGCGCGCCGGTGTGCTCGCCGAGACCGCAGACGTCTTCTACCTCACGTTCCAGGAGTTCCACGAGGCCGTGCGCACGCACCGGGTGGACGACGAGCTGATCCGGCAGCGCCGGGACGCGTTCCGGTCGTACGAGGCGCTCACCCCGCCCCGGGTGCTGACCTCCGACGGCGAGGCCATCACCGGGGCGTACCGACGCGACGACGTGCCGGCCGGCGCCCTGGCCGGTGTGCCGGTGTCCGCCGGGACGGTCAAAGGGCGCGCCCGCGTCATCCTGGACATGGCGCAGGCCGACCTCGAAGCGGGCGACATCCTTGTCACGGCCCACACGGATCCGAGCTGGACGCCCCTGTTCGTCGGCATCGCCGGCCTGGTGACGGAGGTCGGCGGGTTGATGACGCACGGCGCGGTGATCGCGAGGGAGTATGGCCTGCCGGCTGTCGTCAGCGTGCTCGACGCCACCCGGCTCATTCGCGACGGGCAGCGGATCCGCGTGCACGGCAGCGACGGGTACGTCGAGATCCTGCCCTGACCGACGGCGCTTGAGGAGGAACGACGATGGCGGTGTCCGTCCGACGGCTGGCGACCATGGTGGTCACGGCGTCGACACTCGTCTCGCTGGCGGCGTGCAGCAGCGGCGGCGACGCCACCGAGACGCGGACGACGCCGAGCCCGGAGGTGACGCTCGCGCCGTCGCTGGCCGCCGATGGGGAGTTCCGGCGGTTGGAGGAGCAGTTCGGGGCGCGGCTGGGCATCTACGCCGTCGACACGGGCAGCGGCCGCATTGTGGAGTACCGCCCCGACGAGCGGTTCGCGTACGCCTCGACCTGGAAGGCGCTGGCCGCCGCCGAGGTGCTCGACGGCACCACCGACGCCCAACTCGCTCGGGTGGTGCGCTACTCGGCGCAGGACCTGGTGGCGCACTCCCCCGTCACCGAGAAGCACGTCGGCGAGGGCATGAGCCTGCGCGCCCTCGCCGACGCCGCCGTGCGCTACAGCGACAACACGGCCGGCAATCTGCTGCTGCGTCATCTCGGCGGGCCGGCGGGGTTCGAGTCGAAGCTTCGGGCAATCGGCGACACGGTCACCGACGCCGCCCGCTACGAGACCGCGCTGAACGAGGGAACACCTGGCGACAGGCGGGACACCAGCACCGCGCGGGCCCTGGCCGGCGACCTCCGGGCGTACACAGTGGGGGAAGCGCTGGAACCGGCGGACCGTGACGTGCTGCGCGGCTGGCTGCGGGGCAACACCACAGGCGCGGCGCTGGTCCGCGCCGGGGTGCCGGCCGGCTGGGTGGTCGGGGACAAGACCGGGACCGGCGGGTACGGCACCCGCAACGACATCGCGGTGATCTGGCCGCCGGACCGGGCCCCGATCGTGCTCGCGGTGCTGTCCAGCCGCGACACGAAGGACGCCACCCCCGACGACTCCCTCATCGCCCAGGCCACCCGAGTGGTCGTCGCCCACCTGTGAGCGCCTAGGCGCTGTGGTATTTCAGCAGCACGACCCCGGAGGCGAAGGGTTCGGCGGACACCAGCTCCAGTCGTGCCGGCGGTTGATCACCGTCGAACAGCGCCTTGCCCCGACGGAGGAACACGGGATGCACCAGGAGGTGCAGCTCGTCGATGAGCCGGAGGTCGGCGAGGGACCGGATCAGTGTGAGGCTGCCGTAGACTACGATGTCGCCGCCGGGCCCACGTTTGAGTGCGGTGATCTCGTCGGGGTCGAGGCGGGTGAGCCGTCGGGTGTTCGTCCAGGTCGCGGTGTCGCCCGAGGCGGAGACGACGATCTTTTCCAACGCGTCGAGCCGCTGGGCGTATCCCCGTACGTCGTCCGGCTGGTCGGGGTCCTGGGCGACCAGCGGCCAGTGGCCGGCGAAGTCGGCGTGCGTGACCCGGCCCAGCATCAGGCTGCCGGCGTTGTCCACCAGGTCCCACTCGTACTTCTGTAGGTGGTCGTCGATCAGCAGCCAGTCCATCTCGTCGTCGGAGCCGGCGACGAATCCGTCCAGGGTGGTCCACATCGACACGACAATGTTGCGCAACGTCGTCCTCCGTCATGGTGCGGTGAGCCCCGGGGATCCGGGTCCTCGGGGTGCTGACTACTGGCCGCCGCCGAGCGCGGCTCGGACGGGTTCCGGTGTCCGAGCCGGGAAACGCTCCTGGAAGTCGACGACTCCGACCCAGGTGGGGCGCAGGCCGATGCGGACCATCCGCAGGCCCGGTGTGTCGATCGCGGTGAGGTAGGCGTTGCCCGCCTCGTCGCCCATCCCCGCGCGCTAGATGGTGGCGTACTCGGGCAGGACGCCCTCGACCTCGGCCAGGGTGACCTTCCCGCGCAGCATGAGCACCTGTGGAAGGCCGTCTGCGGTGTCGAGGCAGACCGCCACGTCGGGCCGGGCGCTCAGGTCACGGATCTTGTAGGTGCCGGCGAACGCGCCGACGACCAGCTCCGCACCGGTCCACAGGAAGTTCACCGGGATCAACCGTGGCGTCCCGTCCCGGCTGGTGTAGGCGAGGCGTGCCACCAGCGACGCGGCGAGCAGGCGCCGCGCCACCGGGGTGTCCAGCAGCTTCACGTCACCTTGCGGCGGCAGATCCATGAGAACCACGCTAGGGGGCTAACTCCTAAAGAACAAGTGCGACTCCTGAATTAGGACCGAGGTAGGGTGGGTGCCGTGAGCGGCATGCGTAGTTACGGAGATCCGTGCGGTGTCGCGCGTGGACTGGACATCATCGGCGAGCGGTGGGCGCTACTGGTGGTCCGCGACCTTCTGCTCGGCCCCCGGCGGTTCAACGACCTGCTCGGCGGCCTACCCGGTGTGAGCCCCAACGTGCTGAGCCAGCGACTGCGCCAGTTGACCGAGCACGGCGTCGTCCGGCGGCGGGACCTGGGCCCGCCGACGCGCGTCCACCTCTACGAACTCACCGAGTGGGGCCGCGCCCTGGAGCCGATCCTCCTTCAGTTCGGGCGCTGGGGAAGCCAGTCCCCTCAAATCCCCGACGGCCCCCTCGGCGTCGACTCCCTGCTGCTCAGCATCAAGGCCGCCTTCGACCCGGCGCGAGCCCCCGCGCTCGCCGGCAGCTACGCGTTCCACATCGACTCCGACACGTACCTCGCCGACGTCACGGGCGAGACCGTGCAGCTCCGGCGCGGCACGGCGTCCGACCCCGACGCGGTGCTCACCACCGACATCGACACCCTCCGGGCCGTCTGTGGCCACGAGATCACCATGGCCGCGGCGGTGAACTCGGGTGCGCTGCGGCTGAACGGCGACGAGGACGCCACGCGGCGCCTCACCGCGCTGCTGCTGGCCCCGTTCACCCCCGCGCCCCAGCCCGCCAGGCCCTGACGACCGGCGATCCGCCCGCGGTGGAGAACGTCACCCTCGGCGTGGGCTGATTCCCGCCACCGTCAGATCGAGGAGCCGGGTCGCGGCGGCGGCGGGATCGGA
Source organism: Micromonospora sp. NPDC005171 (assembly GCF_040608575.1). NCBI lineage: Bacteria > Bacillati > Actinomycetota > Actinomycetes > Micromonosporales > Micromonosporaceae > Micromonospora > Micromonospora sp. NPDC005171. The sequence continues at coordinate 156,863 of NZ_JBEXIM010000005.1, read as the reverse complement.
ATGGTGCTCGGTGGCCAGGGCGATGCCGGTGATCAGCGCGAGCAGATCGGTGATTGTCACGTCTGGTGCCACCGCGCCGGCCGTCGCGGCCCGGCGTACGAGTGGTTCGCCCGCCTCGGTGAGCTGCGCGGTCGCGCAGTGCTCGTGTGCCTCGCTGGGGTCGGCCGTGCAGTCGCGGGTCAGCGCGATGGCCAGGCCTCTGATGGTGGCGACGTTCCCGTTGACGGCGGTGAGCCATTCCAGCAGCGCGGCCCGGGCGTCGGTGGCGTCGGACAGCTCGCGCGCGCGGGCGCCGAGGTTCTCGATCACGCCGCGGAAGACGGCGTCCAGCAGCGCGTGGCGGCTGGGGAAGTGTCGGCGCACAGTGGCCGAGCCGACTCCGGCGATGCGGGCGATCTGCTCCAGGGACGCGTCGGCCCCGTGCGCGGCGATCTCCTGCTCGGCCACGGCCAGCAGGCGCGCGTGGTTACGCCGGGCGTCCGCTCGCTGGGTGGACATGGCGTCACCTCAAGGTTTGCTAAGTGGCGGGGTCCGCCGTATCTTAGCGACAGATAAACGGCGGGCCCCGCCGTTTAACGTTCGCCGCGACAGGAGACTCCTCATGTCCACCGATTCCGCACCTGTCCTGGTCACCGGCGCCACCGGAAGGCAGGGCGGCGCCACTGCTCGTGCGCTACTCGCGGTCGGCGTACCCGTCCGGGCACTGGTCCGTGATCCCTCGACCGACCGCGCGCGGTCGGTCGAGGCCCTCGGGGCCGAACTGGTCACCGGAGACCTCGACGATCGCGACTCGCTGGTCCGGGCCGCGCACGGAGCACGGGCCGTCTTCTCGGTGCAGATGCCCGCGATGGACGGCAACACCATCAACTTCGACGGCGAGCTGACCCAGGGCGTCAACCTGATCGAAAGCGCGCTGGCAGCGAAGGTGCCGCAGTTCGTACACACGTCCGTCAGTGGCGCTGGCCAGCACACCGAGGCGCCCGGCTGGGCCGAGGGCCGCTGGGCGACGATGGAGCCCTACTACACGACCAAGGCCGCAATCCAGGATCGGGTACGCGAGGCGGGCTTCACGCACTGGACGCTCATCAAGCCGGGCTTCTTCATGGACAATCTCCTCCCCTCGGTGGCGTACCTGCTCCCCCGGGGCGTCGCCGGGGGCCTGGCGACGGTCATCAAGCCACAGACCTCGCTCTCCCTCGTCGCGGTCGACGACATCGGCCGCGCAGCCGCCGCGGCCATCGCCGAACCCGATCGGTTCCACGGAGTCGAGCTGGAGCTGGCGAGCGACCACCTGACGATGACGGAGATCGCCAAGACGCTCTCCGACGCGCTGGGCGCCGAGCTGACCGCGCCCGACATGACCGAAGAGGAGGCGGTCGCCGCAGGCATGCCGGAGTGGGCCGGCATCTCCCACGAGCAGATGAACGTTGTCGGCCAACCCGCTCGCCCGGAGTACGCGCGGGCCCTCGGCATTCCCCTCACGAGTTTCGCCGCCTGGGCGCGCCACAACCTGCCCGAGCTGTGACAGCCATGAGAGCCCGCGAGGGCACAGCTCCAAAGATCAGCACGGCACACGCCAACGGCTTGCCGGAGACCCGGACGGGGTTGGCGCTCGCCATAACACCGGCAAGTGCATGGCGGTGGAAGGCAACTCGCCGCTGAACGGTGCCGACATGATGCAGTTCACCTGCCACACGACGTCGAACAACCAGGCCTTCACCTGGTTCGCCCCGTAAGCGACGTCCCAAAACCGTGGCGGGACCTCGTCTGGTCCCATCACGGTTCCGTCCTCCCGGCGGTGGCGAAGATCGACTCGGGTTTCGTGAAGTCGGGGTGTCCTTGGCGGCCGGACACCCCGATTTCCGTGAACCCGAGTGGATCGTGCTGACAGCGGGACGCGGCAGGGTCAGGCCACCGCGGCTGCCCGGCCGAGCGGGAATCGCACGCCGGTGAGGTCTTCCGACACGGCCCAGAGGCGTTCCTGCACGCCCACGTCGTAGGACTCGGGGCTGGAGGTGACCAGCCTCGGGTAGCCGCGCACCTCGCCGAGGCCGTCGGGGCCGTAGTACTGCCCGCCGAGGACGGACGGGTCGGTGGCGGCCCGCAGGGTGGGCAGCGCGCCCGCCGTCGCGGGCTGGGTGATCACCGGGGCGAGCCACGTGATCGGCGCGCGGACGACAGCCGGGGAGTTGCGGACCAGTTCGGTGTTGGAGACGCCGGGGTGCGCGGCCACCGCGACGGTGGTGCCGTGCGGAGCGAGCCGGCGCTGCAACTCGTAGGTGAACATCAGGTTGGCGAGCTTCGACTGGCCGTAGGCGGCGACCCTGCCGTACGAACGCTCCCACTGCAGGTCGTCGAAGTGGATGGCGGCGCGGATGCGGTGGCCCACGCTGCTGACCGTGACCACCCGGGAGCCGGGCACGGGCAGCAGCAGGTCGAGCAGCAGACCGGTGAGCGCGAAGTGGCCCAGGTGGTTGGTGCCGAACTGCATCTCGAAGCCGTCGCGGGTGGTCTGCTTCGGCGTGTACATCACGCCGGCGTTGTTGACCAGCAGGTCGATCCGCGGGTGGGCGGCGCGCAGGTCGGCCGCGGCGGCGCGCACGGATTCCAGCGAGGTCAGATCCAACTCCTGTACGGAGACGTCGCCGTTCATCCGGGCGGCGGCCAGCCTGCCCTTCGCTGTGTCACGAACGGCCAGCACGACCGACGCCCCCCGCTCGGCGAGCCGCCGGGCGGTCTCGAAGCCCAGGCCGGTGTTGGCACCGGTGACCACGGCCACCCGGCCGTCCTGGCGCGGAATCTGCTGCTCGGTCCACTTCATCTCAGGCTCCCCAACGTACCGCCGGTAACTTATGCCCGAACAGTAATGTACCGCCGGTACGCTGTCAAGAGACCGCCGGTACCTAAGCTAGGATTGGCGTCATGACGTTCCAGCGGGCACGCAGCGACGAGCAGCGTGCGGTCCGGCGCCGGGCGATCCTGGAGACGACCTCGGCGATGCTCGACGAGATGCCGGTGGCCGAGGTCACCCTCAACGAGCTGAGCCGGCGGGTCGGCCTGGCCAAGACGGCCGTGCTGCGCTATTTCGAGTCCCGCGAGGCGGTGCTGCTCGACCTGCTGGACGACCGGACGGCGACCTGGCTGGCCGAGCTGGAGCAGGAGCTGGCCCACGGTGTCGACCCGGGCCGGTCAACGACGGAACGGGCGGAGCAGACCGCCGACGTGCTCAGCCGATCGCTCGCCGCCCAGACAGTGCTCTGCGATCTCTTCGGCGCGCAGGGCGGGGTGCTCGAGCACAACGTCTCGGTCGAGGCGGTACGCCGGCACAAGCGGGCCTCACTGGGCAACCTCGCGGTGATGGCCGACCTCGTCCGGCGACACCTGCCCGAGGTCGGCGACCGCGCCGAGATGTTCTGCCTCAGCGCCTTGATCATGGCTGGCGCGCTCTCCGCCTACACCTCACCGCCGCCGAGCCTGCTCGCCGTCTACGAGTCCGAGCCGGCGCTCGCCGTCCACCACGTCGACCTACGGACGGCCCTGCGGCTCGCGATCGTCACATCGCTCGTGGGCATGCTGCCGCGCACCTGAGTCCGACGCGCCCCGCAGGTCGGCAGCTGGGCGTGCGCGAAATTCGATGGTCATGAGGCTGCTCGCTGCCTAGCGTGGCCCGCCGTGCTCTCAAACGAACAGATAATCGGACAGGCCCTGGACCGGATCGAGGCCGGGTACGTCTTCCCCGAGAAAGTCGCGGACATCGACGCCGCGATCCGTCGCCGTCTCGCGGCAGGCGAGTACGACGACCTGGACGGGCCGGCGCTCTGCGAGACGGTGACCGCTCACCTTCAGCAGGTGTGCCCGGACACGCATCTGCGGCTGCTGTGGTCGGATCAGCCGCAGTCGCTGGGTCGGTGAGACGATACGTGGCGGAGCGCACCCGACGGCCCGCCACCCGGTCACCGCACACATCCTCGTGACCGTGCCGACCGCCCGGACCATCAACAGCGTCACCGGCACCAACTGGGAAGGCGTCGGAGTGATCCCCGACGTGCCCGTCCCGGCGGACCATGCGCTCGACACGGCACTCAAGGCCATCACTGGCGCATAGGCACGCGCGTCGGCGGCCGTTCACCCGAACACGGCACGACGACGCGTTCGCAGGGCGTCGCAGGGACGTCGCCGCGGCCCACTGCCGGGACGTCGCCGCGGGCCCGTTGCCCGGACGCCGCCGCGGCCCGCCGCCGGACGCCGCGGGCCGCTGCCGGGACGCCGCCGAGGCCCGCCGCCGGGACGTCGCCGCGGGCTCGTTGCCCGGACGTCGCCGCGGCTCTTGCCCGCCCGGCGAGATCAACTCGGGTTCCGTGAAACCGGGGTGTCCGCCGAGCCGGGACACCCCGGTTTCCGTGAAGACGAGTGGATCACGCGCGACGCAAGACCGCGCCTTGAAGGCGATCTTAAGAAAATTAAGGTCGTAGTCTTGGAAGTTGAGAATTCTTAAGCTACAACTTTAGGTATGACAGAACAGGCGATGGACTGGCAGGAGCTGACCAGCCTGACGCGAGGGCAGCCGTTCGTCGTCGAGCGGGTGCGCCTGGCGAGCAATGGCGTCGCGATCGAGGGCGAGTTCGAGCTGCCGCAGCTGGCTCAGCTCAACGTCGAGGACCAGGTCTTCGTCACGGCGTTCGTGCGCTGCCACGGTTCGATCAAGGAGATGGAACGCATCTTCGGGGTGAGCTACCCGACGATCAAGTCACGTCTCAACCGGATCACGCAGATGCTCGACTTCGTCGAGACCGACCCGGCGCCGTCGCGGGCCGACATCATCGACCGGTTGCGCCGCGGTGAGATCACCGCACAGCAGGCGTTGGCCGAGTTGGACGGCCGCGCGTGATGCCGCAGTTGGTGACCGTCAAGGTCAACCGCACAGGCCGCCGGCCCCTCCGCTTCTGGGTTCCGGTGCTCCCCGTGGCACTCCTGCTCTTTCCGGTGCTGGTCCTGGTCGCGCTCGCGGCGATCGTGGCCTGCCTGGTGTTCCGCATCGGTGTGGTGCGGGCACTCGGCGCCGGCTGGCGCGTCATCGCCGCGCTGCCCGGCGCCCGCTTCGACATCGAGCACTGCCGCACGGCCGTGCTCGTGGCTATCCGATAGGAGAGGTTCGAATGACCGAACAACGCAAGGACATCCTCGACATGCTGGCCGCCGGCAAGATCACCGCCGAGGAGGCCGAGCAGCTCATCGCCGCCCTCGAACGGGACCAGGCACCGGCGGTGGCAGGCCAGGACGCCCGGCCGAAGGGCAAGGTGAAATACCTGCGGGTGGTGGTGGACGCCACTGAGAACGGCGAGCCGTCACGGGTCAACGTGCGGGTGCCACTGCAATTGCTGCGAGCCGGCGTACGGCTGGCGGCGCTGGTCCCGCCGCAGGCCCTGGTCAAGGCGAACGCCTCACTCAGTGACTCGGGTGTGCCGATCGACCTGACGCAGCTCAAGCCCGAGCAGTTGGAGGCACTCGTGGAGCACCTCGACGACGTGACGGTGGAGGTGGACTCCCCCGATGCCACTGTGCGGGTCTTCTGCGAATAGGCGTCGTCCGATGGGACGGCCCCTCGAGAGGGTGCTGGAACACCCTCCCGAGGCTGCGCCCGCCGTAGCAGAGCACAGGTGAACTGCCAACCTGAAGTCTAGCCACTCACCGGCAACCATCGGAGGGACCACTCGGACGGGTGGTCCCTCCGCTGCGTCCCACCGGGCGGGCCGCATGTCGGCCGGCCTCGACACCGCCCACCCAAGGCCTCCCCGCCGACTGCTGCCCGACGTCCCTGGCGTCACGATCCGGGCAACTTCCCGGATGTCGCTCGCCCGGCGCAGGGCGACAACTCCCTGACCACCGGACAAACCGACGGACAGTGCGGCTACCGGGCAACCCACGCTGTGACTTGTCGACTCCTGGCCTAATCTATCGATGTCAATTGCTGTCGCTCGGAGGTGCACGACACCTGCCCGACCCGATCCGGGTCCGACCTTCGGCAGCAGCTCACGTCGAGGAGAGGAATCCCGATCGTGAACACCGACAAGCGAACCCTTCGACGACTCCTCTCCACCCTGTTGGCCGCCGTGCTCGCCGCCGGCCTGCCACTGGTCGACACCGGGCCGGCGGCGGCCGGGCAGACCAGCCTGCGGGCCGCCGACCCGAGCGTGATCCGCGTCGGCGGCACCTACATCTCCGTCCAGTCACTCAACGGTGGGGTCGCCGTCCGGCAGGCGGCCTCCCCCGACGCGCTGGCCGCCGCACCCGCGCGGCAGGTGTGGACGGACAGCCGCAACCTCGGTGAGGTCTGGGCCCCGGAGATCGTCACCGATGGTGGCCGCTACTACATCTACTTCTCGGCCGGACGCGGCGCCGCCCACCGCATGTACGCGATCCACTCGGCGTCGCCGGCCAGCGGCTACACGGCCGAGCGGCAGCTCGCGCTGCCCGCCGGCAAGTGGGCCATCGACGGCAGCCTGTTCACCTTCAACGGGCAGCGGTGGTTCGTCTGGTCGGGCTGGGCCGGCGACACCAACGTCGAACAAAACATCTACCTCACCCGGATGAGCGACCCGCTCACCCCGACCGGCAGCCGGTACGTCATCTCCCAGCCACGCGAGAGCTGGGAGCGCGTCGTGGGCAACCCGTTCATCAACGAGTCCCCGGAGGCGATCAGGGACCCGAACGGGCAGCTCCACATCGTCTACTCCGCCAACGGCAGCTGGAGTGACCAGTACTGCCTCGCCGACCTGCGACTGCGCGCCGGCGGCGACCCCACGTACGTGTGGGACTGGTACAAGTCGAACGGCTGCCTGTTCGGCTCGAACCGGGCCACCATGATGGCCGGCTGGGATCCCACCCTGCACGTCAACGGCCCCGGTCACCACAGCTTCGTGCTGCTCAACGGCGACATCGCCACGAGCCCACCCGCCGGGCCGAGGTTCCCGCTGATGTTCCACGCCGTACCCACGGGCACCGCGTACTCGTGGGCGAACCGGTACTGGTACACCGGCACGTTCTGCTGGTGGGGCAACACCACCTACCGTCGCGCCAACGTGCCCGGCCCGACCGCCGACACCGGGTTCAGCCTCAAGTTCTTCGAGTGATCCGCCCATCGCGGGTCAGGCCAACCACCGCCACGCCTCCCGCCGACCACCGCCGCATGCCGTCGTACCGAATCGTTTATCGGGACCGGCGGCGGCGGTAGGCGATGACCGCGAGGGTCGCGGCGGTGCCGGTGACGGCGAGGACTGGTAAGGGTTTCGTGCGCACCGAGCTGCCGATCTTGGTGGTCATAGCGCGAGCGGAGGTGACCAGGGACGACTCCGCCTTGCCGGTGGTCTGCGCGCTGGCTTTCGCCGAGCCTTTTATCGCGCCGATGGTGTGCTGTGACTTCTGCTCGACCGAGGTGACACGCTGGGAGACCTTCTGGCTCACCGTGCGGGCGAGCTGCATCGCTCTGGTCTTTGCCGACTGCCCGGCATCGGTGACCCGCCCTCGGAGTCCGCCGACGGCGGTAGTGGCTTTGGTGCGTGCACGGGTTTTGACGTCGGCCTTGGCGGTCAGCGCGGCTACGGTCTCGCCGAGTTCCGCGCGGGTCTGCTGAATGTCCCGCCGGGTCTGGTCGCTGTTTCCGGACGGCGTACTCATGGCTGCCTCCGACCCGCTGCGCCACGTATCGTCTCGGCGTCGGCTCGCACGCTGTCCAGGGTGGCTGCGGGCGTGGCGGGCATGGCCTGGCTGACCTGCTTCTTACCGCGTCGGGCTGCAATGGCGGCGGCGATGGCCAGGATCACCGTGACGATCAGGGTGGCCACAGCGTCGGGCATGATCGCGGCCAGGAGCACCACGACCGTGGCGACGGCGGTCCCGCCGGCGAAAATCCCGAGTATCGCGCCGCTGCCGAGCAGTCCCGCGCCGACGCCTGCGCGTTTGCCCTTGGCGGTCATCTCCGCCCGTGCCATCGTCAGCTCGTCGCGCACCAGGCGGGTGATCTGCTCGGTGGCGCGCTGCACCAACTCTGCGACCGGCGTGTCAGCAGACGCGGCGCCGGGGTTGCCGCTAGGCCGTTCTGGCATCAGTACTCTCATCTCTCTCGCACACCGCAGTGGTCCCAGGGCTGCCCGGGTCAGCCGTGCTGCGCAGCACGCGCGCTCACGGATCCCTGAGGCGAGGCGTCGAAACGCCCGCCGAGCGGCGGAGCGATGCTCTCGTCGAGCTGCCCAGCGTCCACACCTCTCGGGAGGTCGCCCTCCTGCCGGGCACGTCGCAGCGTGAGCATGCCCGCCGCTCCGGTCAACGTCCCGGCCGCGAAGGCAAGGATGAGTGCTTGCCTCGCGGTGGACTTTCTCTTGCGTGCCATGACTACCCCCTGAATCCGACGTGACTGCATAGGGCTGATTGTCGGACTCGACGAACGAAGCCTGCAGCGAATCGGCAAAGTTCCACGAGAGCGGGCATTGCTCGCGTATCAGTCGCCGGTTTCCTCTTGCGAAGACGCGGCTGTGAGGAAGACTGGGGGATCAGCGGGGGTTTGCTTGTCCGATCCCTGTCGGACCACCGATGAGTTTGCGCGAGCGCCTGGTCATGGCTGACGGCGGAGCCGGCGAGCTGATCGGCGTGGCTGACAAGGAGTGGCGACGTTGAGTGATATGGACCTTGGCACCCGCAGCGACCGGGGTAGTGAGTACGCCGACCTTTCCCGCCTGGTCCGAAACACGGGCCTCCTCGACCGACGACCCCGCCGCTACACGGCGCGGGTGACGGTGATCCTGGCTTGTCTCGTCGTGCTGGGCGTGGTGTTCGTGCGGCTCGGGTCGTCGTGGTGGCAGACGGCTACCGCGGCCGGCGTCGCGGTGCTCCTCGCGCAGCTGGCGTTTCTCGGTCACGACGCCGGGCATCGGCAGATCTTCCGCTCCCGCCGGGCGAACGACGTGGTCGGCCTGGTGTGCGCCAACCTGGTGACCGGGATCAGTTACGGGTGGTGGGTTGACAAGCACAACCGCCACCATGCGAATCCGAACACCGAAGGTCGCGATCCCGACCTCGTCGTGGCTCCGCTGTCCTTCACCCCCGGTCAGGCCGCGGCGCAGCGCGGCCTGCGGGCGCTGTTCGTCCGGCACCAGGCGGCGCTGTTCTTCCCCATGCTGCTGGCGGAGGGTCTGCATCTGCACGGCGCCAGCATCCGGGCGGTCGTCAGCCGCGGCGGACTCAAACGTCGACCAACCGAGGCTGGCCTGCTCGTCCTGCATTTCGCCGGCTACCTCGGGGCCGTGTTCCTGGTCCTGAGCGTTCCGCAGGCGATTGTGTTCATCCTGGTCAACCAGGCCCTCTTCGGGCTCTACCTGGGCAGTTCCTTCGCCCCGAACCACAAGGGCATGCCCATCCTGACCGAGGCCGACAACCTCGACTACCTACGCCGACAAGTCCTCACCTCCCGCAACGTGCGCGGCGGCCCGTTCCTCGACGCACTACTCGGTGGGCTCAACTACCAGATCGAACACCACCTCTTCCCCAGCATGCCCCGACCCAACCTCCCCCACGCCCAGCCGCTGATCCGCCAGTTCTGCGCGGACCACGACATCGCCTACCACGAAACCACCCTCGTTCAGTCCTGGGCGCAAGGGCTGGCACACCTACGGGCAGTGGGCACCAGAGCGACCCGACCGGGCAACGGCTGAGACTTGTTGGTCTCCGGTCACTGTCCTTGACCTGGCCGGGCTGACCGGGGTCGCGGTCGCCTGGCCGCTCGGCTGCTGCGGCCGGCCAGGGGGAACCGGTCGGGCGGTGCGCTCAGGGCCGGTCAGCGGGTGAGGCCGACGAGCGTCGCCAGTCGCGCCACGCCGGCCGGCGCCGGCTGCGCGCGGGCGACATCGGCGATCACGGTACGTGCCAACGGCCGGCACCGAACCTCAGCCGGCGCGATACTGTCCGCGTCGACAAGCGCCCGTGCCGCCCCGCGCAGGTCACCCACCTGGAGGTACGCCCGCGCGGCATCCACCAGGTACGCGCCCCGATACTCAGCCGGCAACCGCCGCCACCCCTCCCGCCGCACCACTGTCGAGTGCCGCCGTACCGCCTCGTCGGCGTCACCCCGCAAGGCCGCCACCAGCACCCGCGCCACCTCGACGGCCACCGGCCCGAAGCTGGTGCGGTGCGTGTCGTCGTACCCCCGAAGGTTCGCGGCGACGCCCGCGGCCCGGTCGATCAGCTCGTCGGCGCGGCGGTGCTCGCCACAGCCGGCGGCAGCAAGCGAGGCCTGCACCAGCAGCGCCCCACCCACGGCCCTCCCCCAGCAATCGCCCTCGCCCTCGTGATCAAGAGGTTTGCGGCAAGTTTGATCTCCAAGAGCGCCGCAAACCTCTTGATCACCGCAGCGGGTTGGGCGTGGAAGGACGCGGTTGGCGGCGGGGAGCAGCGCGGCCAGGGCCAGGCGGTCTCGGTCCTGCGCGCGGAGCGCCTGGCCCACCGCGATGGCCGCTGTTGCCGCGAGCAGCGGGTCGTCGCCGGCAGCGGACATCGCCCGGTCGGCGGCCAGCCAGGCGAGGTCGGCCTCGCCGAGCTTCACCAGCAGCGACGAGGTGATCCGGTACGCCTGCACCAGCGACTCTGCCGACCGCGCGCCCTGGGCGGCGTCGAGCAGACCCGGCAACACCCGGACCAACTGCCCATAGTGCGCGTGCTGGTAGGTCAACCAGGCATGCCCGACCTGCCTTCTCAGCTCGTCCGTCTGCGGTGGCGTCTGCGGGGTGTCGTAGCGGGCGAGCGCGGCCCGGATCTCGTCCACCCCGTCCGGCGTGCCTGCCGGGGTGCTGCGCTGCTGGCCGAGCAGCACCTCCGGGTCGACCCGCAGGACGTGGGCCAGCTCCTGGATCACCGAGTACCGGTCCAGGGCGCGGGCACCCCGCTCCACCTTGTCCACCCAGCTCTTCGACCTGCGCAACCGGTCGGCAAGCATCTGCTGCGTCATCGACCGCCGCACCCGCCAGCTCGCGACGCGGCGGCCGATGGGGATGTCATCGCTGGTCACGCCGCCACCGCCGGTCCGGGACCGCGCGGGTCGTGTCCTCCACGGGTACGCGCTCCGCCTCGGCCTGGGCCAGGAGGCGCTGCTTGGCGGCCTCCCGCCCGGCTGCCTCACTGTTGTGCTCCGGAGCGTTGTCGTCCTGACTGCTCATCCCCGCCTCCTCCGGTGGAGGCCCAGCAGCTCCGGATTGACCGTTGTGGCGCTGGACCATCAGGACGTGCTCACGTCCCAAACCGGACAGTAGGGCTGATTGGTGACGTCGTGATTACCAGCAGGTATGCGGCCAGGTTGATGCCGATGCGACCGGCGAGCAGGCGCAAGTCGTCGGGGATGGCACGGCGCTGGGCACGCTGGGCGAGGGTCACCACAGCGTCGCGGGCAAGGGGGTTGATGGCGAACGGGATGGGCGCTGCCCGCTCGGCCTGCACGAATGCGACGAGGGCTTCAGCGTCTCGGCGACCGCCGTCCGCCAATGCGCGACCGAGGTCGAGCCAGTAGGACTGCTGGCGGATTGACGCTGCGAGCACCTGTGGCCGGACCGTCCGGGACAGCTCAATGACCCGGCCGGACTCGCCCAGCTCGGCGGCGATGGACATCTCCCAGAGCCCGACGTTGGTTGGGCCGAAACCGCAGCCGTTGAAACCAGCCCCGTCGACCGGATCGCCGAGCGTTGCCGCCTCGCGGGCCGCCTCGGCAAGGTGATCGCGTGCCACGTCCAAACGACCGCTCACCGTCGACGTCAACGCGGCCGAGAGATGAAGCTGTCCGAGCATCTGTCGCACCCGCTCGTCGGCAGCGTCGGCTTGCAGCTCGATCAGTGACCGGTCGGCGGCACGGGCCGCAACCGATGCGGACTCGATTGGCAGGCTCTGCGCATAGGCAAAGCGGGAGGCCGCAATCCACGCCGGGTCTTCGGTGTTTTCGGCGACCGCCCCAGCAAGCCGGGCCGCATTGAGGGCTAGGTGGCGGTAGCCTAGATTCCGCAGGCAGGTGGCGGCCTGGTAAGCCACCTGGACAAGCACGGTGCCGCCCACAGCGGCGGCTTCAAGCAGCAGGCCGGGGAGCAAACGAGCCATAGCTGGATAGTTGGAGGACGTGCGGAGCTGTTCGGCACGGGCAATCTCGGCGGCCAGCCGTTCCGTTGTGTAAGTCGACGGACGGCGCTCACCGTCCTCGATCTCGATCAGGGCCGACCAGATCGCCGGCACGCACTCGGCGGCGCTCTCACGGGCCGGATCACCGGACTCGGTGCCCTGGCCGAGCAGGTCGGCCACCGTGACCTGAAGTGCGGCGGCGAGCGCGACCAACGTGGAGCGACGGTCGATGGTCTTCCGACCCGACTCGACCTGCGACACGTACGACTGGGTGACGCCGGCAAGCCCCGCGAGGACGGCCTGGGTCATGCCGCCCCGGCGCATCCGCCAGTACCGGATCCTGCCACCGATGGTGCCCGGTTTCGTCACCATGCCTTCGCCAACCCCCAGGTAGAGGACCAGGACAGTGGCCACGCCTCGCTGCCCCCGCACGTCGGACGGTACACCGACAGAGCGTCCTCATGACGACGCTGAGTGCCCCGAGAGCTGTCGCGACGATTCTGGTCGTTCATCGACTCCCGTTAGAAGTGCGCACACTGGAAGATGCGCCACCCGGCCACCTTCAATAGGTTGACGGCCATGATTCTCCCGACCGAGCCGATCGGAAGCTTTCCCCGCCCACCGGCGCTGCTGGCCGCCATCGCCGATCACGCCGCCGGGCGGATCGGGCAGGCCGCCCTGGACGCGCAGTACGACGACGCCGTACGGGACACCATCGCCACCCTTGAACGGCTCGGCTCGCCCGTGGTCACCGACGGCGAACAGCGCAAGTCGAGCTTCGCGACGTACCCGCTGTCGGGTCTGGACACCCTGGCGCCGGACGGCGCCGTCATCCCGTTCGCCGACGGCCACACGCGACAGCTTCCCCGCCTCACCACGGGACCGTTCCGCTACGCGACGCGATCGCAGACGTACCTGACCGCCGCGCGACAGCACGCGACCGTGCCGGTCAAGCAGGCGGTCATCGCGCCGTCCGCGCTCAGCCTGCTGTACCCGGCGCAGGGAATCGACGGGTACCCCCGAGAGGCGTTCCTCGACGACCTGGTCGACGAGGCGGAGGCCGACATCCGCGGCGCGCTGGACGCCGGCGCTCAGACCGTGCAGCTGGACTTCACCGAGGGCCGGCTCTCGATCAAGCTCGACCCCTCAAAGGGCCTACTGCAGGCTTTCGTGGCCCTGAACAACCGTGTGCTCGAGCGGTTCACTCCGCAGGAGCGGGCACGCATCGGTGTGCACACGTGCCCCGGCGGCGACCAGGACTCCACCCACAGCCTTGACGTGGACTACGTCGAGCTGCTGCCGAACCTCTTCGCGATCGACGCCGGCGTCTTCTACGTGCAACTCGCTGGCGAGGCCGAGCCGGAACGGGTGCTCGCCGCGATCGCTGAGCACGCCCGCCCGCACCAGCGGATCTTCGTCGGGGTGACCAACCCGGTCGACCCGGTGGTGGAGACCGCCGACCAGGTGCGCGACCGCGTGCTACGGGCCGCCGAATACATCTCGCCCGACCGGCTCGGCACCTGCGACGACTGCGGCTTCGCGCCTTTCGCCGACGACCTGTCCACGTCGCGGGACACGGCGTGGGCGAAGGTGCGCGCCCGGGTCGAAGGAACCGCCCTGGCCGCCGAGCAACTGGCCGGGTGAGGGCAGGGCCGGCGTCCCGTCCGCACCGGGCGCCGCGTCACGGGCTCATCCGCCACCTACCGAGGGCCTCAAAGCGGCCAGGGCCAGGCGGTGGCATTCCTGCGCGCGAGTGACTGGCCAACCGAGATGGTCGCGGTTACCGCGAGCAGCGGGGCTGACGCCGAGGGCGGACATCGCGCGGTCGGCGACCAGCCAGCAGAGGTCGGCCTCGCCGAGCTTCAGAGCGGACCAAATGGCTGGCACGCACTCGGCGGCGCTCTCGCCAGCCGGATCGCCGGACTCGGTGCCCTGGCCGAGCAGGTCGGCCACGGTGACCTGGAGGGCGGCGGCTAGAGCGACCAGAGTGGAGCGACGGTCGATTGTCTTCCGACCCGACTCGATCTGCGACACGTACGACTGGGTGACGCCAGCGAGCCCAGCAAGGACGGCTTGGGTCATCCCGCCACGACGCATACGCCAGTACCGGATCCTGGCACCGATGGTGTCCGGCTTCGTCACCATGCCTTCGCCAACCCCCAGGTAGAGGACCGGGACAGCGACCACGCCATGCTGTCCCTGCACCTTGGACGGTAAACCGAGAATGCGTGCAAGTGACGGCGGCCACTACAGAAGTTGGCTTGGCCCGGTCTGTTTATCGCTATCTATCGAAGATCCCGCAGCATCCCTCCCTTGCCGGGGAAGTTCGATCTTACGAGAGGGGGACCCTTCGAACCACGCCTCCTGCCGCTCATTGGCATATATCGATTCATACTGCACGCGAATCCTGATCCGCTGGGTCACCGCCGCCCAAAATTCGGCATCTCTCGCCGGATCGTAATCCTCTATCGCAAGGATCATCAGTTCTTGGCCGACCGGGATGGGCTTACCTGAGCGAAGGGTTGAAAAATTTGGCCAGACCGCGAACGTGCCACGCAGTGGATCGACAACCTGCTTCTCCCACGGCCCAATTTCCTCGCCATCGAGGAACAGCGTGGTTACCCGAATGATAGCCGGACCAAGGCCGGCATTTCGGATTCGAATGCCTGCCAAGCCGCTATTCAACCGGAGGCAGTCCAGACTCAACAATGGACGGACCGACTGGAAGTTGTGCCTTCGACTTGCTCTTGCCTCCGTAATCGAAACCATAAGTGAAGCGACGGCGATCACCGTTGCGCAGATGGCAGTAACCGAGTTCGCGTCCACGGCTCTCCTCGTCACAGGGTGCGTCGAGCATGCCATCGGTCAGGAGGCACCGTCTTCCAAGCTACGTCGCTCGGGCAAGCTGAAACGCTCGCGCTTTCGGTTCGCGGTCGGCCAACTGCCGGTCCCGAAGTCCGGTGCGGCATGCGTGCCCTTAACCACGATTCGACCTTGACGTCACAACGCCACGATCGCCGCACTCTCCGATCGACCGCCGCGCCCGTCAGCGCACGCCGACGGCCGATCGGCACGTCATCGCTGCTCACGCTGCCATGGCCGGTACGGGACCGCACGGGTTGCGTCACCATGGGCGCACGCTCCCCCTCGGCTTGTGCCAGGAGGCGTTGTTTGGCAGCTTCGCGCTCGATCGCCTCGCCCTTGTGTTCCGCATCGTTGTCGTCCGGGCTGCTTTTCCCCGCCTCCCTCGACAGCGGCAGTTGCGGAGCTGGTCGGCTCGGGCGATCTCGGCTGCCAGGCGTTCCGCTGTGTAGGTCGACGTGCGGCGCTCGCCGTCCTCTATCTCGATCAGGGCCGACCAGATCGCGGGCACGCACTCAGCGGTGCGCTCACGGACCGGATCGCCGGGCTCGGTGGCCTTGACCGACCAGATCGGCCACCGTGATCTGGAGCGCAGCAGCCAGAGCTACCGGAGTGGAGCGACGGCGCCCCCTGACCACGCATTACTCACAACGCCACGATCGCCGCAGTCTCCGCAGGCAGCTGGATCCGGTCCCGCATGACGGTGACGCCCTCCCCCGTAGCCAGCAGCACCCGCCGCGCCACCCCAGGCAGCGACACCCCCTGCCCCCGCCCAGCGAAGTTGGCCACCACAAGCGTGTCCCCCCGCCGCATCACCAAGAACTGGTCCCCATGCTGCACAGACACTGCTGACAACCGAGGATCAGACAGGTCTGGGGAAGACCGACGCAGCGAGATCAGCCGCTGGTAAAACGACAACATCGAAGCATGCTCGGGCTTGTCCAGCTCAGCCCAGTCCAACCGCGACCGAACGAACGTCTCCGGGTCCTGCGGGTCTGGCACGTCCCCTTCAGGCCACCCGTGCGCCGCGAACTCCCGCCGCCGCCCGGTCCGCACCGCAGAGGCCAACTCCGGCTCCGGGTGCGACGTGAAGAACTGCCACGGCGTAGAGGCAGCCCACTCCTCCCCCATGAACAGCATCGGAGTAAACGGCGCGGTCAGCAGCAACGTAGCCCCAACGCGGAGCAGCGAAGGCGACAGCGAGGCCGAGATCCGATCCCCGGTAGCCCGGTTCCCGATCTGGTCGTGATTCTGGAGGTAGGCCACCAACCGATGCCCAGGCACCCGCGAATCCAGAGGCCGCCCATGGTGCCGGTTACGGAAGCTCGACCAGGTCCCCGCGTGGAAGAACCCACCCGTCAGCACGTCCGACAGCGTCTCCAGGGAGCCAAAATCGCCGTAATACCCCTGCCGCTCCCCCGTCAGCAACGTGTGCAGGGCGTGGTGGGCGTCGTCGTTCCACTGGGCGTGCAGCCCGAAGCCACCCGCCTCCCGAGGCGTGATCAGCCGCGGGTCGTTGAGGTCCGACTCCGCGATCAGCGACAGCGGGCGGCCCAGGTGCGTCGACAGCGACTCCACCTCGATGGCCAGCTCTTCGAGCAGCGGCACCGCGCGGGTGTCGGGCAGGGCGTGTACGGCGTCCAGGCGTAGCCCGTCGACGTGGTAGTCGCGCAGCCACATGAGGACGCTGTCGATGATGTAGCGGCGTACCTCGTCGGAGTGCGGGCCGTCCAGGTTGACCGAGCGGCCCCAACTGTTGCTCTGCTCGGCGAGGTAGGGCCCGAACTGCGGCGCGTAGGCCCCGGAGGGCCCGAAATGGTTGTAGACAACGTCGAGGATCACCCCCAGCCCCTTGGCGTGGGCGGCGTCGACGAACCGTTTCAGGCCGTCGGGGCCGCCGTAGGGCTCGTGTGGGGCGTACCAGCAGACGCCGTCGTACCCCCAGTTGTGTTCGCCGTTGAAGGCGTTGACCGGGAGCAGTTCGATCAGGTCGACGCCGAGGCTCACCAGGTGGTCGAGGCGGTCGATGGCCGCGTCGAAGGTGCCGTCCGGGGTGAAGGTGCCGATGTGCAGCTCGTAGAGGATGCTGCCGGGCAGCTGCCGGCCCGTCCACGAGGAATCACTCCACTGGAACGCAAGATGGTCGTAGCGGCGGCTCGGCCCGTGCACTCCCGCAGGCTGCCACGGTGACCGGGGGTCGGGCAGTGGGGTTTCGTCGTCGTTCAGCAGAAAGGAGTAGTCGAGGCCGGCGTCGGGCACCTCGACCCGCCACCAGCCGTCGGCGGCGGCCCGCATCTCGTGGTCGGTGTCGCCGGCCAGGCGCAGCCGCACCCGGCTGGCGTCCGGCGCCCAGACGGAGAATTCGGTCATGAAACGGCCTCCTCGGCAGCGGTGGGAGGAGCCAACAGAGCGACGGGGTAGTCAGCCAGGAGATTGTCCAGCGGCGTCTCCCCGCCACTGTAGACCCGGCCGGTGAACAGGTCCTTCATCTCGTGAACGGGAAGTGACAGGGCTGTGTCACACCACCCGCCGGCGCGGGCCAGGCCCAGCGGCAGCCGGGTCGCCACGGCGAGCACGCCGCCCCGGTCGAACGCCACCACGTGCCGGCCCACCGGCCCGTGCGCGGGCACCGACCGGTAGGTGGTGAACAGCTCCGGGTGCGCCCGCCGCAGCCGCAGGGTCCGCGACACGACGAGCAGCTTCGCCGCTCCGTCGGTGTCGATCGGGGGACGCCAGCCGCCGTCGATGCGTGCCAGCAACTCTCGGCGTACGTCGAAGTCGACAGGCCGGCGATTGTCCGGATCGACCAGGGAGTTGTCCCACAGCTCGGTGCCCTGGTAGGTGTCCGGCACCCCGGGCATGGTGAGCTGGATCAGCTTCTGCCCGAGCGAGTTGCACCAGCCGGCCGGGGCGATGGCGGCGGCGAGTTCGGTCAACTCGTCGTGCAGGCTCGGGTCGTCGTACATCAGGTCGACCACCGCGTGCACTGCCTGCTCGAAGACCGGGTCGGGGTCCGCCCAACTGGTCGAGGCCCCGGCCTCCCGGGCGGCCTTCTCGACGTACGCGTGCAGCCGTTCCCGTTCGATCGGCCACGCGCCGACGGCCGTCTGCCAGAGCAGGTGGGCGAACGACGGGTCGGGCAGCGGGGCGTACTCCATCCAGGTCTTGACCTGCTCGGCCCAGCGGCCCGGCAGTTCGCTGAGCACGGCGAGCCGGGCGCGGACGTCCTCGCCGCGTTTGGTGTCGTGGGTGGAGAGGGTGGTCATGCTCGCCGGCCAGCGGACCTGCTGGGCGGCGGCGAAGCGGTGGAACTCCGCCGGCGGCACCCCGAAGTGGGCGGGGTTGTCGCCGACCTCGTTGAGCGCCACGAACCGGGTCCAGCGGTAGAACGCGGTGTCCTCCACGCCCTTGGCCATCACCGCGCCGGTGAGCTGCGGGAACCGTTGGGCCAGCTCGTCGTCGGGGTTACGCAGCCGACGGGTGACCGCGTCCAGGGCGGCGGCCAGGTCGGGGCGGCGGCGGCCGGCCTCGGAGCGGGCAGCGGCGAGGTGCCGGGCGCCGTGCGGCGGGTAGCCCCGGTACACCGCGAACGCGGCGGCCAGCTCCGCGAGCGCCGCGCGGGCCTGCTCGGTGGGCACCTCGGGGGCAAGCGCGGCCAGCCGGGTCAGCTCGGCGGCGAGCAGTTGGGTGGCGGCGGCCAGTTTGGTGGCGTGGGTCAGGTCCTCCCAGGAGGTGTGCTGCCCGGTGAGGCGGTTGTCCAGCGCGGTGAAGTCACCCTCGGCGTCGGTGTCGACGAAGAGCCCGCCGACCGCGGCCAGGGCGTCGTAGCCGGTGGTGCCGTCCACCGGCCAGTCCGGCAGCTCCTCGCCGTACTCCAGGATCTTCTCCACCACCAGCCAGGCGTCCGGCGCGGCCTCCCGCAGCCGGGTCAGGTAGCCGGCCGGGTCGCGCAGCCCGTCCGGGTGGTCGACGCGGATGCCGCCGACCTCCCCGGCGGCGGCCCAGCGCAGGATCAGCTCATGGGTGGCGGCGAAGACCGCCGGGTCCTCCACCCGCAGACCCGCCAGGCCCGCGATGGCGAAGAATCGGCGGTACGTCAGCTCGGCGTCACCGCGCCGCCAGGAGACCAACTCGTAGTGCTGCCGGTCGTGCACGTCGGCGGCGCTGCCGTCGCCGGTGCCGTCGGCGATCGGGAAGCGGTGCTCGTGGTAGCGCAACTCCCCGTCGACAAGCTTGAGGTCGTCCAGGGCGGCCGGGTCGTCGGCCAGCACCGGCAGCAGCAGCCGGCCCCGGTCCCAGTCGATGTCGAACCAGTCGGCGTACGACGAATCGCGTCCCCGGCGCAGCACGTCCCACCAGGCCGGGTTGGCGGCCGGAACGGCGACCCCGGCGTGGTTGGGCACGATGTCGACGACCAGGCCGAGCTGCTTGTCGCGCAGCGCGCGCAGCAACCGCTGCCGGGCGGCCTCCCCGCCCAGCTCCGGGCTCACGGCCCGGTGGTCGACCACGTCGTAGCCGTGCTGGGAACCGGGCGTGGCGGTCAGCAGCGGGGCGGTGTAGAGGTGGCTGACGCCGAGGTTGTCCAGGTAGTCGACGATCGCGGCGGTGGCGTCCAGGTCGAACCCGGGGCGGACCTGAACCCGGTAGGTGGCAGTGGGAGGGGTGGCCGGCATGTCAGATCATCCTCTCCAGCACCACCAGGGAGCGGTCCGGCACCCGGATGGTGCCGCCCGCGCTGATCACCGTGGCGTCGTCCGGCTCGGGTTCGGCCGTGCTGATCACCCGTTCCCACTTCTGGCCGTACTCGCTGCCGGGCATGGTGAAGTCCAGCGGCGCGTCGTGGGCGTTGAAGCAGAGCAGGAACGACGCGTCGTGGTGCTTCTGGCCGTACTGGCCGCGCTCGCGGATGCCCTCGCCGTTGACGAAGAGCGCCACCGACCGGCCGAAGTCGTTGCCCCAGTCCTCGCCGGTCATCTCCCGCCCGTCCGGGGTGTGCCAGGCCAGGTCGGGCAGCGGCTCGTCGATGCCGCGCCCGTTCACCGGCAGGCCGGTGAAGAAGCGGCGACGCCGGAACACCTGGTGTCGTTTCCGGAACGCGGTGAGCGTCTGCACGAACTCCAGCAGGTGCTCGTCGACGTTGTCCCAGTCGACCCAGGCCAGCTCGCTGTCCTGGCAGTAGACGTTGTTGTTGCCGCGCTGGGTGCGGCCCAGCTCGTCACCGTGGCCGATCATCGGCACGCCCTGCGACAGCATCAGGGTGGCCAGGAAGTTGCGCCGCTGCTTGGCCCGCAGGGCGAGGACAGCCTCGTCGTCGGTGTCGCCCTCGACCCCGCAGTTCCAGGACCGGTTGTGACTCTCGCCGTCCCGGTTCTCCTCGCCGTTGGCCTCGTTGTGCTTGTCGTTGTACGACACCAGGTCGTTGAGGGTGAACCCGTCGTGCACGGTGACGAAGTTGATGCTGTGGAACGGTCGGCGGCCGTCGTCCTGGTAGAGGTCGGCGGAGCCGGAGATCCGGGACGCGAACTCGGCGAGGGTGGCCGGCTCACCGCGCCAGAAGTCCCGCACCGTGTCGCGGTACTTGCCGTTCCACTCCGTCCACAGCGGCGGGAAGTTGCCCACCTGGTAGCCGCCGGGGCCGACGTCCCACGGTTCGGCGATCAGCTTCACCCGGCTGACCACCGGGTCCTGCTGCACCACCTCGAAGAACGTCGACAGCCGGTCCACCTCGTAGAACTCGCGGGCCAGGGTGGCCGCCAGGTCGAACCGGAAACCGTCGACATGCATCTCGGTCACCCAGTAGCGCAGCGAATCCATGATCAGTTGCAGTGAGTGCGGGCTGCGCACGTTGAGGCTGTTGCCGGTGCCGGTGTAGTCGACGAAGTAGCGGCGGTCCTCCTCGCTGAGCCGGTAGTAGCTCGGGGCGTCCACGCCCTTGAAGCTCAGCGTCGGGCCGAGGTGGTTGCCCTCGGCGGTGTGGTTGTAGACCACGTCGAGGATGACCTCGATGCCGGCCGCGTGCAGCGCCTTCACCATGCCCCGGAACTCCTGCACCTGCTGGCCGAGCCGGCCCAGCGCCGAGTAGCCGTGGTGCGGGGCGAAGAAACCGATGGTGTTGTAACCCCAGTAGTTGCGCAGCCCCAGGTCGACGAGCCGGTTGTCGTGAATGAACTGGTGCACCGGCATCAGCTCGATCGCCGTCACCCCGAGCCGGGTCAGATAGTCGATCATCGGCGGGGAGGCGATGCCCGCGTACGTGCCGCGCAGCTCCTCCGGGATGTCCGGGTGGCGCATGGTCAGCCCACGCACGTGCGCCTCGTAGATCACCGAGTGGTGGTAAGGGGTGCGCGGCGGCTTGTCGTTGCCCCAGTCGAAGTACGGGTTGACCACCACCGACTTCGGCATGAACGGCGCCGAGTCGGTCTCGCTCATCCGCTCCGGCTCGTCGAGGTCGTAGTCGTACACCGCCGGGTCCCACGCCACGTCACCGTCGATGGCCTTGGCGTACGGGTCGAGCAGCAGCTTGTGCGGGTTGCAGCGCAGCCCGTTCGCCTGGTCGTACGGGCCGTGCACCCGGTAGCCGTACCGCTGCCCCGGCTCGATGCCCGGCAGGTACGCGTGCCACACGTACGCGTCCACCTCGCGCAGCTCGACGCGGCGCTCCGCGCCGGTGTCCCACTCGTCGAAGAGGCACAGCTCGATCCGCTCGGCCACCTCGGAGAAGATGGCAAAGTTGGTGCCCATCCCGTCGTAGGTGGCGCCCAGGGGGTACCGCTCGCCCGGCCAGACCTGCATGTCGCTCCTTAGACCATGGTTATGTGCGCACCGGCCGAGATCGCCCGCGCGCACGCAGGTAGTGCCCCCGGCCCGGGCGCGCCAATCCATCCTTTCAGGCCGTGACCGGAAACCACCTGTCTGATGCGCGCTACACCCTTCGGGTGTCCTCCGTCACGATGGCCCTTTTCGAGGTGCGTTCTTGGGCCCGATGGACTTTCCTTGACCGGGGGCAAGCGTCCGCGCGCGTCCCGCCAGGCCCTCAGCCACCCCTTACACCTCTCGCTCCGCCGCCACTGACGCCGGCGCGTATCACCATGCATGGACGGAGATTGATGTGACGACCCTGCGGGTCGACGAGCAGCTCGCTGCCACCAAGGACCGGGCCCACCGGCCCACAGTGACCTCGCGGCCCCCGGCGCAGCCCGGCCCCACCGCGCAGCCCGGCACGCCCGTACCGGCGCAGCCCGGCCCCGGGGTGCCCCCGCAGACCCGCCGCATCCTCATGCTGTCCTGGGAGTACCCGCCGGTGCTCGTCGGCGGTCTCGGCCGACACGTGCACGCTCTCTCCGTCGCCCTCGCCGCCGCCGGCCACGAAGTCACCGTCGTCACCCGGCACACCGAAGGCGCACCCCTGGAGGAGTACGCCGAGGGCGTGCGCATCCTGCGCGCCCCCGAAGACCCGGTGACCTTCCCCCTCGCCACCAACTCGCTGCTGGCCTGGACCATGGCCTTCAACCACACCCTCACCCGCACCGCCCTGCGCGCCACCCAGGCCGGCTCGTACGACGTCATCCACGCCCACGACTGGCTCGTCGCGCACACCGCGATGACGTTGCGCGACCACCTGGACATCCCGCTGGTCAGCACGATCCACGCCACCGAGGCCGGGCGGCACCAGGGCTGGCTGCCCGAGGAGATGAACCGCACCATCCACGGCGTCGAACAGTGGCTCAGCAGCGAGTCCAACCGGGTAATCGTCTGCTCCGGCTACATGCGCGACGAGGTGAACGCGCTGTTCGGCGTACCGGCCGGGCGGGTCGACGTGGTCGCCAACGGGGTGGAGCCGCACCGCTGGCGGGTGCCGGCACGCGCCGTGGCCGCCGCCCGGGCCCGCTTCGCCGGGAACGGCCCGCTGGTCACCTTCGCCGGCCGCCTCGTGTACGAGAAGGGCGTCCAGCACCTGATCGCCGCGCTGCCCCGGCTACGCGAGCGGCACTCCGGGCTGCGTGCCGTGATCGCCGGCGACGGCCCGTACCGCGCCGAGTTGGAAGCCGAGGTGCACCGCCGCGGCCTGGGCGGCATGGTCACCATGCCGGGCTTCCTGGGCGGCACCGACCTGCCGGCGCTGATGGCCGCGTCCGACTGCTTCGCCGTGCCCAGCATCTACGAGCCGTTCGGCATG
Organism: Micromonospora sp. NPDC005171; assembly: GCF_040608575.1. Classification (NCBI taxonomy): domain Bacteria; kingdom Bacillati; phylum Actinomycetota; class Actinomycetes; order Micromonosporales; family Micromonosporaceae; genus Micromonospora; species Micromonospora sp. NPDC005171. The sequence goes on along the minus strand of NZ_JBEXIM010000005.1, from coordinate 133,681 downwards.
GTCGCCCTCGAAGGTGCCGCCGCCGGCGCCCCTCTCGCCGTCGCCGCCACCGGTGGCCTCGCCGAGATCGTCGACCCTGGCGTCACCGGAATGACCTTCCGCCCGCACGACCCGGCCAGCCTGACCGACGCCGTGGACGCGCTGCTGTCGGACCCCGACCGCGCCCGCGTCATGGCCCGCCGCGCCCGCCGGCTCGTCCACGACCAGTACGGCTGGGCCGCCATCGCCCAACGCACCGCCGCCAGCTACGCCGCCGCCATCCACCACGACGCCGCGTTCACCGCCGAGCGCGCCGAGCAGCGGATGTCGCAGGGGCGCGCCCTCCCGGCGCTCCCCGAGGGCAACCTCCTCGCCGCCGCCGGCCTCCGCTGACCAGCCCCTTTCGCGGTTGATCGACTCGGTTTCCTTGAAGTCGGGGTGTCCCGGTGCCGGGAACACCCCGACTTCCTGAAAGCCGAGTCGATCAAGCTGGGCCTGCGGTCCGATGCCCGTCAACTGGGCCGTCGGCCGGGGCGCCGGGCCGGGGCATCGGGCCGGGCGCGGGGCCGCCGCCGATCGGTCAAGCCGTCGGCCGGGCCGCCGGTCTGGCGGGGCGCGCGGCCCGGCGCCCGTCCGGCGGGACGCGCGGCCCCAGCGCCAGTCGGCCGCGGCTGTCAGGATGTGCGAATGTCTCGTGCTGTCGACGCCCTGGATGCCGCCTTTCCGACCGCCGCCTCGATCGCCCTGGAGTTGATCCGACGTCCCGAGGTGTCCGAGCAGTGGTCGAGCCCGAGCGCGCTGCCGCACCTGTCCGTGGGTGGCCTGGCCTGCCACCTGGGCCGTCAGGCGGTACGCGCGGCGGAGCTGCTGCCGATGCCGACCGACCTACCGACGTTGGATTCGGCCGACAACCACTACGAGCAGGCCCCCTGGGTCAGCGAGGGCACCCCGGACGAGGAGTCGGTCGCCGAGGGCCCCGACGAGGCGGACGCGGCACGCGGACCAGCAGATCTGCACGCCCGCTCCGCCGACGCGCTGGAAATGGTCGGCGACCTGCTCTGCCGGGGTGCCGCCCGTGAGGTCGTGCCGATTCCGTGGCAGGGCTGGTCGCTGCGGCGCGGGGACTTCCTGCTCACCCGTCAGCTGGAGATCGTCGTCCACTCCGACGACCTCGCGGTGAGCGTCGGCCTACCCACGCCGGAGTTCCCGGCGGATGTCTTCGACCCCGTCCGCGACCTGCTGGTCCGACTGGCAGTACGCCGCCGTGGTCAGTCCGCGCTGATCAGCGCGCTCAGCCGCAGCGAGCGGGCACAGGACATCTCCGCCTTCTGACCGCCCGCCCCATCGCCGACCGCCCACCGCCAGAGGGCCACCCCAACGTCCCGCGCTTGATCGACTCGGCTTCCTCGAAGTCGGGGTGTCCCGGCACGAAGAACACCGCGCCTTCAAGGAACCCGAGTCGATCACGCCGAGCGCCGACCCCCGAAGCCCAACGCCCGAGGCCGACCACTCGAGGCCCAAGGCCCGGACCCGACCACCCGGGGCCCGGGGCCTGGGGCCTGGGGGCCACCATCACCTCGCGCTTGATCGACTCGGCTTCCTGGAAGTCGGGTTGTCCCGGCACGAGAAACACCGCGCCTTCAAGGAACCCGAGTCGATCACGCCAAGCGCCGACCACGCACCGGTCACGCCAAGCGCCGACCACGCACCGAACGCGGCAGGCCGCCGACCCGGCGGGGTCGACGGCCTGCTGGTGAAGCGGGGAGCGGGTCAGCGCTCGCCGAAGGGGACGTAGTCCCGCTCGGCGGAGCCGACGTAGACCTGCCGCGGACGGCCGATCTTGGTCTCCGGATCGTTGATCATCTCGCGCCACTGGGCGATCCAGCCGGGGAGCCGGCCGAGCGCGAAGAGCACCGTGAACATCTTGGTCGGGAAGCCCATGGCCTTGTAGATCAGGCCGGTGTAGAAGTCCACGTTCGGGTAGAGCCGACGGGAGACGAAGAAGTCGTCGGCGAGGGCGATCTCCTCCAACTCCATGGCGATGTCCAGCAGCGGGTCCGGCTTGGCCATCCGGCCCAGCACGTCCTGCGCGGCCTTCTTGACGATCGCCGCCCGCGGGTCGTAGTTCTTGTAGACCCGGTGGCCGAAGCCCATCAGCTTGACGCCGTCCTGCTTGTCCTTGACCTTGCGGACGAAGGACCGGACGTCGCCGTCGCCGGCGTGGATCTGCTGGAGCATCTCCAGCACCGCCTGGTTGGCGCCGCCGTGCAGGGGGCCGAACAGCGCGTTCACGCCGGCCGAGACCGAGGCGAACAGGTTGGCGTTGCTGGAACCGACCAGGCGGACGGTCGACGTGGAGCAGTTCTGCTCGTGGTCGGCGTGCAGGACGAAGAGCATGTCCAGCACCTTCGACATCACCGGGTCGACCTCGTACGGCTCCGCCGGCACGCCGAACGTCATCCGCAGCAGGTTGTCCACGTACCCCAGCGAGTTGTCCGGGTACAGCAGCGGCTGACCGATGGACTTCTTGTACGCGTACGAGGCGATGGTGGGGACCTTCGCCATCAGCCGGACCGTGGAGATCTCCACGTGCTCGGAGTCGAACGGGTCCAGGCTGTCCTGGTAGAAGGTGGACAGGGCGCTCACCGCGGACGAGAGCACCGCCATCGGGTGGGCGTCCCGGGGGAAGCCGTCGAAGAAGCGGCGCATCTCCTCGTGCAGCAGCGAGTGCCGCCGAATCCACTCGGTGAACTCGGTCAGCTGCTGCTCGGTCGGCAGCTCACCGTAGATGAGCAGGTAGGAGACCTCCAGGAAGGAGGACTTCTCGGCCAGCTGCTCGATCGGGTACCCCCGGTAACGCAGGATGCCCGCGTCGCCGTCGATGTAGGTGATCGCGGATGAGGCAGCGGCGGTGTTGACGAAACCGGGGTCGTACGTCGTCATCCCGGTTTCCTTCAGCAACTTGCTCACCCCGATACCGGCGGGGCCCTCGACCGCAGGATGCACCGGCATCGACAGCTGCCCACCGGGGTGATCGAGCTTGACTTCCGTCATGTGGTTCCTCGCTTCGCCGGCAGATCTACGTTGAATTGCCTTCGCTTCTACCGTAATTGCGGCTCGGGGGACAACGCCCGCCGTGGTTCGGCGGTGAGGTATGCGTCACCCGATTCCCGACCGGGCGGCCGGGAAACCCGCCATCCCGCCAACCGGGACCAGACCGGACCGACTCCGGAGAGCCAGGCCGAACCAACCCCGGAAGCCAGGCCGAACCGACCCCGGAAGCCAGGCCGAACCAACCCCGGAAGCACAGTCACGACAGGGCGAGGCGTCGCAGCGTACCGTCCGTCGCGACCTGGAAGACGTCGAGCTTGTTGCTCTTGGCGTGGAACAGCTTGTCGTCGGCGAGCAGCGCGGCGAACCGGCGTCCGCCGGGGTCGGCCGGCACCACCGGGACGACGGCCCCGATGCGACCGTTGACGGCGACGGCAAGGAGGGTGCCGTCCGGGATCCGGTCCGGGACGTCGCCCCAGACGAGCGCCGGGAGGGTGCCGGTGTCCGGGTCCGTGGCGGTGAACGCGGCCAGGTCGGCGACCCGGGCGCTGCCGGCGGCGGGGCCGGCGCGTACCTCGGTGCCGACCAGGGGGTGCGGGGTCGGCAGGGGCGGCGGGGTGGGTACGCCACCGGGGAAGGTGACAGGTTCGCCGGGGCGGTCGTAGAAGTGTTTCGTACCGTCGGTGCGGGGGGCCTGCCGGGCCGAGCGCCCGTCGACCCGCCACGGCAAGCGGACGCCGGCCTCGTCGGCCACCGTCGGCAGCAGGTCGACGTGTTCCCAGTTGCGGTCGTCCACCCGGCCGGTTTGTTGTCCGGGCTCCTTGACGAACGTCGGCACCCAGGCGACCTCGCCGGCGGCGGCCTTGATGGCGTCCATGCCCCGACCCTGGGCGCCGGGACGGAAGCTGACCCCGTGGTCGGCGGTCACCACGACGAGGGCCTGGTCGTAGAGGCCGTTGGCGCGCAGCGTCCGCAGCGTCTCGCCGATCAGCCGGTCGGTGTAGCCAAGCTGGGCGAGGTGCCGCTGCCGGGCCAGGTCGACCCACCCGGCGCCGTCGTTGGGTAGGTCCTCGGGGGCGTCGTAGCGCGCCCCGGACGGCAGGTACGCCCACGGTGAGTGCGGCATCAGCAGGTGCAGGAAGTGCAGGGTGGGCCGGGTCGTCGGCTTCAGCCCGGCGAGGAAACTGGTGAACCGGGCCGGTTGGTTGTCGTCCAGGCTGTCCCAGCGGAACTTCGGGTCGGCCGGCACCGGTTCGGCGGCGTCCAGGCCGGCCTCGGCCCGGGTCTGCTCACGGTAGGAGTCTTCCGGGTCGACAGCGCTCTCGGTCGGCCCGGCGACCCGGCCGAGCAGCTTGCCGGTCTCCCGGACCAGCACGCCGAGACCTCGCTCCGGGGTGACCGGCTGCTCGCAGCGACTGGGTGGGCAGAGCCGGGTGATGCTCTCCTCGGCGCGGATGTCGTACAGGCCGCCGAACGCGGTGAACATGTTGTCCGGGTACTGGGAGTAGTGCGGGGCGACCGGCTTGGCCGGGTAGCGGCCGGTGAGCATCGCCGGCAGTGCGTTCGGCGTCCACCCGCTGACCCCTGTGGAGTTGCGGTACCAGGTGGCGCCGCCGGCCAGCTCGGCGAAGTGCGGGTACCGCCCGGCGTCGATCTTTCCGTCCGCGCCGAGCAGGCTGACCAACGGCAGCTCGTCGAGGATCAGCATGACCACCGGCGGGTGCACGGCCGAACCCTGCGCGGTGCCGGCCGCGCCGCCGTCGCCGCGCGGCACGACCACCGCCGAGGTGGGTGAGGCGAGCAGGAAGAGCGCCACGAAGGCCGCCGGGCCGGCGGCGGCCAGTCGCAGCACCCGGCCCGGCGCCCGCCACCGCCGGTGCGCGGCCGCGCCGGCGGCTCCGGCCAGACCGGCCACCAGCAGCAGGGGTACGCCCCGAAGTGGCGTCACGTGTCGGCCCACCTGCACGGCGAGGGCGGCGACCAGCAGCCCGACCAGCCCGGTGTGGGTGATGGCGCGGACGGTCCGGCCGGCCAGTCGGCTGAGCGCGCCGAGCAGCGCCACCCCGAGGGTGGGGAGCACCGCCACCAGGGCGACCAGCAGCAGGATCTGGGCCGGGTCGGCGCTGTGGAAGAGGAAGAAGTCGGGGCTGCGGCCGAGCACGTCCAGAAGCGGCTGGGTGACCACGAGACCGACCAGCGCGACGATCTCCAGCAGCCGACTCAGCTCACCTCGCCAGCCCCGGTCCCACCGCTCGGGTGTCGGGGACGGCCGCTCGGGCGGGGCCGACGGGTCGGCGGAGGCCGGTTCAGCCACCCATCACCGTCCGGTAGAGCGTGCGGGTGCCGGAGGGCAGTTCCAGCCGGTCGGTGATCCGCCCCCGGGCGGCGAGCAACGTCTCGAAGGTGTCGCGTCGATAGTCCGGGAAGAGACCGGCGGGCTTGTTGGCCAGCAGCCGGGTCGCCATCGGGTCCTCCGGGTGGACGAACTCCACCACCACCGCGCCGCCCGGCGCGGTCAACCCGGCCAGCCAGTCGATGACCTCCGGCAGCGGCACGTTGCGCCCGATCGCCAGGTGGTGCACCACGGCCAGGGCGAGCACCACGTCGGCGGACGCCCGCTCGGCGAAGCCGGCCCGTTCGACGCCCCGCCAGCCGCCACCCGGCGAGGGGTCGGCCAGGTCCAGCACCAGCGGCAGGATGCGGCGCTGCCCCTCGGCGCGCAGTTGTCGGTACAGCTCGTCGACGACGGTCGGGTCCTGCTCGACGGCGACCACGTAGTCGGCGTGCCCGGCCGCCAGCCGGGAGTACCGGCCGTCGTTGGCGCCGAGGTCGAGCACCAGGCGGGGGCGGGCGCCGGCGGCCACCGCGACGGCCACGAACTGCTCCTTCGCCACCCGGTCACGGGCCGAGTAGCCACAGGTGCGTTGGTAGTCCGACCAGTGGCTCTCCGGCGGGCGGCGGTCCAGCTTGCGGACCAGTTTCTCGATGCCGCGTACGGTGGCGAGCAGCAACTCCCGGGAGAAGCCGGCGGCCCGCAGTTGGTCCCGGACTTCGGTGGTGCTGGCGGCGGCGTTGCGTTGCTGCATGGCCCCGTGCAGGTGCAGGTGGGTCAGCACGCCGGGGCGCAGCCGGCGGGCACCGTTGAAGAGCGGCCGCAGCTCGTCGGCCTCGATGCCGTCGACCCGGGCGCGCAGCCACGGTTGGAAGTCGACGCCCAGGTGGGCGGTGAGCATCAGCGGGTAGAGCACGGTCTGGCAGAACTGCCGGTAGCCGGCCCACGGTTCGCCCTCGCGGACCGGCTCGAAGGAGCCGATGTCGATGAAGACCGGTTTCGCGCCGCGCCACTGGAGGTTGTAGGCCGAGCCGTCCTTGGTGGTGAAACCCTCGCCGAGCGCGGCTTTCAGGATCTCCAGGTGCAGCAGGGCGGCGTCGCGCAGCATGCTGAACGACCACTCGTACGGGTGGGATACGAACGGGATGCGCTCGTGGCGCAGCACGGCGGCCCACGGCGTTCCGGTCGCGGCGGGCACCAGGGTCGGCGGTGCGTCCTCGGTGGCGCAGACCTTGCGGGCGGCGACGAGCGCGGGGAAGAACGCGCTGCCGCTCAGCGCCCGCCAGTGCTCGGCGGCCTGCGGGTCCAGCCCACGCAACACCTCGTCGCCGACGTGGAACACCCGGTTGGCCGGGTCGCGGAAGGAGGCCGGCTCGGGCCGTACCTCGGTGGGTGAGATCGCCATCGTCGGACTGGCCCGCTCAGCGCTGGTCGGTGGGTTGCCGGCGGAACCGGTCGACGAGCCGCCGCCAGTAGAGCTTCGCGGCGACCGCGGCGCCGGCCACCCCGCCGACGACCGCCTGCACGATCAGGCTGCCGGACCCCGCGTCCAGGTAGGCCAGATGTTCCACCGATCGCTCCTTGCCCTCGCCGCCTCGACACCGGCGTCCCAGGCGTACACCGATGAGGCTTTTAACCCAGAAAGCCGGACTTGTCCATCACCGTACGCCGGTCCCTGTCGCCGTCGCGGGCACATCGGCGTACTCCCAGCCTCGCCACAGAATGTGGCCGGAACAGCCCGATCGCGCCGGTACGCTGCGGACGTGCGCTGGATGATCGTGGACGCGCCGCTGGACTCCTCCGGTGCCGGGCGCGGCGAGGAGCGGGCCCCGGCCGCGCTGCGCCGGGCCGGCCTGCGCGAGGCCCTGTCCGCCGACGACGACGGGCGGATCGACGAGGCGCGGTTGCGCGACCCGGTCCGCGACCCGGCGAGCGGGGTGATCGGCGCGGCGGGCCTGGTCCGGGCCGGTGGGGCCATCGCCGCGCGGATCGGCGCGCTCATCGCGGACGGCCACCGACCACTGGTGCTCGGCGGCGACTGCGCGATCCTGCCCGGCATCTGCCGGGCCCTGCCCCCGGCGACCGACCTGTGGTTCGTCGACGCCCACCCGGACTTCCTCGACGGCACGACCTCGCCGACCGGCGAGGCCGCCGACATGGACCTCTCGGTGGTCACCGGTTACGGCCCCGCCGCCGCCGTCGGCCCCAGCGGTGCGCTGATCGAGCCGAGCCGCGTCCACCTGATCGGGCACCGCCCGGCCACCGACGAGAGCAGCCGGGTCGAGGCGGCCCGGATCGACCCGGCGATCCGCCAGGTCAACGCCGCCGAGTTGCTCCGCCGGGGCGCGGCGAGGGTCGGCGAGAACCTGGCCGCCGACGGCGACGGGCCGGCCTGGCTGCACCTCGACCTGGACGTGGTGGACCCGCGCGACCTGCCCGCGGTGACCTACCCCGAGCCGAACGGGCCACGCTGGGCGGACCTGATCGCGCTGGTCACGCCGCTGGCCCGCGCCGACCGGCTGCTCGGGATGAGCGTTACCGACCTGAACGCCGACGAGGACCCGGACGGGCGGCACACCCGGCGCGTCGTCGAGGTCCTCACCGAGATGTTGGGCGGCTGACCAGCAGCGCCGGTGTGCCGTGGGCCGACTATGCGTCAGCTGTGGGATTCGGCAGTCGGACGGTGAACATCGTCCGACCTGGACGGCTCTGCACCTCGACGGTGCCGTGGTGGGCCTCCACCACGGCCGCGACGATGGCGAGGCCGAGGCCGGTGCTGCCGTGCGCGCGGGACCGCGAGCTGTCGCCCCGGGCGAACCGCTCGAACATCTCCGGTTGCAGCTCCACCGGCACCCCGGGCCCGTCGTCGGCGACGGTGAGCACGGCACTGGTGGCGTCGACCGCAAGGGTGGTGGTGACAGTGCTGCCGGGCGGGGTGTGCACCCGGGCGTTGGTGAGCAGGTTCGCCACCACCTGGTGCAGTCGGGCGGCGTCGCCGGGCACCCGGATCGCCACCTCCGGCAGTTCGAGCTGCCAGCGGTGCTCGGGGCCGGCGACGTGCGCGTCGCTGACCGCGTCCACCACCAGGGCGGTCAGGTCGACCGGTTCGACAGCGAGTGGCCGGCCGGTGTCGAGGCGGGCCAGCAGCAGCAGGTCGTCGACGAGGCTGGTCATTCGGGTGCTCTCCGACTCCACCCGGCGCAACGCGTGCGCCACGTCTGCGGGAACCTCGTCACGGCCACGCCGGGCCACCTCGGCGTAGCCGCGGATCGCCGCGAGAGGCGTCCGCAACTCGTGGCTGGCGTCGGCGACGAACTGGCGTACCCGGGTCTCGCTGGCCTGCCGCGCGGAGAGCGCGTCGGCGACGTGGCCCAGCATCCGGTTCAGCGCCGCGCCGACCTGACCGACCTCGGTGCGCGGGTCGGTGTCGGCGGCCGGTACCCGGACGGCGAGCGCCACCTCCCCCCGGTCCAGGGGCAGCTCGGTGACCCGGGTGGCGGTGGCGGCCACCCGGTTGAGCGGTCGCAGGGTCGCCCGCACGATCAGCGCGCCGGCGGCTCCGGCGACGACCAGCCCGACGGCGGCCACGGCGGCCTGCGCGGCGACCATCCACCAGACGGTCTCCTGGACGCCGGCGAGAGGGATCGCGACGACGCGTACCCGGCCGTCCCAGTACCGGCGGGCCACGGCCCGGTAGTCACCACGGTCGCCGAGGTCGACGGTGCGCGGTCTGGCGTCGACCGGCAGGCCCGCCAGCGCGGCGACCTCCTGCGCCGGGACGGACTGCTCGTCGGGGAACGAGCCCGCGCTGGGGGCGCTGGTGGTCAGGGTCCGGGCGCTTGTCACCCGCCCGTCGGTGATCTCGGCGACCACCACACCGGACGGCAACCCGGGTGGGATTCCCGGTCCGTTGCCGGGGAAGGCCGGCCGTCCCGGACGGTCGCCCCGCATACCCGTCGCGGGGGCGAGTTGAGCGTCGAGCCGGTCGATCAGGAACTGCCGCAGCGCCACAGTGGTCAGGCCGCCGATGGCGACGCTGACCAACGCCAGCAGCGCGAGCAGGGCAAACACCAGTCGGGTACGCAGGGAACGCCCGGCCAGCCACCCGCGGACAGCGCGCAGCGGGCGGCGGCTACTCGGCGGGCTTGAGGACATAACCCGCGCCACGCAGTGTGTGGATCATCGGCGCCCGACCGGCGTCGATCTTCTTGCGCAGGTAGGAGATGTACAACTCCACCACGTTGGCCTGGCCGCCGAAGTCGTAGTTCCACACCCGGTCGAGGATCTGCGCCTTGCTGAGCACCCGGCGCGGGTTGCGCATCAGGTAGCGCAGCAGCTCGAACTCGGTGGCGGTGAGGGTGACCAGTTGGCCGGCCCGGCGGACCTCGTGGCTGTCCTCGTCGAGGCTGAGGTCACCGACGGTCAGCACCGCCTCCTCCCGGGCGGCGACCGCCAGCCCGGAACGGCGCAGCAGCGCGCGCAGCCGGGCGATCACCTCCTCCAGGCTGAACGGCTTGGTGACGTAGTCGTCGCCGCCGACGGTCAACCCGGCGATGCGCTCCTCGACCGCGTCACGGGCGGTCAGGAAGAGCACCGGCACGGTGGGGGCGTGCTCCCGCAGCCGGCGCAGCACCTGGAAGCCGTCCAGGTCGGGCAGCATGACGTCGAGCACCACGGCGTCCGGCTGGAACTGTCGGGCGGTGCTCAACGCCGCCATGCCGTTGCCGGCGGTGCGGACCTGCCAACCCTCGTAGCGCAGGGCCATCGACAGCAGGTCGGTGAGCGTGGGTTCGTCGTCGACCACCAGCACCCGGACGGGTTCCCCGTCGGGGCGACGCAGCTCGATCCGGCTCGGCGCGGCCTGCCCGTTCATGACCATGCGCCCCATCGTGTCCGCCACGCCTGTGCCGCGCCCCTGCGGAAGCTGTGCACCAGCTGTGCGGCCGGGCCGACGCGACGCCGGCGACGCCACCGGTCAGCCCCGCCTCATGGTCACTCGGACACCCCGTAGGCGTCGGTACGCACGAAACGCATGCTCCAGCCGCCCGCCTCGTCGGGCCGCTCGCGTTCATAGAGGTGGTCGGGGCCGGGCTGCACCGGGCCCGTGCCGTCCGGGTGCCGCATGATCCAGCGCTGGGGTGGGGCGCCGTCCGACCCGGCCGGCAGCAGCCGGACCAGGCCGTCCGCGGGCCCGCCGACGAAGCGTACGGCGACCTCGCCCATCGCGCGCCCCCTCGGGTGACCGTGCCGGCACAATCGGTGACGCCGGCTCTGGCTCGCAAGCTACCGCACCCGCCGCCCCGGCGCAGCGAGGTGCGCCGGGCCGTCCGCCCCCGAACCGGCCTCCGGTTTGCCCAGTTCGGAGCGGGGGTACCGCGATCAGAGCACCCGGCCGTCGGCGGGGCGAGAACGACGAGGAGTGGTCGATGCGCACGTTGGACGGGCGGTACCGGCTCGAACAGCGCATCGGGGTGGGCGGGATGTCCGAGGTGTGGCGGGCGTACGACCAGGTGCTGGACCGACCGGTCGCGGTGAAGCTCATCTCGCCCGGCCGCGACGACCGGGACGGCCCGGTGGACCGGATCCGCGCGGAGGCCCGGTCGGCGGCCCGCCTGGAACACCCCAACGTGGCGAGCGTGCACGACTTCGGCACCTCCTCGACGTGGCCCGGTCGACCGGTGCCCTACATCGTGATGGAGTTGGCCGAAGGTGAGACGCTCGCCGTGCACCTGCGCGCCGGGCCGCTGGACTGGCGGATCGCGGTGCGGGTCTGCGCGGAGGTCGCCGCCGCGCTGGCCGCCGCGCACGCCGAGGGCATCGTGCACCGGGACGTCAAGCCCGCGAACGTCATGCTCACCCCGGCCGGGGTGAAGGTGCTCGACTTCGGCATCGCCATCGCCGCCGGAGCACCGGACCCGATGCCGACCGGCATGGTGCTGGGCACCCCTGCCTACCTGGCGCCCGAACAACTGGACGAGGCGCCGGCCACTCCCGCCGCCGACATGTACGCCCTCGGCGTGCTCCTCTACTACAGCCTCACCGCCCGCCTGCCGTACCGCGCGGCGACCGCCAGCGAACTGCTGCTCGCACGCCGCCGCCAGCCACCGGAGCCGCTGCCCGACATCGCCGGGCTCCCGCCCGAGGTCGTCGACCTGTGCCACTCCTGCCTCGCCGACGACCCCGAGCAGCGCCCGACCAGCCTGGTCGCCGCGCTGCTGCTGGCCGAGGCCGTGGACGCCCGGGTGTACGTACCGATGACGATCCCGACGACCCGCCGGCCGGCTCCGACGTCGCCATGGACCGAACGCGCCGCCGCGGAGGCCACCGAGGCGGTGGCGGTGGCCCACGAGCCGAACCTTCCCTCCGCGCGCTGACAGCACGACGGCTGACCGGTTGCGCCGAGCGGTGGCGGGGTTCGCGGGGTGGCAGCCGGTGCCGCGGGGCGGCGGCCAGGTTTCGTGGGGTGGCGCGGCGTTTCGTCGGGCGGCGGCGGGGTAGCCGAGCCGGTGAGCGACGGGAGAAACGCGATGCCGGATCAGAGTTCCTGGCTGCGTGAGGCCACAGCGACCGCCGAGGGCGGTCACGTACGCACCGACGATGGCGGGCTCTCCACCGCGCTGGCCTCACCGCTGGCGCCGCACTGCACCGGGCTCACCCCGGAACAGTTGCTGGCAGCGGCCTTCGCCTCCTGCTTGCATCACGCGGCAGTGGAAGTGGCCGGGGAGATCACCGACGAGGCGCACACCGTGCAGGTTCGGGCGGAGGCGAAGCTGGGGCGGGACAACGACGGCCGGTACCGGGCCGACGTGCACGCGGAAATCTCCTCAGCCGGCCTGAGCCGAGATCAACTGGCCGATCTGGTCGAGTACGCCGACCGGCTCTGGCCGTTCTCCAGCGGCGACGCTAGCCGACACCGGCTGACCGTCACCCCAGCCGAGAACGGCCGACACTAGCCCGCCGAGAACGGCCGACGCTGACCCGCTGAGAAGGCACCGCCCGAGGATCTGCCGTCCGAAGGCGCCTCAATCCCGCATGATCGTGCTCGATCCTGGTTGTAGTTGCATCGTTCCTGCTTGAAGGCCCTACTTCCTGGATCGAGCACGATCTTGGGGCGGGTTGACGCGCGGCGTAAGCGTCAAGCGGCACGGCGGCGCGGGCGCGGCGGCGCGGCACCGATACGTGCCGGTCGCGGCACTTCGCTACGCCGCCGACGTAGATCTTGGACAGTTTCCGTTCTGCGAACGGAAACTGTCCAAGATCTACGGACAACGCCCCCCGCACCGGGGGGTCGGCCGAGGAGGCGTCGCACTTTTGGTGGGCCTGACGTCGACTGTTCGGTGGACCCGGGAGCGCGGCCGGACGTCGGGCGGAGAGCCCCCCGCCGCGAGCGCATTCACCCGGCAAGTCGGGAATAACCGTCTGGAGGCATCCGCGAGGTTGACCAGCTTCGCTCAGGCTTTGCCCCCTAAAGTCGGCATGATCTGGGCAAATTGTGGCGCATGCCACCGTGCGGGCCACTGGCATCGAGCATTCAGCTCTTTAACCTCGGCAGGTGCATCCCGACGACCCCTCCGCCCAGAAGCTGACCGACGCGCGCCCGACCACCCTCTCGGACGACGCCGCATCAACCGAACGGACGATCGGCCGTCACCGCGCTCCCGACCTGCGGCGGCGCGCCCTGCTGGGCTCGACCCCGCTGCGGGTGGCGCTGGCCACCGGCGTCACCTGCTGCCTCAGCCTCGTGGCGGTCGCCACCGCGCGAGGCAACGACGACACCCCCCGTACGGTTGAGCCGCTCGCCGAGGCGGTGGCCGACCGCGCCGCGATCGCCGACGAGCGCGCCTCCCGGTCGCTGGACCGCGACGCCGCCCCCGCCCGGATCCTGCCCAGCCCGACGGCGAAACCCACCCCCACTCCCACAGCCGTCCGCAAGGTGCCCAAGAAGCCGGTCAAGCCCCGCCGTCCCCGGCCCGTGGCCGGCCTCGACCAGGCCCAGATGGACAACGCGAAAATCATCGTGGACGTCGGCTTGGAGATGAAGATGCCGCGCCGCGCCCTGGTGGTGGCGCTGGCCACCGCCATGCAGGAGAGCAACCTCTACAACCTGGCGAGCGACGTCCTGCCGGAGTCGGCGGAGTACCCGAACCAGGGCAGCGGCTCCGACCACGACTCGGTCGGGCTGTTCCAGCAGCGGCCCAGCAGCGGCTGGGGCACGGTGGCGCAGCTGATGCGCCCGTCGTACGCCGCGCGGGCGTTCTACAGCGCGCTCAACGAGATCCCCGGCTGGCAGGACATGAGCGTCACCGCAGCCGCCCAGTCCGTGCAGATCTCCGCCTACCCCGACGCGTACGCCCAGCACGAGGATAGGGCGACCACCGTCGCGGCGGCGCTCACCGCCTGAGCCGGGCACCCCGCGCCCGGCGCGGCTCAGCGACGACCGGGCGGGGGCTCGGCGCCCGTGTCCCGCCCGCCGACTCCGACCCGACTTCCGGGTACGCCGGCAGCCGCGGTCGGGGTGTCGGCGGGCACCTGGTCGACAGTCACCTGGTCGAGGATGTCGTCCACCCGCGCCTCGCGCCGCCGACGGGCGTCCAGCGCCGCCTCGAAGTCACGTCGGGCCTGCACGGCCTCCGCGTACGCCCTCTCCCGCACCCGCCGGGCCTCCTCGCGGGCCTCGTCCAGCTCGACGCGGGCCTGAGCCAGGATCTCCGCGGCCTCCCGCCGCACCGAGTCACCGGCGTGCCGGTTGGTGGCGGCGTCGCCCAGGTCCAGTCGTTGCAGGAGCCCGCTGAGCCAGGCCGCCTCCTGGCGGATCTCGTCCCATTCCCGGGCCGCCCCGGCCGCGCCCTCGGCTCGCGCCGCGAGTCGGGACAACCGGATCCCCAACTCGTCCAGGCAGTAATCCACCTGCCGCTGGTCGTAACCGGTCTCAACGACGGAGAACCTCATACTGTCGCCCCCAGGCAGCTGCTGTTACTTTCCCACCTGGATCCTCGGCCGCGACCGCTCGCGCCGAGGGGGTTCGGGAAAAATGTTCAGCATGCGCGCGGGCGGCGCCGGCGTCAGCCGCGCTTGGGCAGCACGACGACCCGGCCGAAGAACTCGTCGATGCGGCGAACCACGTCGTTGAAGTCGTCGAGGTCGATCGGCTTGGTGACGTACGCGTTGGCCTGCAAGGTGTAGCTGCCGACGATGTCGGTGTCGGCGTTGGAGGTGGTCAGCACGACGATCGGGATGGTCCGCAGATCCTCGTCCTGCTTGACCGCGCCGAGCACCTGCCGACCGTCCATCCGCGGCATGTTCAGATCCAGCAGGATCACGTCCGGACGGCGGGCCTGCTCGTGCCGGCCCTCGGCGCGGAGAAACTCCATCGCCTCCTCGCCGTCACTGACCACGTCGATGATCTTCTCGACGTCGGAGTCCGCCAGCGCCTCTTCGATCATGAGCACGTCGCCCGGGTCGTCGTCGACCACCAGGATGCGTACCGGCTGCGGGCTGTCTACGCCCATCACTACCTGCCTCGGAGTCGACGGGGACGGGACCCTGACGGTCACCGCGTTGGCGGGGAAATGCTGGCGGGAAAATCTAGCCCATCAGGAAGCACTGCGGGACGCGGGGTCGACCGACTCCGGTTCGTAGCGCAACACGTCGGCGAGGCCGGTCACCCGCAGCACCCGCTCGACCCGCCCGTTGGCGCCGGTGAGCCGGAGCCAACCCCCGTCGGCCGCCGCCTGGTTGTCGCCCCGAACGAACACGGCCATCCCGGTGGAGTCGCAGAACGTGAGGTCGGTGAGGTCGAGCAGCACCCGGGTCTCGCCCGCCGCGGTGAGCCGGTCGATCGCGGCGGTCAGCTCGGGGGCGGTGCTCAGGTCCAGCTCACCCGCGAGCCGCAGGCAGGCGCCACCACCGTCGCGCTCGACGTAGCTGACGCTGAACGTCACCGTTCTCCCCCTCGCTCCACCCTCGGGTGGGACGTTTGCAGTCCGGCAAGTATACGCAGAGCTGACGCCGGTGCCGCCGAGGGCGGTGATCGCTCCGGTGTCACCAGCGGGTCGGTCAGGGGGCCGCGCCGGGCAGCGCGGCACATCCCAGCGCCAGCGCCCGCGCCGCCCGGGGGAAGTCCCGCAACGCGGCGGCGTAGTGCTCCAGCGGCAGGACGACCGCCCCGGTGGGCACCCCACGACTGCGCAGAATCCCCGCGAGCCACTCCACGAACTCGGTGAACAACGAGGCGTCGTCGACGTAGATCGCCGCCGCCAGGAAATCCACTATGTGGCCCAGATCGCTCACTGTCGCGTCGAGCTGAGCGGCGGTGTACGACCGTGCCGACGGCACCCGCTCCCGCAACTCCGCCAACGCGCTGTCGATCAGCTCACCGCGACGGCGCACCAGGCTGACGTACTCGTCGTCGGCCAGGTGGGCCAGCCGCGCCGTCGGCACCCCCCGCAGCGCCCGTTCGTCGGCGATCAGCTCGGCCGCCGAGGGCGCGTCCGGCGCCCAGGCCACCCCGAGCTGGCGCGCCCACCGGCCGTCCGCGCCGAACCCACGCCCACCGACCACCACCGGAACGTCCGAGCGCCGGCAGGCCTCGATCATCCGGTGGGCGTACGGCAGGCGCATCGGCAGCGCGCATGCCAGCGCGACCGCGTGCGCGTCGTAGCGGTGCAGGTACGACACCAGGTGCGCCGCCGGCACGCTGGCGCCCAGGAGAGTCACCTGCCACCCGCGTAACCGCAGCACCTCGGCCACCAGCCGGGGCGGCAGGGCGTGCCACTCGCCGTCCATGCAGGCGACCACCACCCGACCGCCGGTCGGCCGGGGCCTGACGTGCGCGGACACCGCCGCCACCACCTGCTCGCTGATGTGGGTGGCCGCGTGCTCCTGGGCGACGCTCCACTCGTTGCGCGCCCACCGCTCGCCCACCTCGGCCTGGGCGGGCGCGATCAGGTCGAGCAGCACGCGCTCCGCCGGGACGCCCGCGTCGAGCAGGCCGATCGCCAGGTCGGTCGCGGCGTACTCGTCGGCGTCGGCGAGGTGGCCCAGATAGCCGAAGTACGCCTCGCCGAGATCAATGGTGGCCGTGGCGGCGGTCACGCGTCAGCTCCCTCTGTCTGGTCGACGCCAGCGGGCACCGAGTGCAGGTGCCGCACGCTGCGCCCGCTCAGGCCGGCCGCCCGCAGCGCCAACACGGCGATGTCGTCGTGGTCGCCCTGTGCAAGCCAGTCGCAGGTGAGCTGCTCGACCCGTTCGGCCAGGGCCGGCGCGGGCATTCGCTGGCAGCCGGTCAGCGCGGTGACCAGTCGCTCGGCGCCGAACTGCTCGTCGCGCCGGCCACCCCGGGCCTCGGTCACGCCGTCGCTGTAGAGCAGGCAGGTCTCGCCCGGCGCCAGCCGCACGGTCACCTCCCCGACGCGGGGGTCGGGCACCACCCCGATCAGCATGCCGCGCAACGGCACCGTCTCCACCTCGCCGGAGGCGCGCAGCACCAGTGGTGGCAGGTGCCCGCCGCCGGCCATGGTGAGGGTGAGGCCGCCGTCGCGCTCCGGGCGGGCCACGCCGAGCACTATCGTGGCGAAGCGGCCCTGACCGTGCGCCTGGGTGGTCTCCAGCAGCGCGTCGTTGAGCAGCCGCAGCAACCGCGCGGGGTGCGACTCCAACCGGTGCAGCGCCTGGAGGCACTGGCGCAGCTGGCCGGTGAAGACGGCGGCTTCGACGCCCTTGCCCGACACGTCGCCGAGGAAGAACACCGAGCCACCGTCGGTGAGCCGGTGCGAACCGTAGAAGTCGCCACCGATGCGCAGCCCCGCCTGAGCGGGCCGGTACGCGGTGCCCCACTGCACCCCGATGGCCTCGACCGGCTCGACCGGCAGCAGGCTGGCCTGGAGGGTGTCGGCCACCTCCGCCTGGTCGCGGTAGAGCAGCGCGGTGGTCAACGCCGCGCCGGCGCGCGCCGCGAATGCGCGGACCAGCTCCACATCGGCGTCGTCGTACCAGCGGGTGGCACGGCGGGCCACCAGGAGCACACCGACTGGCGCGTCGCGGCCCGGCAGCGGGACGACCCGGGCGGCGCTCTCGATGCCGGCGAGCCCTGGCAGCCAACCGGCGTCGACCGCCTGCTCGACCAGCCAGTCCACCGCGTGCGGCTCGACCCCGGTCAGCCCGTCGGCGATGGCGGGCGGCAAGTCGCCGCCGGGTAGTACGCCGCTGTCCACCGTCGGCGCCTCGTCGTCGCTGCGCGAGGCCCGCCACCAGCGGGCCCGCCCGCCCCGCGGGGCGAGCACCAGCACCGCCACCTCGGCCAGGGTCGGCACCGCGAGTCGGACGACCGCGGCGGCGGCCCGGTCGGGGTGCAGAGGGTTGCCCAGCTTGTCGCCGACCACGGCCAGGAACGCCGAGCGCGCCCGTTCGGCGAGCAGCGCGTCGGCCCGGCTGGCACTGTCGGTGACATCTTCGACGTACCAGCAGCAGCGGGCACCGGAGAGCGGCACCTGGCGCGCGGTGAGCCGACGCCCGCGATGGGTGAAGCCGCCGGGAACGCCTTCGCTCAGGCCGGGCACACCGGCCGGGCTAAGCAGCTCGCCGGGCGTCACCTCGGGCAGCAACCGCTCGGCCACCGGGCTGACATGCCGCACGACGCCATCGGCGTCGCAGACCACGAGGCCCTCCCGGAAGTGCTCGACGACTTCGAACCAGTCGGGCGTGGCCTGACCGCGGTCGGGGGCCAGCGGCGGCAGGGCCGCGGTGGGGCGGCGAACGTCGGCGGACCACGCCGAGGGTCGTGTCGTGCTCGGCGTGGAGAGCCGTCCGTCGCCCGGGTCGCAGTCCCTGACGTCGGAAGCAGTCACCAGCTGAGCCTCACTCCTTGTCGTTCACCGAACCCGTGCCGGAACCGGCGTCCACTGTCAAAACTCTCCAGGCCACCCTACGCCGGAACCCTGATAGCGGCATCTCACGGCAGGTAGCGCGCATCGCCACCACCCGCTGCGGCAGGCTGCCGATGACCGCCGACCGTGCGTGTCACCGCCCCCCCGCTGTGCGTTTTGTCGCTCCACTGGGAAAATGGTGGGATGCCCGACCAGCTGTTGACCATCGAGACGACCCGGCTCCCCGCCGGGTCCGTCCGACTCCGGCTGACCGGTGAACTCGACTACGACACCGCGCCCGAGCTGGTCGCTGCGGCGGCCGAGCTGCGGGCAACGGCAACGCCCCGGTTCTGGTCGACCTGACCGGCGTGACCCTCTGCGACTCCTCCGGGCTCAGCGCGTTGCTGGTGGTGCACCGGGCCGCCGGGACGATCCACCTGACCGGGTCAGCCCTCAGCTCCAGCGGATGCTGGACCGCACGGGTCTGAGTGAGTTGCTGGCCGGGGCGTACGCCGACGACGACGTGCGCGCCATCGGCTGACCGGTAGGCCACCCCGGGGAGCGAACGGGGTGGCCCCCGACCCTGGGACCTGGGGTCGGGGGCCGGAGGAATGTCTAGGGCGCCGTCATCGGCTGGAGGCGGGGGCCGTCCTCACGCAGCTCACCGGTCGGGGTCGGGTCGACGTCCTCGGGCTCCCCCGAATCGGGCGTCTGGTAGAGATAGCGGACGAACTGCCCACCCGCCTCGTTGTCGTCCGCGCCGGGCCACTGGCCGATGCAGTCCATGCCGATCACCTCGCGGCCGGTCCCGTCGGCCTCCTCCAGCAGCGCCCACAGGCTCACCGGGTAACACCTGGTGACCTCCGGGGCGAGCTGCCAACGTGCGTACCAACCGGGCCGGGCGGGGACGATCTCGACAACTTCCTTCATGACGGCCTTCCTTCCGCGTACCTCGGAAGAACTCCGGTCCTGGCCCGATCGTGCGGGCCGTGCGGGTGAGCACCCCTCACCCCCGCCGGATGAAGCGTGGCGGAGGCCGGGCCGACCCGGCCGGCAGCCTCCGTTTCGTTCTCCGGGGCGGCGGGAAGGCGACTGGCGCAGCCACGATCCCCAGCGGAAGGGATGCCACCATGCGCAAGCAGATGGAGGGCGACAACCAGAGGCGCCGGGCGTTGGCCCGGCAGGCCCGCGAACAGAGTCGACAGCCCAGCGAGATCGGCGCCAGCCTGAGCGCCTCCAAGCAGCTCACGAGCCTCGATGCGGGCAAGCGCGCCGGCCCACCGGCGGCCGGGCCGCACAAACCGGACAGCACCCGGGGCGGGCCGGCGCCGCCGCCGGTCGGTAGCGCCGACAACCCGCGGCCCCAGCCGTCGCCGCCGAGCGGCGCGGCCGGTGTGAGCACCATGGGCTACCACGACCTGGTCGACGAGGTCCGGCGTCGCGCCGGGGTCGACTTCAAGACCGCCAAGGTGGGCACCGAGGCAACAGTGCTGGTCCTGGCGTTCGCCCTGGACGCCGCCGAGCGGCAGCGGCTGCTCGCGGCGGTGCCGGCCTCGCTGCACGACGTGCTGCCGGTCGACGGCATCGAGCGGCACCGGGACCTGCCCGGCTTCCTGGCCGAGGTGGGCCGGATCAGCGGCAACACTCCCGAGCAGGCCCGGTACCAGGCGGAGGCGACGATCGCCGCGCTCTCCGCACAGGACGGCGACCTGGTCGAGTCGTTGCACGTACCCGACGGACTGCGCGACCTGCTGAACCCGCCGGAGGCCGGCGGCGGTCTCGTGGGTGCCTCCACCACCACACCCACCCTGGACGCCGACGAGATCAGCGCGGCGCTGGACGACCTGCCCTACTGGGCCGGCGACAGCCAGGGCCTCTACCGGGTGGTCGCGCTGCCGCCGGACAACCTGGACCGGGTGCTGGCCCGGCTCGACCGGCTGCGCCAGGACAACGGCCGCGGCCCGAGCATCGGGCGTCCCGGAGACACCGCCGCGGTGTTGACCGTGCGGACCAACCAGGCCGACGGGGTGACCGCGCTCGACGTGGACCTCGCCCGCCAGATCGACGACGCGATCGACGAGGTGGGGGCCGGGATGGCCGGCGGCTGACGGCCACCGCGACACCGGCGGGCCGGCGGACCGGGGGTGACCCCGCTCCGCCGGCCCGTCCGCCGTGCCGGGCCACGGACCGGGTGCGCCGTGGGCTCGGCTAGCGTGCCGGACATGAACCGCGCGACCGACCGGCTGGAACTGGTGGCCGACCCGGTCCGCCGGACCGGGCGGACACTGCTGTCCGCCGGGGTTGAGCAGTCGTACGTGGATGTCGAGGACCCCCGCCACCTGCATTTCGAGTACGTCCGGCGGATCGCCTCGGCGGTGGAGGTGGCAGCCCCGGCCGGCGCCCCGCTGAGCGTCCTGCACCTGGGCGGCGGCGCGCTGACGCTGCCCCGCTGGCTGGCAGCCACCAGGGCCGGCTCCCCGCAACGGGTCGTCGAGCGGGACGCCGCTGTGGTCGAGCTGGTGGCCCGGGAGTTGCCGCCGCTGCCGCCGGAGGTGCGGGTGGAGGTCGCCGACGCCCGGGACGCCCTGACCGCAACCCCGGACGGCACGTACGACCTGGTGATCGCCGACATCTACCGGGCGGCCCGGATGCCCCGGCACGTCCGCACGGTCGAGTTCGCCGCCGAGGTGGCCCGCGCCCTGCGCCCCGGCGGGTTGTATCTGGTCAACGTCACGGACCTGCCGCCACTGGTCGGCACCCGGGTGCAGGTGGCCACGTTGCGGGCGGTCTTCGCCGACGTGTGCGTTGTCGGCGACCGGCGGATGCTGCGCGGCCGCAGGTACGGCAACCTGGTGCTGGCCGCGACCTCCCGCCCCGGTGGGCTGCCGGTGGCCCGGCTGGCGGTGGCCGCCCTGCGCGACCCGGTGCCCGGTGGGCTGCTGCACGCTGCCGCGCTCGACACGTTCGTCGCCGGCGCCCACCCCGTCACCGACGCGGACGACCACTCCCGCCGCTGATCGCCGTTGTGCCCCCAATGCCGGGTTTCCGACGGCGCGGGCGGGGAAGGCCCGCCGGATGAGCGACGACGATCGGGAGACCGGTCGCCGGACCCTGATCGTGATCGGTCTGGTGCTGGCGACCGCGCTCGCGCTGGGTTTCGTGTACGCGACCCGCCGGGTGCTGGTCTGGGCGGTGGTGGCCGCGTTCTTCGCCGTTGCGCTCAAGCCCCTGGTCGACCGGCTGCAACGCCGCTACGTCCGGCGTCGGGCGCTGGCCACGCTTGTGGTGTTCCTCGCCGCTTTCGTGCTGCTGGCGATCCTGGCCGCGCTCATCCTGGCGCCGTTGTTCGGCGAGTTGGGCCGCTTCGCCGACCGGGCACCCGAACTACTGCGGGAAGCCCGCGCCGGGCGGGGACCGGTGGGGCAGGCGCTGGAGCGCACCGGCGCACGAAACTACGTCAGCGAGCACTCCGAGCAGCTGCGCGACCTCGGCGGTCGACTGCGCCAACCCGCGGTCGGTGTGCTGCGCGGCATCGTCGAGTCGGTCGCCGGGCTGGTCACTGTCATCGTGCTCGCGTACCTCATGGTGTTGGAGGCGCCGCGGATCACCCGCAGCCTGCTCGCGGCGGCCGGGGACGGTCAGGGCGACCGGCTGCGCCGGGTGGGCCGGGAGGTGTCGCGCACCGTCACCGGCTACCTCACCGGGAACCTGCTGATCAGCGTGATCTGCGGGGTGTTGACCTTCGTGGTGCTGACCCTCACCGGGGTGCCCTTCGCGGCCGTGATCGCCCTGCTGGTGGCGGTCGCCGACCTGATACCGCTGGTCGGGGCGACCCTCGGCGCGGTGATCGCGGCCGGCGCCGGTTTCCTGCACTCCCCCACCGCCGGGGTGGTGGTGCTCGTCTTCTTCGTGGTCTACCAACAGCTGGAGAACCACCTGCTCCAACCACTCATCCTGTCCCGCGCGGTCCGGTTGAACCCGTTGACGGTGCTGGTCAGCGTGCTGCTCGCGGCGGAGCTGGCCGGCCTGCTCGGTGCGCTGCTGGCCATCCCCGCCGCCGGCATCATCCAGACCCTGCTGCGCGAGTACGGCCCGCGCCGGCTACGACCCGCCCCGCCGGCCGGTCCGGCCGCGCGGTCCGCCCCGCCGGCCAACCCGACCGACTGACCGTCGCGGCCGGCCTGCTCCGCGACGACCTGGCCGGGCCCGCTCAGCGGGACCGGGTGGCGACCTCGGGTGTGGTGCTCTCCAGCGGCACCGCGTTGGCCGGCACCAGCCCCAACTGGACCGCGGACCGGGTCAACGCGGCGTCGAGGGCCCAGTCGGCACTCACCCGCGTGCGGTTTCCCGGCATCGCCATCAGGTGGTACGCCCGGGTGACCGCCTTGGCCGGCAACCCGGCCAGGTTGACCTGCAACGGGTTTGCCGCCGCGTCCTTGCCACCCAGGTCGACGACCCAGCCCAGGTCGTGGTGCTTGTACGGCTTGCGACGGCCGAACCCGTACGACGCGGCGATGTTGTACGCCGCGCGCTTGCCCTGCCGCTGCGCGTGCTGGGCGGTCATCCCGCAGACCTTGCCCGGGTTGACCAGGTCGGGCACGGCGGCGGCGTCGCCGCACGCGTACACCTCCGGATAGCCGGGAACGTTGAGGAACTCGTCGGTGACCAGTCGACCCCGGTCGGTCCGTAGGCCCAACTCGTTGACGAACGGGTCGGGGCGCACCCCCACACACCACACCAGGCTGCAGGTCGGCACGAACTCGCCGTCGGTGAGCTTCACCCCGTCGCAGGTCGCCTCGGCCACCGACGTGCCCATCCGCACGTCCACCCCACGCCGGGTGAGCACCCTGTGCGAGGTGTCCGACATCCGCTTGTCCAACTCCGGCAGCACCCGCGACGCCACGTCGAGCAACATCCAGCGGGGTCGGACGGTGAGCCGGGGCCGCTGGGCGTGCAGCGCGTCGGTGAACAGCTGCCCGTGCGCCGCGACCTCGGTGCCGGTGTAGCCCGCCCCGACTACCACGAACGTGGACCGGGCCCGCTGCTCGGCGGGGTCCTCGGCCTGCTCGGCCAGCTCGAGCTGCCGGACGATGTGATCATGCAGGTAGACGGCCTCGGGCAGGCCGCGGAAGCCGTGCGCGTACTCGGTCACGCCCGGGATCGGCAGCAGCTTGTTGACGCTGCCCACGGCGAGCACCAGCCGGTCGTACGCCAGCCGGTTCTTCTCCCCCTCGACCTGGGTGAAGCCGACCCAGCGGTTCTGCAGGTCGACGTGGTCGGCCTCACCGACCACCACCCGTACGCCCTTGAGCGTCCCGGTCAGCGGCACCGCGATCCGTTTCGGCTCGACCACCCCGGCCGCCACCTCGGGCAGCAGCGGCAGGTACAGGAAGTAGTCGGTGGAGTTCAGCACCACGATCTCGGCCCGGTCCCGGGCGATCCGGCTCAACGTCTTCGCCGCGTGGTAACCGGCGAACCCGGCCCCCACGATCACCACACGAGGTTTCGTCATTGCGGGCCGTTTCCCGTCGAAGGCCGCGACAAACGTCCCAGGCGCAGCCGCGCTCAGCTCGGCTGGAGCCGGATGTGGCCGCTGTGGCCCACCGCCTCCACCTCCCACTGTTGGCCGAACGCCCGCACCCGCTCGGCGGTGATCCGGCCCAGCTCCTGCGGGATGTCCGGATCGAGGACCAGCCGACCGCTGATCGGGTTGATGCCGAGCATGGCGCGGATCAGGGCCAGCGGCGTGCCGGCCGCCCACGCCTGCGGGCTGCACGCGGTCGGGTACGGCACGGCGAAGAGCAGCCGCTCCCGGTCGAACCCGCTGAGCGCCTCCGGCAGCCGGTAGCCGAACTGGTCGGCCGCCTCGATCATCGCCAGGCTGATCCGGTTCGACTCGGTCCGGTAGCCGTACCGGGCCAGGCCGAGCGCGGCGATCGAGTTGTCATGCGGCCAGACCGTGCCGAGGTGGTAGCCGAGGGCGTTGTAGAGCCGCCGTAGGAAGCAGGGTACGGAGCGTCATCACCCGGTCCGGGTGAACGTTCCGGACTCTGCTCCCGCAGTGATGCCCTGCCGTCGGCCAGATTCTGCCGGCCCGACGGTCAGGCGGAGGTCGGCGCGGTGATCGCCCAGCGCTCGTGGTCGCGCCAGGCGCCGTCGATGAACAGGTACTCCGGGGAAAAACCCTCCAACCGGAAACCCAGCTTGCGGGCCACCCGCCGCGACGGCTCGTTGCCCGGCTGGATGTTCGCCTCCAACCGGTGCAGACCCACCGAGGTGAACGCGTGGTCGATCACCAGGGCCACGCCCGCCGACGCGTGCCCGGTGCCGCTGTAGGGCAGGAACGCCGCGTACCCGAGGAAACCACCACGCAGCGCACCGAGCACGATTCCGCTGATGTTCACGTAGCCGGCGATCTCGCCGCTGGCCCGGTCGCAGATCAGGTAGCCGGCGCTGTCACGGCGACGGATCCGGCGCAGATAGAGCTCGTACTCCTCTGGGGTGGCTGGCGCGGCCAACCACGGGTGGTGCAGGTCCCGACTGCGCCGGGCGGCGGCCACGAACTCTTCGGAGTCGGTGGGCCGGGGCCGGCGGATCGCGGCGGGACCACCGGTACGCAGGTATCTCACGGCGGATCACTCTGACCGACCGGTCCCGTCGTTGTCCAACCCGCCGCCACGTGGGCGGGCGTTGGCCGGGCTAGCGGTTCGTCAGCAGGCTGAACTCCTGACCATCGGGGTCGGCCAGCACCAGTCGGCCTGCCCCATCCTGGTCGGTGCCGATTCGAGTCGCCCCGAGCGAGAGCAGACGGTCGACCTCGACCTGCCGATCGACGCCAACAGCCGGGGCAAGGTCGAAACGCACCCGATCCCGGCCGCCGTTCGGCATCAGCGGCGGGCCACCCCAACTGATCTTCGTGCCGCCGTTCGGTGACTGGATCGCGGTCTCCTCGTCCTGGTCCCAGACCAGCGGCCACCCCAGCGCCTGACTCCAGAAGTACCCGACCTGCTGGGATCCATCGCAGGCCAGCGCACCGACGAAGCCGCAGCCGGCGAGGAACTTGTTGTCCGGAGCGATGACGTCGAACTCGTTGCCCTCGGGGTCGGCGAGCACCACATGATCGATCTCCGGGCCCTGCCCGATGTCGGCGTGCCGCGCGCCAAGCTTCAATGCCCTGGCCACCGTCTGCCGCTGGTCCTCCAGCGAACTACTGGTCAGGTCGAAATGCATCCGATTCTGGACCACCTTCGGCTGCTGGTTCGGGGCGAAGCGAAGGTGGAACTCGTTGTCGTTGGTGGGTAGGAGCAGGACACCGTCGTGTGGATCGTCGACGATCTCCCGCCCCAGCAGCCCGGACCAGAACTGCGCGAGCCGCAGAGGCTCGCTCGCATCGAAGCTGATCGCGAACAGGTGTGCCGTCATCGTTGCGCACGTCTCCCATCAGACCGGACGCCGTGCCAGCCGTCGGAGCGGGAGCCTAGGGGTGCGCCAGGTCGACCGCACCCGAGTTTCGGGGCAAGCGGCACGGTACGCAGCGGTGCTGAAGGCTCCAGCACCTGACGCCGGTCCGGTTCCGGCGGGGTCAGCCCCGCCAGGGCGGAGCCGTACCCCAGCCCCAGCGTGGCACCGGCACCTGCCGGATCGGGTCCGCGTCCGGTCGAGAATTGAATACCGGATCGCCGCGAACATGGGCCGCACGCTCGCCGAGCGCTGCACCGACGACCCGGAGATCCAGGCATTGGTCACCGAGGCGTACCGGGCCAGCTATCGCACACCAGCTCAGGTCGCGACCATTCGTGCGGAGAACCGCCTCGCCAACGCCTGCACCCGAGAGGTACGCGCCGCGCGCGCGACGTCGACCGCTCCCGACGTGCCGATGAAGATCCTGACCGCGACCCGCGGCAAGCCGCCGGCTCTGCGACAGCGCTCCGGCCACCTCGCCGACGAGACCGCCGCGGTCTTCGCCCACGGCGTCCACGAGGTAATGCCCGACAGCGGCCACTACATCCACAAGGACCAACCGGCCGCCGTGGTCGAAGCCGTGCGCGCTGTCCTCGCCGAGGTCGACGGAAAGACGCCATAGCACGTCGTTGGCGTACCCGTTCGCGGCCGCGTCGGTCACCAGCACGGCGCAGCCCAGCACGAGCCCCCGCACCCGGCGGGCGGCCAACAACAGCGCGTCCGGCCCGTCAGAGCGGGCCGGGGAACGTCTGCTCCATCGGCATCGGCACCTGCAGGTAGGTGGTGCCGCGCATGTCCAGCCAGGCCCGGTCCGGCCCGCGCACCAGACGCACCATCACCTCCTCGCAGGACGGGCAGCGCGCGACCAGGCCCGGGGCGTGCGAGTAGACGTGCAGGCTGGCCATCGAGCCGGTCATCCCGCAGTTCTCACAACGGCCCATCGCGCTGCTCAGGTCGACGGTGAACAGCTCACGCATCGGGCCGTCGAGCATGTTGCCGTCCAGGTACGACATCTCGGTCATCGGAATCTCCTCGACAGGGCGTGCGTCAGCCGGTGGGGCCGAAGCGTTCGGTCTTGACCCGACGTGACGGGTGACCCAACCCCACCAACAGGTCGGCCACGGTCTCCACGAACGCGGTCGGGCCACAGACGTAGGTGAGTGGTTCCAGGTCCGGCGGCCACCCGTGCGTGTTGACGTCGGCCAGGCCGATCCGGTGCGGCTCACCGCGCCAACCCTCGGGCGCCTCGCGGGTGTAGACGTACGCGACGTCCAACCCGAAGTCGTCGCGGACCCGGCGGCGCAGCTCGTCGGCGTAGATCACGTCACCGGGGGTGCGCACCGAGTAGATCAGCCGGAACGGCGCCTTGCTGCCCACCGCCCGCCGCGCCCGGATCATCGCCATCAGCGGCACGACGCCGGAGCCACCGGCGACGAGCTGCACCGGCGCGGTCTCCTCGGGCCGCCAGATGAACCAGCCACCGAGCGGCCCGCGGACCTCCACCGGGTCGCCGGCGCCAAAGACATCAATGAGGTACGGGGACACCTCGCCGTTGTGCACCCGCTGCACGGTCACCTCGATGCGCGGGCCTCCAGGCCCGTCCACGGCCGGCCCGGCGATCGAGTACGACCGGGCCGCCTGGTAACCGTCCGGGGCGGTGAGCCGCAGGTCGACGTGCTGCCCGGGCAGGTGCCCCGGCCAGTCCGGCACCTCCAGCACCAGTGTCTGCGCGGTGGGTGTCTCCACGCGGCGCTCCACCAGCCGGCCGACCTGCCAACGGTTGGGCGTCCGGCGCTGGGTGCTCGTCGCCACGGCGCGCTCAGTCACCCTGGTACCGCTGTTCGCGCCACGGATCGCCGTAGTCGTGGTAGCCGGCGGTCTCCCAGAACCCCGGCTCGTCCATCGTCTTGAGCCGGAGGCCGCGCACCCACTTGGCGGACTTCCAGAAGTACAGGTGCGGCACCAGCAGTCGCGCCGGCCCGCCGTGCTCGGCCGGCAGCGGGGCCCCGTCGAAGGTGTGCACCACCCACGCCTGACCGCCGCGCAGGTCGTCCAGCGGCAGGTTGGTGGTGTAACCGCCGTAGGAGTGCGCCAGCGCGAAGTGCGCCCCCGTGTCGACGTCGGCGAGCAGCGTGTCCAGGGAGACGCCCTGCCAGTTGGTGCCGAGCTTGGACCAACGGGTGACGCAGTGGATGTCCACCATCGGCGTCTCCTGCGGCAGGGCCATCATCTCCTGCCACGACCAGCGGTGTTCGCTGCCGTTCTCGCAGGAGATGACGAACTCCCAGGTGTCCAGTGACACCCGGGGCGTCGGGCCGGCCGAGAGCACCGGAAAGTCCTCGGTCAGATACTGACCGGGTGGCAGGGCCGGCTCCTGCGTTCGGGGCCGACCCTGAAAGCCCGGTGACACGATTCCCATTGCACAGTCGTACCACCCGCGCCGGCCGGGGCGGGAGCTTTCCCGCGTACCCCGTCGTCAGCCGGCGCGGCGCGGTCAGTGCCGTTCCGCGACGACCTTGCGGTCCTCGGGCAGGTCGCCACCCCGGGTGGCGCGCAGGCTGGTCACCGTCACGACCACCAGCACACCGATGATCACGCCGAGCGAGGCCAGGGTGGGGATCTGCGGCACGCCGTCCCAGATGCCGTGCGCCCAGTGCAGACCCAGCTTGAGGCCGATGAACGCCAGGATGATGGCCAGGCCGTAGCTGAGGTGCACCAGCCGGCTCAGCGCCGCGTGCAGGACGAAGTAGAGCGCCCGCAGGCCGAGCAGGGCGAACGCGTTGGTGGCGAACACCAGATACGGGTCCTCGGTGATGCCGTAGACCGCCGGCACCGAGTCGACCGCGAAGACGATGTCGGTGGCCAGCACCGCGACCACCACCAGGGCGAACGGCGTGAGCGCCCGCTTCGCGCCCTGCCGGACGGTCATCTTCGTGCCGTGGTAGTCGTCGACCACCGGCATGACCTTGCGCAGCAGCTTCACCGACCGCATCTTGTTGATGTCGACTTCCTGCTGATGCCCGGACATGGCGTCGCGCAGCAGCTTCACCGCGGTGGCGATGAGGATGATCGAGAAGAGCAGGAAGGCGAAGTCGAGGGTCTGCAACGCCGCCGCGCCGAGGGCGATGAAGACGGCCCGCAGCACCAGCGCGCCGGCGATGCCGTAGAGCAGCACCCGCTGGGCGAGCACCGCCGGCACCGCGAACGCCGCCAACAGCAGCATGAAGACGAAGAGGTTGTCGACCGATAGCGACTTTTCCACCAGGTAGCCGGTCAGGTACTCCACGCCCTGCTGGGAGCCGTAGCGGGCCCAGAGCCAGCCACCGAACGCCAGCGGCAGCGCTATGTAGAACGCCGACCAGCCGATGGCCTCCCGCATGGACACCTCGTGCGGGCGACGCGTGACCAGGAAGTCCAGCACCAGCAGCAGGATGACCCCGATGATGGTGACCGCCCACAGCGTGGGCGTGCCCACCGACGACAGGTCACTGGCGGCGGACAGATACGACACTTGGCTCATGTGGGGTCTCCTCGAACACCGTCATGTTCGAGGTCTCCTTCACCCACCACCTGATGGGCAACCACCCGAGGCACGCCGGGCGCGCCGTACTGACCGGAATGGTTCGTGGGAAGTACTCCCCTCGCACGACAAGGTTAGGCCAGGCGGAATCGCCACGCCAAGCGGGACATCGATGGTTGCCCTGGTAAACCGCTGTGTATCACCGGTGCGAGCGCTGTCAGCCGCGGCGCAGCGTCGCGCCCGGGGCCATCGCCGGCTCGATCAGGCCCCGATAGTCACGCGGCAGTTGAGTCGCCACGTCATCGAACTCACCACCGGTGATCGCCTCGCGCAGGGTGGTGAAGACCGCCCGACTGGCGTCCTCGGCAGCCGGCTCCTGCACACCGGCGCGCAACGCGACCCGGGCGACGAACTCCGCCGCGCCGAACCGGTCCGCCTGCTCGGTGCTCGGGCTCGGTTTGAGCACGAGTTGCAGCGGTTGGGGCAACTGGGCGGCCAGGTCCAGGACCTCGCCGCCGGTCAACCGCTCGGCGAACGTCTCCAACACCGCCCGGGTCAGCTCGACCGCCTGCTCGGACGACGTGGCGGTGCGTTGGGAAACCTGGTCGATGAAGGTGTCGTAGTTCATCGCGTACCCCCTTGGCTCGCGTCGGCGGCTGCGGGTACCCGCAGCGGCCGGGGAGAAACGGCGCCGGGAATCCTTTGCCGGGTGGGCGTGACCGGCCGGCGGGCGGGTAACCGCCGCCGGTCGTCACCACATCGATGCCCGAGGGAGCCCACGCCATGGCGAGCTACGCCGACGTCCTGCAGTACCTGTCGAGCCTGGACTACCCGGCCGAGAAGGACGACGTGGTCCGCGAGGCCGAACGGGAGGGTGCCCCGCCGGACGTACTGAAGGCGCTGCGTGCCCTGCCGCCGGTCGACTACGCCAACGGGACCGAGGTGGCCCGGTCCGCCGGGATCGAGGCGGCGCCCGAGGTCGGCCCCGCCCAGCGGGCCGAGCAGGCCCGGGACAAGAAGCACAACAGGGTCTCGCAGCACCTGCGCGGCATCTGACCCAGCGGTGACGCCCACAGTCCGGAGACCGGATCGTCACCGATGACCTACACCGGCGGCTCGTCCCGGCCGGCGGATGTGCGCTTCCCGGCCGCGCGGCAGCTCGCCGTCGTGGCGGTGGTCGGCGTCATCGCCGGCTGCGCCTTCGCGCTGCTGCTGCCCCTGCCGCTCGCCGCGCTGGCCGGCTGGGACATCGGCGCGCTGAGCTGGCTCGTGCTGGTCTGGCACAAACTCTGGCCGATGGACGCCGAGCGGACCGCCCAGCTGGCCGTCCACGAGGACCCGAACCGGGCGATCCGGGACGCCCTGCTGCTCGTCGCCTGCCTGGCCAGCCTGCTGGCCGTGGGGTTGGTCGTGGCCAGCGCGCAGAGCGCGCCCCCCGGGACGGCCCGGGAGCTGCACAGCAGCCTGGGCGTGCTCAGCGTGGTGCTGTCCTGGTTCGTGGTGCACACAGTGTTCGCCGCCCGGTACGCCCGGATCTACTACACCGGCCCGGACGGCGGAGTGAACTTCAACCAGCCCGAACCGCCGCGCTACTCCGACTTCGCGTACGTCGCGTTCACGATCGGGACGACGTTCCAGATCTCCGACACCAACCTCACCAGCAACGAGATGCGTCGTACGGTGCTGCGGCACTCGATGGTGTCGTACCTGTTCGGGGCGTTCATCATCGCCGTGACCGTGAACCTGCTGGCGGGTCTGGCTCGATAAGGACGCCGGCTTCCCGACGCCCGGAGCGCGACACGGGGCGGGGCTGATCGAAGGGCCGGGACAGGCGGGCGCCCCTGGTCACGAACCGCGACCCAGGGCGCCACGCAAGCCTGCCCAGGCGGTGAACCGCATCCGAACCGGTCGCGGTCACCAGGCGGTGGAAGCCGCCCGAACCGAGCGGCCAGCACTGCCGGGTCCAACCATACGGCAGAACATCCTCCGTTTGGTCAGAATTTGGGGAAGTGTGGGCCAGGGCACGTCACGGCCGGCCGGTCACCTCCGCGTACCGATGCTCCAGCTCGACCCGGGCCAACGCCCCCACCAGCCAGGCCAACTGCTCCGACTCGCCACTGGCCAGGCCGGCCAGGTCGTCCGCCGACCTGCCCAACCCGAGCCGACGCGCGGCCGCCAACGCCCGCCGGTCGGCGACCGGGGCTACCTCCGGCCACAACGCCTGCGCCTCGCGGAGAAACAGGTCGACGACCTGTTCGTCCACGCCCGGCAGCTCCGCCAGCAGCGCCCGCTCCCGGACCGGGTCGTGATGCGCCACCGCCCGCAGCCGACGCAGATCACCCCGGTACCGCTCGACCACCGTCCGGGCCAGATCACCGAGCACATCGGCGACCGCGGCCACGTCACCACGCTGGCCGCTGGCGCGCAGCACCCGAACCCGGTCCTCGTGCAGCGAACGAGCCAGCCGGGCCGCACTGTCCCACCCCTCGTCGCGCAACGCCCGCGCCCCGTCCAACGCCCGCCGGAAATCGCCACGACGGGCCAGCAGCACCGACAGGTAGAGCACCTGGAACAGGCTCGCCGGGTTGTTGCTCACCCGGAACCCGTACTGCTCGGCGAAGCCCCGCCCGGTGCCGGCGAGCCGACGCGCCAGACGTTTACGGTCCTCCACCGGAATGATCAAACTGGTCGCCATGCCGGCGACTACCCGCGCCACAAACGGCCACACACCAACCGACCCCCCGGCATGGTCAGCCGTGCAGGCCGCCGGTGCGGTCGCGGGCCTTGAGGCGGGTGGTCGGCAGGGCGGGGGCCGGTAGCGGC
The DNA here is from genome assembly GCF_040608575.1 of Micromonospora sp. NPDC005171. Lineage (NCBI taxonomy): Bacteria > Bacillati > Actinomycetota > Actinomycetes > Micromonosporales > Micromonosporaceae > Micromonospora > Micromonospora sp. NPDC005171. Next base: position 101,652 of record NZ_JBEXIM010000005.1, on the reverse strand, counting down.
GGCGCCGAATCGTCGGCGACCACACCGAAGCGCCCGTCACCGGCCATCCAGTCCTCCCGGGCGGCGGCGATCTCCTCGTGTGACCGGCCCACGAAGTTCCACCACATCACCAGCGGCTCCTCGAACGGCGTGCCGCCCAGCAGCAGCAACCGCGCCCCAGCGCCGCCCCGCACTGTCAACTCCCGGCGGCCCGAGCCCAGATACAGCAGCGCCCCCGGCTCGAACCCCACCCCGGCCGCCTCCGCGGACCCGGCCATCGCCAGCACGGCGTACTCGAAATCGGGCCGCAACGACATCGTCGCTGGCGCCTCACCGCGCAGCTCCAGCTGCACCCCCACCAGCGGGGTGTGCACCACAGCCGGCGACCGCTCCCCGCCGAACTCGCCGACCAGCAGGGTGACGTCCAGATCGCCGTCCCGCCAGCGCGGCAGGTCGGCGTGGTGCGCGAAATCGGCCGCTCCGGCCCGTGCCGGGTCCGGCAGCGCCACCCAGAGCTGCACGCCGTGCATCACCGGCGGGTGGGCGGCCGGCGACCGCTCCGAGTGGGCGATGCCGTTCCCGGAGGTCATCACGTTCAGCTGGCCAGGCACGATCGGCTGCACGTTGCCGAGGCTGTCCCGATGCAGAATCTCCCCGTCGAGCAGCCAGGTCACCGTCTGCAGCCCCGTGTGCGGGTGCGGGGGCACCTCCATACCGGGCCGCTGCGCCACATCGTCCGGGCCGAAATGATCCACGAAACACCACGCGCCGACCATCCGGCGGGCGCGCTGCGGAAGCAGCCGCCGCACCGTGGTGTACCGACCCAACGGCACGTCGTGGCCGGGCAACAACACACTGCCGGGATCGACGTCGGCCACGCCAGGCGGTCGGGTCTGCGCCAGCATTGATTCAGTACGCTCCACCGCCCGACTGTACGCGCCCGCCAACCCACGACCGCGGCGCTTCCTGCCAGGGCGGTCGTGGTTCACCAGGTGGTGGTCATCAGGGCAGGGTCAGCGGCGCGCCCTGATCGAGGCGGGTCGGGTTGGCCCGGGTTCACTCCGTTGCTGGGTCGGCTCGGCGCGGGTTCACTCGGTTGCTGGGTCGGCTCGGGCCGGATTCCCTCGGTTGCTGGGTCGGCTCGGCGTGGGTTCACCGGTTGCTGGAGGACACCAGCACGCTGTTGGCGCCGGCAACCAGGTCCAGATACAGGCGCTCCACCGACCGGTCCCAACCCGGCGTACCCAGCACCGAACCCGCGGCCACCCCATCCCAGCGGTCGTCGCGTACCACCACCGAACCAGCACCGGCACCCGCCCGAACCCGAACCGGGGTCTCCCCCGGAACCCGGACGTCGAGCTGGCTGGTCCCACCGGTGAGTCGTACGGTCAGGACGCTGGCAGGGTTGTCTGAACGCAGGCCGGTGGGATTGCCGGAGGCGGTGGCCGGTGGCAGGAGGATCTCGGTGCGGCTGGAGCCGCCGGCGAGTTCCACACCCAGCAACCGGGCGCGGGTCAGGTCCAACACCTGACTGCTCACCCCGCCAACCAGGTGGACACGCCAGGCGACCCGCTCGTTGAGCAACACGCGTGCGGTCCGCGGTCCCCGCGTACCGGACTCCACAAGGTCGAGCCGCACGGTCTCCCCCTGCACCGCCGGTCGGCCCGCCACACCCGAGCCGGCCGGGGTCGTGATCCGGTACAGGTCATCGCCCAACTCGACCACCCGCAGCTCGAACGAGGACAGCCCGTCCGCGAGCACGAAGGTGCCCTTCTGCTGACCTGCCAGTGGCGCTGTCAACTGTTGCTCGGCAGCAGCACCCGAACCATCGCGGCGGCCCCCAGCACCGTCCGGGTCAGCGACGCCCCCCGGACGGCCGCCGTCACCGTCACCGTGCCGGGTCCCGTCGGGGCCGGTCCCCTCGGGCAGCGTGCCATCGGGGCCCGTGCCATCTGGGCGCGTGCCGTCGGGTTGGCTGGCGTAGGTCATGCCGAGGCGATCGGGATCCGCAACGATCACGGCAACCGCCGCCGCACCCAGGAGCAACACGACGGCGGCAGCAGCCACCAACAGGCGAGCACCGGTGGACCACCGTCGTGGTGCGGCCTCACCGGAGGGCTCCGGCTCTGACTCCGGTTCGCGATCCGCGCCGTACCCCACTGCGGCCATGTCTCTAGTCCCTCCGCCGGTCCCCGATCAGGGGTACGTACCCGCCAGCGGATCGGATCACTCGGCGCCGATCACGTCACTCCGCTACGTCGCCTACGTAGAGCAGACCCCACCACCCGCCTGCCCCGAGGCCCCCGCTGCGCGGCATCCTCACCGCGCATCCAACGCGAGCAGGCGGCCAGCGGGAGCGGCTCGCCAGCGGGAGCGGCAGCCAGCGGACGGCCGGCAGTCAGCGGGCGGCCGGCAGTCAGCGGGCGCGCCACCAGCCAGCGGGCGGCCGGTCAGCGGCCAGCGAGCGGGGACGGCGACCAGTGGCAGGCGACCGATGACTGGTGACCGGCTGCAGCGGGAAGGCCGCTGGCCGGCACCCCGGATATCGGGTGCCGGCCAGCGGTCGGTGTCGTGGTGCGGTGGTGCTTGCGCGTGCGGGTGGTGCTTGCGCTGGTGCTGTGTTGCGGGTCAGCTGTTCCAGTACTGGCCGACCAGGTCGGCGGCCTGCTGCTCCCACTGGGCGTAGGCGTCCGGGTACGCCGACACCTGCACCGTCTGCGCAGCATCGGTCAGGGGCATGTCCTGCCACCCGTCGACCTGCTTCAGACCCTTGAGGAACGCGGTCGTCGAGTACTCGGGATCGGTGATCTGCTCCGGCGTACCCCAACCACTGGACGGACGCTGCTGGAACAGGCCCAACGAGTCATGGTCGTTCATGTCCCCGAGGTGACCCAGGTTCTCCAGCTTCGACTCCTGCAGGCTCGTCGCGATCGAGATCACCGCGGCCCGCTCCGGCAGACCCGCCTTCTTCGTCGCGGCGATGATCGCCTTCACGTTGGCGGTCTGCTCGTCGTTCAGGGTGATCCGGGACTGCTCGCCCTGGGTACCGTGCGGGATCAGCTTGCTGATGTCGGGCTTGTCAGCCTGCACGGCAACCGCGACGGGCTTGGTGTCGACCGGGTTGGACATGTGGGCGATCGGGCCGGCGAAGACACCACCGGCGAACGCGAGACCAGCAACAGACAGCATGCTCTTACGGAAGATCGTGTTCATGGGGGTAGCTCCTTCGGGGGTAGGACACCCGCACACCGCTCGGGGGGAACGGCGCCAGGGTGTGAGCACCTCGTCCGGCGCTGCACGAACCAAGGGGAAAAGGTCTGGGGTTGACGCCTACGGTGACTCGGCGTCTACCGGCGGCCTACGACCGGGGGGTCGTGGCACCGGGGCCCTGTGTAACGACCGGGGGGCCGGGGTCATTCCGGGTTGGCCCATCTGCCGGCACCCTCATCGAGGCGGTGCCTGCGGTCGTTCGTGGGGACTGCAACGACCGGGCGGAGGCTGGCATTCCAACCTGCGCGACCTGCATCCCAACCCCGTGCGGGCCGGGCGGCGGGCGGTGGTGCTGCGATCGTCAGGGTATGTAACGACCCCGGCCCGGCCATGATTCCAGCCGACGGGTGCACCCGGTCACCACCCACAAACATCCACCACTGGACGAACCACCCATAGGGTGCCAGGCACCACGGCATCCAATCCGCCCTCACTCGCGTGATCCACTCGGGTTCACGGAAGTCGGGGCATTTGGCACGGCGAGACACCGCGATATCAAGGAAGCCGAGTCGATCACGAATGCAGCGAGTGGCGCACCGCACCCAATGCGGGCATGGTGCACATACCGTCGGACGGCGGGAAGGGCCGGGCGTGACCGGGTGCTAGGGGCGCCGTTGGTTTCCCAGGCGGGAGCGCACCTTCGCGGCGCACGCGTCCAGGGTCGTTCGCGCGTCCAGCCCCAGGCTCTCGATGGCCACCAACGCGGTGAAGGCCACGTCGGCCAACTCGGCCGCGACGTCCTCGCGGGTGTGGGTGACACCCTTGCGCGGATTCTGCCCGAGCAGACCGATCCACGCGGCCGACGCCTCCCCCGCCTCTTCGGTCAGCTTGAGGATGCGGCAGGTCAGCTCGGTCTGCCCGGTGCCGTTCGCCGCGTCCAACCAGCTGCGCGACGCACGTGCCGCCTCCCAGATCGACTCGTCCACGGCGCCCAGTCAACCCGATCGGCCCACCAACCCGAACGACCGGGTACGGCACGGTGTGGCCGTGCAACCGCAGGGGTCGTTCCACGGTGGCAACCATGCAGCGCCCAGCAGGACGGCGGCGACGGCCACCGGCAGACACCAGGCCGAGCGATGGCGGCGTCCGTTCCGGGGGCGCACCGGCGAGCTGATCGACTGGGCAGTCGTGCCTGACCAGCCGATCAGCGTACCCATTGACACGTGTCGACGGCGGTTCTAGGTTCAGGACGCTACCGGCCGGTAGGCAACCGTCCCGCTGGTCGCCCCCGGGCGACATCCGTCCGATGGGGAGCATCGATGCTGTCCACACCCTTTCGTACCCTCCGCCGGCTGCTCGCCGCCGCCGCAACACTGACCCTCGCGGTTGGGCTGGCCGGCGCCGCGCCAGCCAGCGCCACCGGTCGCGACGCGAGGGGCGGCGAGCCGCTGCCCGGTTACACCATCGAAAATCCGCCATTGGCTCCGCTGACGGTGGGCGGCAAACCGACGACGGTACGCCAGGGCGTGCACCGCCACGCCGGGTACATCATCGAGGTCCCGGCCCGGTGGAACGGCGACCTGGTGTTGTGGGCGCACGGCTACCGCGGCCAGGGCACGGTGCTCTCACCGGAACCGCCGGCCTTCGGGCTGCGCCAACGTCTCCTGGAGCAGGGGTACGCCTGGGCGTCGTCCTCGTACGACCGCAACGGCTTCGACATCCGCTCCGGAGTGCTGGGCACGAAGGATCTCGCCGACCACTTCGGGCGGACGGTCCGCCGACCGCAGCACACCTACGTCGCCGGGGTGTCGATGGGTGGGTACGTCATCGGCCGTTCGCTGGAGCAGTATCCCGGCTTCTACGACGGCGCGTTGCCGATGTGCGGGGTGCTCGGTGATCAGACGCTGCTGGACTTCTACCTTGATTACAACCTGGTCGCGCAGGCGCTCGCCGGGGTGCCGGCGTATCCCACGCCGGCCGACTACCTGACCAACGCGGTGCCCCGCATCCAGGTGGCGCTCGGCCTGGCCGGGCTGACCCCCACCGGGCCGGACACCACCACGGAGCGGGGCAAGCAGTTGCGGGCGATCACGGTGAACCGTTCCGGCGGCCCCCGTCCGGGTGCGGACGCGGCGTTCGCGTCCTGGAAGGACTTCCTTTTCTCGATCAGCGTGCCCACCGGGAGCGGCAACTCCCCTGCCCAGCGGCCCGGCCAGCTCTCCACCAATCTGCTCACCCGCTACACCCCGAACACCCCGGTCGACGTCAACTCGGCGGTCCAGCGCGTCGCACCGGAGAACGTGTGGCAGCGGCTCCTGCCGACGCTGACCGAGGTGCCGCGGATCGCCGGCCGCCCGAGCGCGCCGGTGCTCAGCCTGCACGGTCTCGGCGACCTGTTCGTACCGTTCAGCATGGAGCAGGCGTACGCCACCGACGTGGCGAGGCACGGTCGCAGCACGTTGGTGGTTCAGCGGGCGATCCGAGCCACGCAGCACTGCGAGTTCACCCCGGCGGAGGCCGGCGCCGCCTGGGACGACCTGGTGTCCTGGGTACGCACCGGCAAGCGCCCGGCCGGCGACACCGTCACCGACCCGGCGGTGGTGGCCCGACCCGACTACGGCTGCCGGTTCAGCGACCGGGACGCGTACGCGGCCGGCGTCGGCACCCGCCGCCTCTACCCGGCCTGCTGAGGTAAGCGCACACGAAAAACCGGCCGGCTCCCGTCGAAGGGAGCCGGCCGGCCTCGTTGGCGAATGTCACCAGAGCTGCTGGACGATGTCCGCCGCCTGCTCCTCCCACTGCGCGTACGCGTAGGGGAAGGCGGAGACCTGCACGGTCTGCGCGGCGGCGGTCAGCGGCAGGTCCTGCCAGCCGCCGACGTTCTTGAGTGCGGTGAAGAACGCCGTGGCGGCGTACTCCGGGTCGGTGATCTGGTCGGGCGTGCCCCAACCGGACGATGGACGCTGCTGGAACAGGCCCTGCGAGTCGTGGTCGTTGTATGCGCCGAGGTGGCCGAGGTTGTACAGCTTCGACTCCTGCAGCGAGGTGGCGACGCCGATCACGGCGCCCCGGTCACCGACGCCGGTCTTCTTGGCGGCGTCCACGATGGCCCGGGCGTTGGCCAGCTGCGCGTCGTCCAGCGGTACGCGCGACTGCGCGCCCTCGATCCCGTGCGGGATCAGCTGGGCCCGGCTCGGCTTGCCGGCCGGCGGCTTGCCAGTGGCGGAGCCGGTGGTCAGGCCCGACTCGACGGGCTGCTCATCCTGGTGTGCCGAGGTGGCTGCCTTGCCGGTGGCGAGGTCGATGGCGGCGACGGCGCCCTGGTGCGGTCCGGAGGTGACCGGGGCGGCGGCTGCGGTCGGCGCGAGCGCCAGACCGAAGAGGGCGGCGACACCCGCCACGCTCAGCGCGGTCTTGCGGTACGAGTCCTTAGCGATGGCGGGGAGCCATCGAGTGAAGTCGACCTTCACGATGGTTGCCCTTTCGATCGTGCGAAGCGCTCCGGGGTGAACACTCCTCGGGAGATGACCGCGGAAGTGGGTTTGGGCTCCGGCGGTACGGGGGACACAACCAGGTTCACCTGTCGGGCATTCCGGAAATGACCGAAGCTCGGGCCGGTGCGGCGCCGGTCACGGCGCAGATTCGGACATGGCGGGCTCTGCCCGCATCACCCGGACGGCGGTGACGGAGGGTGTTTCCGGAACCCGGAGGCAACGGGCGGACGCCACCCTTTGCTCTGCTTACCTATACGCACCGACTACGTGGCGTGACTGCGGTGAGAGACGTTCGTTGCGGGCGGAAAGCGCCCTGCGCAGCTCACAGGACGTGGTGCATATCGGTAAGCAGAGCAAAGGGGCCATGCAGGGTGATGGGAGGCGGGCAGCTGGCGCCCTGCCGTCACCGTTAGTGGTGGGCGCCTAGACCGGCACGGCGGGTGAGGTTGCGTGCGGATCGCCCTACCGGACCAGAACGTGCCAGAGCTGGCTCGGTGACCACCGACACCGAGCCAGCTCTGGCCGATCAGGCCACGTCCACCAGTGCGCCCGGTCGAGCGAACTCCCTGTGCGGTCGCGTCGCCAGCACCGGGAAGCTGCCCGAATCAGTTGTCGCCGTCACGTCCGGACTCCGCATCCCGCGTCGCGACACCCTGATCCGGTGTGACGAGTTCCTGGAAGACGGTGATGTGCAGGCCGGCGGGGGCGTCGAGGCGGGAGTTGAGCGACTGCCACGGCGTCCGCGTCGGCGGCGCGATCTCGCTCGCCCCAGCGGCCACCAGACGGGCGGTCGTCGCCGCCGTGTCGTCCACCTCGAATGCCACCCGAATCCGTGGCGCGACCTGCCGCCCCACCTCAACCTCGTCGATCATGCGTTTCTGCGCCGGGTTGGCGATCTCCAGGGTGGCGCGGCCGGCGTCCAGGATCACCACCTGGGCATCCCCCTCGCCGCTGAACGCCGCCTCCTCCGGCAGGCCCAGCTCGTCCCGGAAGAACGCGACGGCGGCCTCGTAGTCGGCGGCCTCCACCACGAGGCGCAGCTGACGGACGACAGGCGCCGGCGGGACGCCGCGGACGGGAGATTCGGCTGCCATGAGTGGGATCCTAGCGGCGCGGCGGAGCTAGGTTGGGACGGTCCAGGAGGGAGCGAGGATGGTCGAGGCAGTGAGCGATGACGGTTACCTGCTGCACCCGGTCGGTCGGGTCGCCTCGTCGTTGACCGACGCGGCGAGCGCGCCACGGCAGGGCGACGAGGGGGCGCCGGCGGCGTGGCTAATCTTCGATCCGCAGGTCGAGCGGGCCCTGGGTGACCTGCGGGTCGGCGCGGAGCTGCTGCTGCTGACCTGGCTGGACCGTGCCCGGCGCGACGTGCTGGCAGTGCACCCACGCGGCGACGAGAACCGGCCGGAGACCGGCGTGTTCAGCACCCGTTCCCCGCACCGGCCCAACCCGATCGGGCTGCACCGGGTGCGGGTCCTGGCGGTGGACGGGCTGCGCGTCGAGGTGGCCGACCTGGAGGCCCTCGACGGCACCCCAATCCTGGACGTCAAACCGGTGCTGGGCGCTGCCGACGAACGCTGAGCCGCCGACCACGTGCCACCAGGCGACGCCGACCGGCCCAGGTGCCAGCCAGCCACGCCCGCAAGATGTCAGCAGGCCAGCGCGCGCCAGCAGACAAAGACGCCGGCAGGGGTCAGTGGCCGCGGGCCAACCACTCGTCCAGGTGCGGCGCCTCCGCGCCGATCGTCGTGTCGTCGCCGTGGCCGGTGTGCACGACCGTCTCCGCCGGGAGGGTCAGCAGGCGGGTGCGGATCGACCCGACGATGGTGGCGAAGTCGCTGTACGAGCGGCCCGTCGCGCCCGGGCCACCGGCGAAGAGCGTGTCGCCGGTGAAGACGGCGCCCAGCTCCGGTGCGTGGAAGCTGCACGCGCCAGGGCTGTGCCCGGGGGTGTGCAGCACCCGCAGCGTGGTGCCGCCCACCTCGATGCTCTGCCCGTCGTGCAGCTCGCCATTGGGCGGCAGGTGCGGGTGGACCATGTCCCAGAGGACCCGGTCCGCGGCGTGCAGCAGCACCGGCGCGCCGGTGGCCTCGGCCAGTTCGGGCGCCACCCGGACGTGATCGTCGTGGGCGTGGGTGGCCAGGATCGCCCGGACCTGCCGGTCGCCCACCAGGGCGAGGATCGCCGCCACGTCGTGCGGCGCGTCCAGGACGACGCACTCGCGGTCATCGCCGATCACCCAGACGTTGTTGTCCACGTCGAACGTCTGCCCGTCCAGGGAGAACGTGCCCGAGGTGACCGCGTGGTCGATCCGGGCGGTCACGGGAACACCACCACCGAGCGGAGCACGTCGCCGTTGTGCATCCGGTCGAACGCGTTCTCGACCTGGTCGAGCGCGATCTCCTCGGTGACGAACGCGTCGAGGTCGAGCCTGCCCTGCAGGTACAGCTCGGTGAGCATCGGAAAGTCCCGGCTGGGCAGGCAGTCGCCGTACCAACTGGACTTGAGGGCCCCACCGCGCCCGAAGACGTCCAGCAGCGGCAGCTCGACCTGCATCTGCGGGGTGGGTACGCCGACCAGCACCACGGTGCCGGCCAGGTCGCGAGCGTAGAACGCCTGCTTCCACGTCTCCGGCCGGCCCACCGCGTCGATCACCACGTCGGCGCCGAAACCGCCGGTGGCGGCACGGATTGCCTCGACCGGGTCGGTCTCGGAGGCGTTCACGGTGTGCGTGGCACCGAACTTGCGGGCCCAGTCGAGCTTGCGGCTGTCGGTGTCCACCGCGACGATCGTGGTGGCGCCGGCGAGGACCGCACCGGCGACCGCCGCGTCCCCGACGCCGCCGCAGCCGATCACCGCGACCGAGTCGCCCCGGCTGACGTTCCCGGTGTTCATCGCCGCACCCAGGCCGGCCATCACCCCGCAGCCGAGCAGACCCACGGCCGCCGGTCGGGCCGCCGGGTCCACCTTCGTACACTGCCCGGCGTGCACCAGGGTCTTCTCGGCGAACGCCCCGATGCCCAGCGCCGGGGCGAGTTCGGTGCCGTCGGTGAGGGTCATCCGCTGGGTGGCGTTGTGGGTGTTGAAGCAGTACCAGGGCCGGCCCCGACGGCAGGCACGGCAGACCCCGCAGACCGCCCGCCAGTTGAGCACCACGAAATCGCCCGGTGCGACGTCGGTGACGCCGTCGCCGACCTGCTCCACGATGCCCGCCGCCTCGTGACCGAGCAGGAACGGGTAGTCGTCGTTGATGCCACCCTCGCGGTAGTGCAGGTCGGTGTGGCAGACACCGCACGACTGAATCCGGACGATCGCCTCACCGGGCCCCGGATCGGGCACCACGATGGTGGTGACCTCGACCGGCGCGCCCTTGCTGCGGGAGATGACTCCCCGGACTTCCTGGCTCACTTCGCCTCCTGCTGGTGGTCTGCGGCAGGGCCGGGTGCCGGGTGGGCGGGTGTGCCACGGGCTCGGCGCTGGGCCCCCGGCGAACCTACCGCGACCACCACGGCCAGCCCAGCCGGCCCGGCGGGTTATTGCGGGCGGTCCGGGGTACGCGGGCCGCATTCGACCACGGACGACGGGAGTGACAATGAAACTCGCGCACCTGCCACTGCGGGTCAGCATCGGCGCGTACTTCCTCAACTCGGGTCTGGGCAAGCGCAACCTGGAGGGTGCCGCCGCGGAGGGCATGCACGGGATGGCGGTCGCCGCCATGCCCCAGCTCGGTCAGCTGGAGCCGGCACGCTTCGCCAAGCTGCTGTCGTACTCGGAAATCGCCCTGGGGGCCGCGCTGATCGCGCCGTTCGTCCCGGCGCCCCTGGTCGGGCTCGGCCTGACCGCGTTCGGCGCGGGCCTGATCCAGCTGTACCTGAAGACGCCAGGGATGCGCGAACCCGGCAGCATCCGCCCGACCCAGCAGGGCTCGGGGTTGGCCAAGGACGTCTGGCTGGTCGGCGCGGGGCTGACCCTGGTGCTGGAGGGGCTTACCCACGGCCATCGGCGCGGCTGACCGGCGGGCGGCCTGAGGAGGTGCGGTGAGCCAGCCTCGGTCGGTGCGGCCGTTCTACCGGCCGATGCGGCCACGTCGTCGCGACGAGCCGCACCGCTCGGCCACGCCGCTGGAACTCTTCTTCGACCTGTGCTTCGTGGTGGCCGTGTCGCAGGCCGCCACCAACCTGCACCACGCCGTCTCCGAGAATCAGCTTGGCCACGCGTTGACCAGGTACCTGCTGGTCTTCTTCGCGATCTGGTGGTCGTGGATGAACTTCACCTGGTTCGCCTCGGCCTACGACACGGACGACGACCTCTACCGGATCGCGACGCTGGTCCAGATCGCCGGGGCGTTGATCATCGCCGCCGGAGTGCCCCGGGCGTTCACCAACGGCGATTTCAGCGTCATCACGTACGGCTACGTGGTGATGCGGATCGCGCTCGTGGTGCAGTGGTGCCGCGCCGCCGCCGGGGACCCGGAGCACCGCCGGGCAGCCCGGCGGTACGCGGTAGGCGTCACCGTCGTCCAGCTCGGTTGGCTGCTCCGGCTGGCCCTACCGCAGGGTTGGAGTACCGCGGTGTTGCTGCTGCTGGTCGTGGCCGACCTGCTGGTGCCGGCGGTGGCCGAGCGGCCGGGGATGACTCCCTGGCATCCGCGACACATCACCGAACGGTACGGGCTGTTCACCCTGATCGTGCTCGGTGACGTGGTGCTGGCCACGTCGGTGGCCATCCAGACCGGAGTGGACGCCGGCGACCGTCGCCTCTGGTCGCTGGCGGCGGCGGCCACCGTGATCGTGTTCGCCCTGTGGTGGCTCTACTTCGACCGGCCGATCGAGGCGCCCGCCCAGCTGCCGTACTCCCTGATCTGGGGCTACGGCCATTACCTGATCTTCGCGGCGGTCGCCGCTGTCGGGGCGGGCCTGAACGTGTCGGTGGACCACGAACGGCACCTCACGCACATCTCGGGCTTGACCGCCGCGTACGCGGTGGCCGTCCCGATCGCCGTCTTCCTCCTCACCGTCTGGGTGCTGCACGTACGCCGGCAGCAGCACGGCGCAGTCGTCGTCGCCTTCCCGGTCGTCGCGCTGCTGGCGCTGCTCACGCCGCTCGGCCCGGCCCCGGTGTACGCGCTCGCGGCGCTGCTGGTCGCTCTGGTGGCGCTGACCGTGCTGTTGCGTTTCCGCGACGTGGGCCCGAGCGCGACGGTGGCCTGACCGCGGTCACGCCACCTCGCGGGCCGGGTCGGCGAGGGCGTCGGCGGGGCGTTGCGCGGGTACGCCCGGGGCCGGCAGCGCCGGGCGGGCCACGCCCCGGTTCAGCCCGGTGACCAGGACCCGGTTGTACGAGGCCGGCATGACCCGGGCCAGCAGGTCGGGCAGCTTCGCCGACCAGCCGATCAACACCCGACCCCGACGCCGTTCGACGCCGCGCAGGATCACCTCCGCGGCCCGCTCCGGCGCGATGGTCAGCAGCTTCTCGAACTGCGCCCGACCGGCCGCGTACTCGTCGTGGGAGACGCCGCTGCCGATCCGGGCGTTCTCGGTGATCCGGGTGCGGATGCCGCCCGGGTGCACCGAGGTCACCCCGATCCCGTCGTCGACCAGTTCGTGGCGCAGCGCCTCGGTGAAGCCGCGTACGGCGAACTTGCTCGCCGCGTACGCGGTCGCGGTCCAGCAGGACCAGATCGCTGCCTCGGCGGGCCAGCGCGTGGGCCAGCGCCGCGCCGATGCCACTGGCTGCCCCGGTGACCACCGCTGTCGCGCCGGCGAAGTCGAACCTCTGCACGATCCTGCTCCTCTGCTGGCGGTTACCGACGCTCGGACGCGACGGGACGTGGGCTGCGTTCGGGCGCGGTCACCCCTCCGGCGCGGGAGAACCGCACCCCCGCGTCGGTGAGCCGGCCGTGCCGCATCAACAACACGTCACGCGCGTAGTTCTGGTGCAGCCGCCACGGCGCGCTCGCACCCTGCTTGGGCAGCGTGTCGACGACGCGCAGCACGTAACCGGAGCGCAGATCGATCAGCGGCACCCGCTCGGCGTCGGGCGGCGGGAGCGGGGTGACGACCTGCTGACCGGTGCGGTCCAGATGCCGCAGCAGCCGGCAGACGTAGCCGGCCACCAGGTCGGCCTTCAGCGTCCACGACGCGTTGGTGTAGCCGATGGTCAGCGCGAAGTTCGGCACACCGGAGAGCATCATGCCCTTGTAGGCGACGGTGTTCGGCAGGTCGACGTCGACGCCGTCCACCCGCAGCGTCAGGCCGCCGAGGGCGAGCAGGTTGAGCCCGGTGGCGGTGACCACGATGTCGGCGGGCACCTCCGCCCCGGAGGTCAGCCGGACACCGGTAGCGGTGAAGGTGTCGATGGTGTCGGTGACCACCGACGCGGTGCCGTCACGCACGGCCGTGAACAGGTCGCCGTCGGGTGCCACACAGAGCCGCTGGTCCCAGGGGTCGTAGCGGGGCGAGAAGTGCCTGTCGACGTCGTACCCCACCGGGAGCCGGCCCCGCGCGGCCCGGCGCAGCACCCGCCTCACCAGGCCGGGCGCACGCCGGCTGAGCTGGAAGTTGACTGTGGACAGCAGCACGTTCTTCCAGCGCACCACCCGATACGCGGCCGTCGCCGGCAGCCGCCGCCGCAACGCGTCGGCCAGCCGGTCGCGGGCGGGCAGCGCCAGGATGTACGTCGGTGAGCGCTGGAGCATTGTCACGTGCGCGGCCCGCTGCGCCATCGCCGGCACCAGTGTGACCGCTGTGGCGCCGCTGCCGATCACCACCACCCGCTTGCCGGTGTGGTCCAGGTCGTCGGGCCAGCGCTGCGGGTGCACCAGCCGCCCGGTGTACACGTCGACACCGGGCAGGGGTGGGGTGTAACCCTCGTCGTAGCGGTAGTAGCCGGCGCAGGCGAAGAGGAACGAGCAGGTCAGCACCACAGTTTCGGCGGTGTCGGTGCGCTGGGCGTGCACCGTCCAACGGGCGGTGTCGCTGTCCCACTCGGCGCGCAGCACCCGGTGGCGGAAGCGGATGTGCCGCGGCACGTCGTACTCCCGGGCGGTTTCCCGCACGTACTCCCGGATGGTCGTGCCGTCGGCGATGGCCTTCGGCGCGGTCCACGGCTTGAACGAGTAGCCGAGGGTGAACATGTCCGAGTCGGAGCGGACGCCCGGGTAGCGGAACAGGTCCCAGGTGCCACCGATGGCGTCGCGCGCCTCCAGCACCGCGTACGTCTTTTCGGGGCAGTCACGGTGCAGGTGGCAGGCGGCGCCGATGCCCGACAGGCCGGCGCCGATGATCAGCACGTCGACATGGTCGGAGGCCATCGGCTTCCTCCATCCGGGGCGGTGATCGGACCCTAACACCGCACCCGAACGGCGGAAAGTCAGCGCGAGACCACTTCCCCGCCGTCGAGTCGAGCTCGGGCACGTTCGTCGGCCAGCCGGACGAGCAACTGGTCGAAGTCCGCCGGGGCGAGCACCGGCCCGTTCTCCTTCCGCCAGCCCCCGCGCCGCGACCGCCGCTGCACCGCCGACTCGAACGCCCCGTCGGTCGTCCGCACCCAGCAGGCGAGGCGCGACGTGGGCTCGCCGAGGAACAGCGCCGGACTCGCCTCGAACCCGGTCACCCGTGACCAGGGCAGGGTGCGGGTGGAGAACACGTGCCGGAGCCGGACACCCCGATCGTTGACGTAGATCCCGGACAGGTGCAACCGGAAGGCGAAGGTCAGCCACACCCCCATGAAGACGACCATGCCGGCCACGCCCAGGGCGGTCCGCACGTCGATCTCCCCCCGGCTCAGCACCCGCCCTGCCACGACCGAGATCGTCGCGGCCACGGTGCACCCGACCAGCACCATGAACCCGGTGAACACCTGCCGCGCGCCCCACGGGTCCATCCGCCACCATCTCCGCATGGCCTGGAGGTTAGTCCTCCGACGCTCGGGTGAAGAGCATGATCCAGTTGGTCTCCCAGGTCTGCTCGCCGTCGACCGAGAACGCCTGCTCCCAGCGGGCCGTGGTCGCGCTGATGTCGGACCAGATGAACCGGCACCGCACCGGTCGACCCTCGTGCTGGTCGTCGGCGTAGAAGTGGCCGACCCCGTCGACGAAGCGGCCCACCATCGGCGGCTGCCCCAGCACCCCGGTGTCACTGCTCATCCAGTAGATCGACCATTCCTCGCGGGCCGGGTCGAAGACCCGGACCGTGGCGCCGGCGGAGCCCTTGGTCGGGAAGGTGATCTCGTCGAAGTGGCCGCCGCCGGCGAAGAAGCCGTGCGCCACCGACACCCCGGGGAACTCCTCCCACTCGTCGGAGCCGACCAGCCGCTTGCGCAGCCGCCGGTTGACGACGTTCCAGGTGCCCACAAAGAAGTCGAAGTCGCCCATCAGCGGCCCACCGGCCCTTCTGCTCGCGTGTCGTCCAGATATCCAGCCAGGTTGGGAGCGTCCGGCGCAAGCATGTGCCGCACCCAGGCCGACCGCTCATGCTCCAGCACCGCCAACTCCCAGACGCAGCCGACGGCGGGTCGACGCACCTCGACGAAGTGCGTCGGATCGTCGTCCGGGCAGTCCAGCGCCGGCTGCCCGGCCGCGGCGACACGGACCTCCACCGCGTTGTCCCACACCCAGCTGTACGCCAGCAGGTAGGCGCCGGTGTCCGCGCCCCGGTGCAGCACCACCCACCCGGCGGCCGGGGTGCCGTCGTCGACGAGGTCGACCAGCAGCAGCGGCAGCTGCTCGTACGCGGCCTTCTCCACCTCCGGTTCGAGCGGCTGATCCGGCTGGTCGATGTGGTAGCGCTTGAACTGTCGACCGTCCACCGTGATCGGCTCCGGCGTTCTCAGATCCTTGTCGCGAAATGCCATGCCGGGACGGTACGAGCGGTCCCCTGACAGCTAGTGTCAGTGAAGTGCGGGCCAGTCGACTTCTCTCCGTCCTGCTGCTGCTCCAGTCGCACGGGCGGTTGACCGCCGCGCAGCTCGCCGATCGGTTGGCCGTCTCCCCCCGCACCATCTACCGGGACGTCGAGTCGCTGCACGCCGCCGGCATCCCGCTCTACGGCGAGGCCGGGCACGCCGGCGGCTACCAGCTGGTCGACGGCTGGCGGACCCGACTGACCGGGCTGACCGGCGAGGAGGCCGACCGGCTGTTCCTGGCCGGGCTGCCCGGCCCGGCCGACGAGCTGGGCTACGGCGACGTGGTGGCCGCCCTGCAACTCAAACTGCACGCCGCGCTCCCCGCCCCGCTGCGCGACCGGGCGACCCGGCTGCAACAGCGCTTCCACCTGGACACACCCGGCTGGTACGCCGACGGCGACGCCTCCCCCGAGCTGGCCCGCACGGCCGAGGCGGTCTGGCGGCAGCACCGCGTGCAGGTGCGCTACCGCGGCTGGAACGGCGAGGTGACCAGGGTCCTGGAGCCGTACGGCCTGGTGCTCAAGGGCGGCCGTTGGTATGTGGTGGCCGACCAGCCCGGCCGGGGCGCGCCGGCCACCTACCGGGTCAACCAGATCCTCGCGCTGACCCCACTGGCGCAGGAGTTCGACCGACCTGCCGACTTCGACCTGCCGGCCTGGTGGCGCGCGCACGTGGTGCAGTTCCGGGCCCGGCTGCACCGGGACGAGGCGCACGTCCGGCTCTCCCCCGCCGGGCGGGAGCGGTTGCGCGAGGTCGGCAGCGACCCGGTGGTCACCGCTATGGACACCAGCGCCGGCCCGCCGGACGCGCGGGGTTGGGTGAGCGCGGTGCTGCCGATCGAATCGCTCACCCACGCCCACGGCGAGCTGCTGCGCCTCGGCGCCGATGTCGAGGTGCTGGCCCCGCAGCCGCTGCGCGAACGGCTGGCCGCCACGGCGGCCGGGCTCGCCGCGCTCTACTCCCCCGACTGAACAGGACCGCTCCTCCACAGTGGAAGGGTCGGGGGGCGTCGGTTGTCGGCACGGTGTGCCACCCTGGGACGGGCATCAATGGTCGCCGGAGGTGATGGTCACGTTACGGCTACACGCACTGGTCGCCGTTCCCGGCACCGGGCCGGTGACCCTCGACGTTCCCGCCGGCACGCTCGCCGCCCTGGTGGCGCCGCCCCGGTTCGGCACGGCGGTCGCCCGGGTCCTGGCCGGGCTGGCTCCTCCGGTGACCGGTCGCATCCTGGTCGGCGACCGGGACGTCACCGCCCTGCCGCCGCCCCGCCGGCAGATCGGCTACGTGCCCGCCGGCGGCGCACTCCTGCCGCAGCTCACCGTGCGGCGCAACATCGAGTACGGCCAGCGCAAACGCGAACGGGTGCACGAGGTGGCCAACGACTGGACGGCCACCGTCGTCGACCGGCTCGAGTTGGGGCTCTCCCTCGCCCTGCTGCCGCACCAGATCTCCGCCGCCCAGCGGTTCCGGGTGGCGCTCGCCCGAGCGGCGGCCTGCCTGCCCGAGGTGCTGGTGGTCGACCTGCCGGCCGGTTCGGCGGGCGACAGCCGTTTCGGTGACCTGATGCCTCGCCTCTCGCCGCCGGACGCCCCGGGGGTGGCGGTGCTGGTCTGCACCGCCGACCCGGCCACCCTGGCCGAGATTCCGGTGCGGCACGTGCTGGTCACCGAGCCGAGCGAGGCGACCCGATGAGGCCGCCCGTCCGCGCGCGTCGTCGTACGCTGCTGCGCGCCGCCGCCGCGGGCGCCGCCGCGCTGGCCACCGGCTGCTCCGGCGGAACCCGGTCGGTGCAGGTCGCGGTGGTCTGGAGCACCAGCGAGCTGGACCGGTTCCGCGAGGTCGTCGCCGGCTACCCCGCTCCGGTGCAGGTGGTCAGCGCCGGCAACGACATCGACGCGTTCCTGCGGGCCCGACACCTCGCCGGCACCAGCCCGGACGTGGCGATCCTGCCGCGGCCCGGCCTGGTCACCGAGTACGCCCAGCGCGGCTGGCTGAGCCCGGTCCGCGCGTCCACCGAGTACGCCGTACCCGCCGGGTTGGGCGAGCTGCTGACGGCCGAGGGCCAGCGCTACGGCGTCTGGGTCAAGGCGGCGCACAAGTCGCTGGTCTGGCACCTGCCTTCCATGCTGCCCGTGCAGCCGGCCAACTGGGACGCGCTGGTCCGGCGGGCCCAGGAGCTCGGCGCGCTCGCCCGACGCGACGGCGGGCCGGCGCCGCTGGCCATCGGCGCCGCGGACGGCTGGGTGCTCACCGACTGGTTCGAGAACGTCCTGGCCGACGTGGCACCGGAGAGCTACAACGCCCTCGCCCGGCCGGACGCCGACTGGCAGGGCAGACCGGTGCGCGAGGCGCTGGACCGGCTCGCCGGGCTCTGGAGCATCAAGGGGGCGTTCGTCGGTGGCGGCCGTCGCGCCCTGCTCACCCAGTACGAGGAGTCGGTCATCCAGGTGGTGCACACGAAGCGGGCGGTGATGCTCGTCGGGGCCGACTTCACCGCCGACGTCGCCGACCCGTTCCAGCGCGGCCCGGAGGCGCCTGTCACGTTCCGGTTCCCGGGCGCCCAGCCGGGCGGTGGCCCACTGATCGTCGGCGGGGACGCGGCCGTGGCATTCGCCGACGCCCGGGGTGGAGTCGAGCTCGTCGAGTGGCTCACCAGGGCCGACTCGTTCCAGCCGTGGCTGCGCGCCGGCGGCTACCTCTCGCCCAACACCAATGTCGCGATCGGCAGCTACCGGGACCGCGTCGGCCAGGGTCTCGCCGCGGAGATGCGGACGCCCGGCACCCTGCGTTTCGACCTCTCCGACCAGTTGCCCGGCGCGTTCACCGGCTCGGACGGGGTCGGCATCTGGCGGATCATGCAGGGCTTCTTCGCCGACGTCACCGACGGGGTCCGCGCCGGCGAGGCGATCCGCCGGGCCACCGGCCTGCTCGCCGCGGCGGCGCGTAGCGCGGGGGGCGGCCGATGAGCCAGGTGCGGGTCCTCGGCGAGTTGGCGGTCCTCGACGACGTCGGTCCGGCCCGCCGGGGTCGGGCCTATCCGGCGGCGGGGGCGACGTCGGCGCTGCTGCTGCCGGCCGCGGTGCTGCTCGGCGGGCTGGTGCTGTGGCCGGTGCTGCGGACCATGCACGCCAGTGTCACCACCGACGGCCACTGGGTGGGCGCGGCACACTTCCGGACCGCGCTCGCCGCCCCGGGCACCGGCGCGGTGGTCGGTCGGACGGTCCTCTGGGCCCTGCTGGTGCCGGCGGTGGTGACCGCACTCGGCTACCTGCTCGCCGCCGCGTCCCGCCGCTCCGAGGAGGGCGGCCTGGTCCGGTTGATCCTCCTGGTGCCGGTGGCGTTGCCGCTGGTCGTCACCGGGGTCACCTTCCGGCTGATGTACGACCCGGACCCGGGCCGGGGGCTGGCCACCCTGGTCGCGACCCGACTGACCGGCCGGTCGGTGGAGGACGCGCCGCAGTTGCTCGGGCCGGGGATGGTCACGGTCGCGTTGATGTCGGCGTTCGTCTGGGCCTGGGTCGGGTTGGCGGTGCTGGTCTTCCGGTCCGCGCTGGACGCGGTGCCGCCGAGCCTCGCCGACGCGGTCCGCGCCTACGGCGGTAAGCGTCGCCATGTGCTGTGGGACGCGCAGTGGCGGCCACTGCTGCTGCGTACGACCGCTGTGGTCTTCGCGTTGGTAGCGGTCGGCACCAGCCGCACGTTCGATCTGATCCTGGTGATGACCCCCGGCTCGGTCCGCGACGAGGCCTCGGTGCTGGCGCTGCGGATCTGGCAGACCTCCGGGGGCACCACCACCGGCGACGGCGCCGCGCTCGGCGTGGTGTGGCTGGTGGCGGTGATCGGCGGGATCATGGTGGCCGCGCTCTTCGTCCGGCAGGCATGGCCCCCGCCGCGCGTCGAGGCGGCACCGGAGCCCACCCCGGTCGCCCCGCCCCGGCGGGTGTTCCGGCTTCTCGCGGCGGGTGCCGCGATCGCCTGGCTGGTGCCGCTGGCGGTGCTGGTCGCCACGTCGGCGCACGGCCGGGTGGACGCCGCCGCCCGCGGCTGGTGGTCGGCGCCGCCGAATGGCGAGTCCTACCGCAACCTGGTCACCGGCACCGAGCTGTGGCGCACGTTGGGTTTCACCCTGCTGTTGGCCACCGCGGTGACCGCAACGGTGCTGGTGGTGGCGCTGCTGGCCGCGTACCCGTTGGCCTGGTTGACCGGGCCGGCGGCGCAGGCCACCGGGCTGCTGCTGCTGGCGGCCAGCGTCGTGCCGATCCAGGTCATCGCCGGGCCGGTCAATGAGGTGCTGGGCCTGGTGCTCTCCTCCGGCACGGCTCAGGGCCTGGCCCTGGTGCACATCGCGCTGGGTGTGCCGTTCGCGGTGCTGGTGCTGCGCAACGCGTTCGCCGATTTGCCGGTCGAGCAGGTCCGCGACGCCCGGCTGGGCGGGCGCCGGTGGTGGCACACCCTGCGCCGGTTGGCCCGGCACAACCGGTCGGCGGTGGTGGCGGTCTCCGTGCTGGAGTTCGTGCAGGTCTGGAACGACCTGGTGGTGGGTCGGTTGTTCGGTGGGCCGGGGTCGTCGCCGCTCGGGCCGTTCCTGGCCGAGCAGACCCGCAGTTTCGTGAGCAACAGTGGCGCGCTGGCCGCCAGCTCGGTGCTGGCCTCGGTGCTGCCGGTGGCGCTCGTGGTCCTCTCGCGGCGACACCTGGTCGCCGGGCTCGTCTCCGGGGGCGTCCGGTGACCGGGCCGGGCGGCGGGCGCCGCAACCCGCGCTGGCCGGCGCTGGTCGGGATCGGCGGGCTGCTCAGCGCCGCCATCGTCAATGTGGGCGGCAACCTGGCCGGCAATCTCCTCTCCGAGCTGGCGACCAACCTGCTCGGGCCGGCGACCGTCGTCCTGGCCGTCGTCGGCGGCGTCGTCGGCGTCGCCGGCGTCGTGATGGGCCGCCGCCGGGCGAACCAGGAGGTCGGCCCCGAGCCGACCGAGGTGCTCACCACCCCGGCCGCCGGGGCGCCCAACCTGCCGTACACGGCGGAGTTCACCGGTCGCGGCAAGCACGTCGACGCCCTGGTTGGACTGCTCGCCCGGGAGCACGCGGTGGCGGTCCTGGGCCGCCGTGCGGTGGGCACCTCCGCGTGCGTGGTGCAGGCCGCGAACCAGTGCCGGGACGACTTCCCGGACGGCCAGTACTACCTGGACCTTCGGCGGCGCGGCCGGCCCCGCTCGGCCCGGCAGGTGCTCACTGCGCTGGCCCGGATCCTGGGCACCGCCCCGCCGACCTCCGGCCGGCCGGACGCGCTCGTCGCCGCCGCCGACGCGCTGCGCGGGCAGCTCGACGGTCGCAAGATCCTGCTGGTGCTGGACAACGTGGACCGTCCCGACCAGGTCCGGCCGCTGTTGCCGCCCACCGCGCGCACCTGCCGTCTGCTGCTCGCCGGCGGTCCGGCGCTTGTCGGTCTGGAGGGTGTGGTCGCGCACTGGATCGCCGAACCGGGGACGTCCGAGGCGGTGGAGCTGTTCGCGACGGCGGGCGGGGCCGCGCCCGCCGCCCGGGTCCGCCGCGCCGACCCGCGCACCGACCCGGCGGTACGCGACATCGTCGACCTGTGCGGGCGACAGCCGCGTACCGTCCGCGCGCTCGGCTACCGCACCGCTCAGCACGGTTGGCGGCACTCCGACGTGCTGGACGCGCTGCGCCGGGCGGTGCAGACGCCACCGCACCAGCGGCTCGCCGTCTCACCGGCGGCCCGCCTGGTCACCGAACGGGACATCGCGTACCGGGTGTTGCCCCGCCAGGCCCGCCGGTTGTACCGGTTGATGTCGCTGGTTCCCGCCCCGGTGGACCGGCCCACCATCGCCGCGCTGGCCGGGCGGCATCCCGAGCTGGTGACAGCGCTGCTCGACCGGTTGGCCGCCGCGGCGTTCGTGGTCGGCGCGCCCGGCGACCGGTACGAGATCCGCCCGCTGCTGGCCGG
This sequence comes from Micromonospora sp. NPDC005171, assembly GCF_040608575.1. Classification (NCBI taxonomy): domain Bacteria; kingdom Bacillati; phylum Actinomycetota; class Actinomycetes; order Micromonosporales; family Micromonosporaceae; genus Micromonospora; species Micromonospora sp. NPDC005171. The sequence continues at coordinate 80,099 of NZ_JBEXIM010000005.1, read as the reverse complement.
CAGCGCACGGCTGCACCTGCGGGACGCGGATCCGGCCCGGGCCCGGGTCGCCGCGCAGGCCCGGCTGACCCGGCACCTGGCCCGCCGGGCCGAACGGCACGCGGCCAACCTGGCGGTGCTCGGCTCGGCCGGGGACCGGGAGTGGTCGCTGCCGCTGGACGACGACCCGTACGGCTGGTTCGACCTGCATCAGGAGCTGCTGCTGGCGGTGGTGCGGGTGCCGGCCGGCGCGAAGGAGACTCTGCCCCGCCGGGTCCGCCGGTGGTGGTTCCGGCTGGCCGTGGCACTGTGCGGGTGGTTGGCGTACACCGAGCGGCTCGACGAGTGGGAGCAGGTCTGCCGCACCGTGCTGGCCACCCCGACCGCCGACGACCGCCCGGAGATCGCCGGGTGGGCGCACAACGAGCTGGGCGTGCTGCGCCGGCGCCGGCACGACCCGCAGGGAGCGGCGGCCGCGCTCACCCTCGCGGTCAACGAGCGGGGGCGGCGGGGCAACGCCCAGGCGCGGATGAACCTCGGCCTGGCCCTGCTCGACCTGGGGCAGCTCGACGACGCGGTGGAGCACCTGGAGATGTCCCGCCGACACCGCTCCGGCGCCGACCGGGCCGGGCACGCCCTCACCGAGCTGGGCCTGGGCGCGGCCCAGCTGGCCCGGGGAGAACCGGACACCGCCCACCACCACCTGGTGCGGGCGGCCAACACGTTCCGCTCGGTGGGCGACGCGCGCGGGTACGCGGCGGCGCTGACCAACCTGGTGCTGGTGCACGCGGCGCTCGGCGAGCACCTGGACGCCGCCCAGGCGTGGCGGGCCGCACTGCGCGAGTACGAGTCGGTGAACGACCCGACCAGCCGGGCCACGGCGCTGCTCAACGCCGGGGCGACGCTGCTGAGCAGCACTCCGGGGCAGGCGCGGACGGCGTACGAGCTGCTGGCCGAGAGCCGCCGGCTGCGCGAGGAGACCCGGCCGACCGCCGGGCTGGCGCGTACCCTGCTCTATCTGGGTGACGCCTGCGCCGCGCTGGGCGACCGGGCCGACGCGCGCCGGCACTGGGCGGACGCGGCGGCGGTGGCCGAGGAGGTCGCCGACGCCCAGGGGTTGGCCGCCGCCGACGCCCGGCTCGAGAACGACGCCGACAGCCGCGTGACGTAGGTCGCTCGGGTTGGCCGGTGGCACGGCTCTGGGAGACTCTGTGATCGTGGACGCGCTCTCGGTACGGGGACTCAGCCGCAACTTCGGCAACCTGGTCGTGCTCGACGATGTGAGCTTCACGCTCCCGGCGGGCCGGATCGCTGTGGTGTTGGGCCCCAACGGCAGCGGCAAGACCACCCTGCTGCGCTGTGTCGTCGGCGCCGACCGGCCGGACGCGGGCGAGGTGCTGGTGCAGGGCCGCCGGGCCGACGAGACCGATCCTCAAATACGGGCGCTGGTGGCGGCCGCCCTGGACGACATCGACTTCTTCCCCGACCTGTCCGTGGTCGAGCACCTGGAGTTGGTCGCGTACGCCCACGGGGGTGACGCCGAGCCGGTCGAGGAGGTCCTCGCCGAGCTGGGTCTGGAGCCGGCCCGCGACCAGTTGCCGGTGACGTTGTCCAGCGGGCAGCGCCGCCGGCTGGCGCTGGCGTCCTGTTTCGTCCGACCACGCCGGGTGCTGATCCTGGACGAGCCCGAGCAGCGGCTGGACGTCCGCGGGCGACAGTGGCTCGCCGACCGGCTGCTGCGGGAACGGGCGGCGGGCACGGCCGTGCTGCTGGCCTCGCACGACCCGGAGTTGATCGACGCGGTGGTCGACGAGCGCATCGAGATCGGCAAGTGACCGCCGCGCCGGCCACGATCGCCGACACGCCAGCCGGAGTGCCCACCGCCCGGCAGGTGCGCACGCACCTGCGCCGGGCTCGCAGTCGACACCACGACCATTCCCTCGGTGACGTGCTCGGCGACGCGTACGTCATGGTCCTGTTCGTGGGCATGTACGGCTGGTTCGCGATCAGCGCCAGCCGCGACCTGCTGGACTCCCCCACTGTGGGGCAGGCCGAGCCGGGCGTGCGGTGGTGGCTGGCCGTCGCCGCGCTGCTGGCCGGCGCGGGGCTCGCCTGGCGTGGTCTGCGCGCGCTCGGCCCGCTGCTGGTCACCCCGGCGACGCAGAGCTGGGCGACAAGCGCGCCCATCGACCGGCGGGCCTGGCTGGCGCCGCGCTTCGTCCTGCTGCTGGTGGGCGCGGCGGCCGGCACCGCGGCGCTCGGAGTGGCTGTGGCGGCGCTCGGCGGTGTCAGCGAACCGTCCGCCCTGGGCTGGGCGGCGGCGGCCGGCGCGGGGTGGGGCGCGGCCGCGTTGGCGCTCAGCGTCGTCGCCCAGAGCAGCCGGTCGGGTCGGCGCTGGCCGACAGTGGCCGGGGCGGTGCCGATGGTGGCGGCGGCAGTGATCACCGCCCTGGTGGTGCTCGTCGGTCGCTTCGGCGACGGGCTGCCCCGGCCGGCGACGACGCCGATCGTCGCGTTGTTCGCCGCCGCGGTGCCCCTCGTGGGCGTGGGCGTGATCCTCGCGGTACGCGCGCTGCCCCGGGTCGACCGGGCCACCCTGACCACCGGCGCGCAGTTCGCCAACGCCGCCGCCACGGCCACAATCCTGCTGGATCCGAGCCTGCTCGCGAGCCTGGTGGAGAGCCGCCGCTGGCGCCGGATCGGCCGGGTTCGCAGCCGCCCGTTCCGGCCCGGCCCCGGCTGGTGGGCGCTGCTCCAGGCCGACGTACGCCGGTTGCGCCGGCACCCGAGCGCCGTGCTGATCTGGGCGGCGCTGATCGGGGTGCAGTACGCTGCCGCGCTCGCCCTGCCCGGGTTGGCCGGGGCCGCGCAGGTGGTGTTCGCGTACCTCGCCGTCGACCGGCTCACCGGCGGGCTGCGCGCGGTCAGCCGGTCGCCCGGTCTGCGCCGGGCCCTCGGCGGCAGCGACAACCTGCTGCGCGGGATCCACGTGGTGGTGCCGGCCGTCAGCGCGGGCGTGTGGTGGTTGTTGACAGTGCCGACCGTGGACCCGGGGCCGGCGTGGCTGGCGCCGACGCTGGCGCTCGGGGTGGTGACCGCCGCGTTCCGGGCCGGCACCCGCCCGCCGATCGACTACGGCGGCGCGACGGTCAACACGCCGTTCGGGATGATCCCGGTCGACCTGCTGCGTCAGGGGTCACGGGGGCCGGCGCTACTCGCCGTGCTGGTCCTCGTCCAGCTGTTCCTCGGCTGAGCTGACTCGTCCGCCCGGTCGGCCCGCAGCCGGATCACGGCGCCACCAGGCCGGGCGGCGCGACGCGCCGTCGTTTCCGTCCAAGACAGCGCCGCGATCGCCACCTAGCCTGGACCCGGCAGCCCGCCCGAGCAGGAGGAGACACACAATGCGCGATCTGGTCTACACCGGTTTCATGTCAGTCGACGGCGTCGTGGACTCGCCCGGCGGCGGGCCCGGTGAGGAGCACCGCAGCGCCGGTTGGGTGTTCAAGGACCTCGAGGTCGTCCCGGAGGCCTGGTCGCTGAAGGGCGAGGAACTCGCCGACACGACGGCGCTGATGTTCGGCCGTCGCAGCTACGAGGCGTTCGCGGCGGTGTGGCCCGGCTCGGAGGACCACGCCGACTACAAGGAGCTGCCCAAGTACGTGGTGTCGAGCACGCTGTCCCGCGACGCGTTCGCCGACGGGTGGGGGCCGACGACGATCCTGCGCTCGACCGGGGACGTCGCCGCGCTCAAGCAGGGCGAGGGCGGGGCGATCTTCATCCACGGGAGCGCGGAACTGGCCCGGCGGCTGTCCGACGAGGGGCTGATCGACCAGTACAACCTGCTCGTCTTCCCCGTGCTGCTCGGTGCCGGGAAGAGCCTGTTCGGCCGGGCCGACCGAGACAAGCACATGCTGACGCTGCGGGAGTCGGAGAGCTATTCGAACGGCGTCCTCAAGCTGGTCTACGACGTCAAGCGCTGATCCAGGTCGAGGGCGATGGCGCCGCCGGTGCCCTCGCGCACGTGCGGCCGGCCTGCTCCCAGAACACCAGGCCCCAACGCACCCCTGCCACTGACGTCATCGTGGTGACCTGCTCGCTCGTGCAGGTCCACACGGTGTCGACCCACTGCGAGTCGGACCCGCGCGTCTCGAACCGCAGTCCCACTGGCGAAGGATACGCCGGCGAGGGTGGTGGACCGGACGGTCCTAGCTCGACTGGAGGGCGGCGGCGATCGCGGCGACGCCGTCCTCGATCTCGGTGGGCGTACGGGCCGCGTAGCCCAGCGCGAGGCCGGGCCGGTACGGCTGTTGGCAGTGCCAGGACAGCGGTTGCACCTTCACCCCGCGCGCCAGCGTCGCCGCGGCCAGCTCGGTGTCGACAACGGCGTCGTCCAGCGTGATCATCAGGTGCAGGCCGGCGGCGGCGCCGTGCACCGTCGCCGATGGCAGCGCGCGGGCCAGCGCGGCGATCATGGCGTCCCGTCGGCGGATGTGTCGACGGCGCAGCAGCCGCAGGTGCCGCTCGAAGGCGCCGGAGGTCATCAGCTCCGCCAGCACCAGTTGCGGTAGCACGGCGTTGCCCAGGTCGGCGTTGCGCTTGGCGGCGACCACCGCCTCGCGCAGCCGCGCCGGCACGAGCAGCCAGCCGACCCGCAGGGCGGGGGCGAGCAGTTTGGAGACGCTGCCGGCGTAGCAGACCTGCTCGGGCAGCAGACCACGCAGCGCCGGCACCGGAGGACGGTCGTAGCGGTGCTCGGCGTCGTAGTCGTCCTCGATGATCAGACCGCCGGCCCGCGCCCAGGCGACGAGGTGGCGGCGGCGGTCACCGTCGAGCACCACGCCGGTCGGGAACTGGTGCGCGGGGGTGAGCATCACGGCCGGTGCGCCGCTGGCGGCCAACTCGTCGACCCGTAGCCCGGCGTCGTCGACGGTGATCGGCGGGGTGTCCATCCGCCAGTTGTTCAGGTGCTGTCGCACCCCTAGGGAGCCCGGGTCCTCGACCGCGATCCGGTCGACGCCGGCAGCGGTGAGTGCCTGGGCGAGCAGGCCGAGCGCCTGGGAGACGCCGGCCACGATGATCACCTCGGCGGGGTCGACGCTGATGCCACGGTTGCGCGCCAGCCAGGCGGCGACGGCCTGCCGCAGCGCGGGCGTACCACAGGGGTCGCCGTAGCCGAGGTCGGCCGCGGCGAGGCGGCGCAGCACGGTCCGTTCGGCGCGCAGCCAGTCCGCGCGGGGAAAGGCGGCCAGATCGGGTACGCCGGGCGTCAGGTCGATCGTCGCGGGCGCCGCGCGTACCGCGTCGAAGATGTCGGTGCCCGGTGCGGGCGGGAAGGTCGCGACAGGTGCCGGCGCGGCGGCCGGGGCGGATGTGGGCGCGGCCGGCGCGGCGACGACCACGGTGCCGGCCCGGCCCCGACCGGCGACGTGCCCCTCCTCGGTCAGCCGCTGGTACGCCTCGGTGACCACGCCCCGGGAGACACCCAGGTCGGCGGCGAGCACCCGGGTCGGGGGCAACCGGTCGCCGATGGGCACCCGACCCTCGGCGATGGCCTGCCGCAGCCGGTCGGTCAGCCAGTCGGCGCGCCCACCCGGCGCCGCGTCGGTGATGGTCAGGTGCAGGAAATCGGACCCGGCCGATATGGTCCTCTCGGATGCCGTCGCTTTGGCTCTGCCCATCGGGCCATTGTGGCAGCAGAGTGAGCAGGAGCCACACCTGCCAACTCCGCCGGAGGACGATAGTGACCATCCCCTTCCTGATCACCACGCTGATCGTGGTGGTCACCCCCGGCACCGGGGTGATCTTCACGCTCTCCGCCGGACTGTCCCGGGGTGCACGGGCCGGGGTGCTGGCCGCGTTCGCCTGCACGCTGGGCACGTTGCCGCACCTGCTGGCCGCGATGACCGGGCTGGCCGCGCTGATGCAGACCAGCGCCGTGGCATTCGAGACCGTCCGCTACCTCGGCGTCGGCTACCTGCTCTACCTGGCCTGGTCCATGGCGCGGGACCGCGACGCCTTCGCGGTGACGACCGACGCGCCGCCCCGCTCGGCGATCCGGGTGATCGTCTCCGGGGTGCTGGTCAACCTGCTCAACCCGAAGCCCACGATGTTCTTCGTCGCGTTCCTGCCGCAGTTCGTGGACACCACGGCGCCCGGCTCGACCCGGGTGATGCTCGGCTGCGGCGCGGTGTTCATGCTGCTCACCTTCGTGGTGTTCAGCGGCTACGGCATCTTCGCGGCCCGGGTACGCGACCGGGTGCTGACCCGACCCCGGGTCACCGACTGGTTGCGCCGATCCGCCGCCGGCACGTTCGTCGCGCTCGGCCTGACCCTCGCCCTCACCGAACGATAGGACCACAGTGCGGTTTCACCATTCGCCACAGCTTCGCGACGCGTACCCCGATCTGGTCGCCGGGGTGGTGCTGGCCTCCGGAATCACCGCCACCGCCGACGCGACCGCACGCACGGCGGCCCATCTCACCGAGGCCCGACGGCGGTTGACCGTCGGCGGGGCCGAGAGTGGGTTCCCGGAGATCCAGGCGTGGCGGCGGACGTACGCGGCCATGGGGCTGCGGCCCACCAAGTACCGGTGCGCCGCCGAGGCGCTGCTGCGCCGGCTGCGCCTGGACGGCGAACTGCCCCGCGTGCACCCGCTCGTCGATCTCTGCAATGCCATCTCGGCCGCGTACGCCATCCCGGTCGCCGCGCTCGATGTGGACCGGGTCGACGGCGACCTGGTGGTCCGGCCGGCACACGGCGACGAGACGTACCTGAGCTTCGCGGGCGACACCGAGCATCCCGAGCCGGGCGAGGTGACCTTCGTCGACTCGGCCGGGCGGGCGCACGCCCGGCGGTGGACGAACCGGCAGAGCGGCTGGTCGGCCGTGCGGGCGGGCACCTCGTCGGTGTTGATCGTCGCCGAGGCGCTGCACCCGGGTGCCGAGCCGACGGTGACCCAGCTGGTCGCCGCCCTGGTGACCGAGCTGACCGAGGGGTGGTCCGCCCCGACGGCCGCCGCGGTGCTCACCGCCGCCGCACCAGGGTTCCGCACCCCGACGGCCGGTGGCGACAGCGGTCAGGCGGTGTCGCCGGGCACCAGGTGGCGGTAGCCGGGGATCGTCTCGCCGAACCAGCCGGCGACGCTGGCCAGGCCGCGATCGTTGAGCTGCGCGTCGTGGATCGGGTACGCCGCCGCCGCGCCCACCGCACCGGCGAAGCGGATCGCCTCGTCGAGGCGCAACCAGGACCCCTGGGCCGGGACGAGCAGGGTGCGCACCGGCTCGTCCGGCACGTGCAGCGCGTCGCCCGGGTGGTAGAGCTCGTCGCCGATCAGGTAGCCGAGGTTCGGGCAGTCAGGCTGCCCCTCGTGGATCGGGGCGTGCCGGCCGCCATGCGCGCTGACCGGAATGCCGGCCGCCGTGAAGCGTTGCCCCGCCCGGATTCGGGTCACCACAAGCGGGGCGAGTTCCGGCAGTCGGGCGCCTTCCGGGGCGTACACGGGAACACCGAGACCGGCGAGCCGCAACACGTCGACGTGGTCGGTGTGCTCGTGGGTCACCAGGACGGCGTCCGCGCCGACCAGCGCCCGCGGCTCGCTCCACGTCCCCGGGTCGACGACCAGCACCCCGCCGTCGTGTTCCACGCGCACGCACGAGTGGGTGAATCGGGTGATCCGCATCAGGCGACCGTACGTCGTCGACAGACAGACATGGTCCCCGTGGCGGTTGGGTCGGCCCTGCCGGGGGTAGTGCGGCAGCATGCCGCAGCGATACGACAACTACTCCAGGATCGCCGTCGTCACCGGCGCGGACTCCGGCATCGGCAAGGCCTGCGCGGTGGCGCTGGCCAAGGCCGGTTTCGAGATCGGCATCACCTGGTACGGCGATCCCGACGGCGCCGAACGGACGGCCACCGAGGTCCGCGCGACGGGGCGGCGCTGCGAGGTCGCCGAGGTGGACCTGACCCGACTGCCGGGCGCGGCCGCGGTGGTGGACGAGTTGGCCGACCGGCTGGGCGGCATCGGGGTGCTTGTCAACAACGCCGGCATCGGGGGCTCGACGCCTTTCGTCGACACCGGGTGGGAGCAGTGGCGCGACGTGCTCGCCGTCGACCTGGACGCGCCCTTCCTGTGCGCCCAGCGGGCCGCGCGACGGATGCGGGCCACCGGCGCCGGCGGACGGATCATCAACATCACCAGCGTGCACGAGCACGCGCCCCGGGTGGGCTCCGCCGCGTACTGCGCCGCGAAGGGCGGGCTCGGGCTGTTGACCCGGGTGATGGCCCAGGAGTTGGCCGCCGACGGGATCACCGTCAACGCCGTCGCCCCGGGCGAGATCGCCACGCCGATGACCGGTCAGGAGGATGTCGACCCGTTCACCCAGGAACGGCCCGGCGTGCCGCTGGGGCGGCCCGGCGACGCCCGGGAGGTGGCCGCCGTGGTCGCGCTGCTCGCCTCCCCCGCCGCCAGCTACGTCACCGGCGCGTCCTGGCCGGTCGACGGGGGCATGTTGCTGATGGGCCCGCAGGCAGCGGCGTTGCCGAACGACGACTGGCGATCGGTCTGACAACACCGGCGGGAGCCGTCAGCGCATCCGCGCGGCCGACGCCCGGACGATGTACGCGAACTGCACACCGAACGCCAGCACCGCGACCAGCACCCCGACCAGTACCGTCACGGCGACCCCGACCCCGACGGTCGTGGCCACCAGCGCGATGCCGAGCCCGCTCAGTACGGCGTTGACAGCACCCACGAGCGCGGCAGTGGTCAGCAGGAACTCCCACCGCCCCGGACGCGTGCCGACCAGGTTCCAGGCCGTGCTCATGGCGTTGTCGGCCACCACCGCATCGGCGAAGAAGTCGTGCCCGCCGGCGAACTGATGGTGGTAGTAGGCCCGGATGCGCTGGATCCGCAGCAGGTCCAACGAGTTCTCGACTGTGGTCTCCACCAGCCGCAGGAACGTCAACACCCCGATGATGACAAGCGTCGGCAGCACCGCGGCCAGGTACGGCCGGACCACCTTGTCGTTGCTGGCAACGAAGCCGAGGCCGATCAGCGCCGCCGACAGGACGGACAGGAAGATGGTGGCGCGGCCGGTGGCCTCGGCGATGGTGCCGGTGCGGGACGTCTGCAACGCGTAGTGCTCGGTGGTCAGGACGGTGAGAAGCGCCTGCTCGCGTTCGCTCTCGTCCACCCGCCACCCTCCGTGGTCGCATGACTCCGTTACCGTCACCCTATGAGCGGCGAAGCGGGTCCGAACGGCGAACCGGCGGCTCCCGAACGGGACAGCGCCCAGCAAAGCGGGCACGTATCCTCCGAATTCCGGTGATCAGCAAGCGGCGGTGGGGCCGACCGACGGCGGAAGGGGACCGGATGCCCGGGTGGGCTGGTCGGGGCGGGCGGCAACGACGCGCCTTCGTCGTCGGTGGGGCACTGTTCGCGATCGCCGTCGTCATGCTGCTGGCCGCCTGGCGCAGCACCGGCTTCCTCAGCGACCTGCTGCTCAACCTCGGGGCCAGCGTGGTCCTCGCGGCCATCTCGTACGTCATCTTCGACCCGTTGTTCGAGGAGGCCCGCAAGGCGCGGGTGCAGGAGCACCTCAGCTTCGACCAGCAGGCGTTCGTGACGCGGCTGCACCGCTCCGGACGCCGGGTGCGCATCCTGGACACCTGGACGATCCTGCTGGAGCAACGGCACCGTGAGGAGACCCTGGGCGCGGTACGAGCGGCGCTCGCCAACGGCGCCCAGGTGCAGTTGCTCCTGCTCGACCCCGACTGCACCGCCGCCCAGCAACGCTCCGAGGAGCTGGAACGGCAACGGGTGGACGTGCCCCGGCAGATCCGCACCAACCTGCGCCACCTGGCCGCCTTCGCCGACGCGCTCGACTCGCGGCTGCGCCACCGCCTCCAGGTCCGGCTCTACGACGCGTCCCCGTCGATCCAGCTCTACCAGTGGGACGGGCGGGCGCTGATCTCGTTCTTCCCGATCGGGAAGTTGTCCTTCAACGTGCCGCAGCTCGAGGTGGACATGGACAGCCCGTGGGGCGGGTTCGTGCACGCCCGGTTCGAGGAGCTGTGGGAGCACGAGCAGGCCACCCTCGACCTGGAGCGGTACTGGTCGGTCATGGTCACGCTGCGCCACGACGAGTCGGACGTGGTCGAGGTGCACGTGCCGTACGTGACGGTGGACGGGCAGCACTACGTCGACTGCCGGGGGTTCCGGGTCACCGGGCCGCTGACCGTGCGAGCGGTGCTGCCGCCCCGCGCGCCCGGGGCGGCCCCCGCGGTGTTCGCGTTGGCCGAGCCCGCCGACGGGGACCGCACCCCGGCCGCCGTGGTGAAACGGCACTTCGACCAGAAGTACGGGCACGGCGACGGCGAGCGGGACATTCGCCGACTGGTGCCGCCGCCGGGCGATGCCCGTACCCCGGCGCCCCGGCCCGCGACGGCCGGTGAGACGCACGCACGGTGACCCCCGAACAGACCGTCAGCTCGGCACGGGAAACAATGGTGGCCCACCCTGATCGCCAGGAGGACCGTCAGCGTGTCGCACCGCACCGCACCGCCGTCCGGGGCGGCGCAGCTGCGCGCCGACTGCGGACGCTGCTTCGGGCTGTGTTGCGTGGTGCCCGCCTTCGCCGCGTCGACCGACTTCGCCATCGACAAGCCGGCCGGCTCGCCCTGCCCGAACCTGCGCCCCGACCACCGCTGCGGCATCCACACCGAGCTGCGGCAGCGCGGATTTCCCGGCTGTACGGTGTTCGACTGCTTCGGTGCCGGGCAGCAGGTCGCCCAGGTGACCTTCGGCGGGCGGGACTGGCGGGACGCGCCGGAGACGTTGCCGGCGATGGCGGAGGCGTTCGCGGTGCTGCGACCGCTGCACGAGCTGCTCTGGTATCTCGCCGAGGCGGTGGCACTGCGCCCGCCGGCCGAACTGCGTGCCGAGCTGGAACGCGCCCGCGCTGAGACGCTGACGCTCACCGAGGGTGACCCCACACAGCTTCGCGCTGTGGACGTCGCCGGCCAGCGGAACCGGGTCAACCCGCTGCTGTCCCGGGCCAGCGACGCGGCCCGTGCCCCCGGCGGCGCCGACCGGCGGGGCGCGCACCTGCTCGGAGTGGACCTGCGCCGTGTCGACCTGCGCCGGGCCAACCTGCGCGGGGCGCTGCTCATCGGCGCCGACCTGCGCGGGGCGGATCTCGGCCTGGCCGACGTCACCGGCGCGGACCTGCGCGGGGCCGACCTGCGGGGCACGGACCTGCGGCACACGCTCTTCCTGCACCAGACCCAGCTGGACGCCGCCCGGGGCGACACGCGCACCGGGCTGCCGCAGACGCTCACCCGACCGGCGCACTGGACGGCGCTGCCCCTCACCCCGGTCCGTCAGCCGGCCCGGCGGGGCCGCCGCCGCTAGGAACGGCCCGGTCCGGTCCGCCGTGCGCGCCGGTCAACTCCTGGAAGCCGGCATGGACCGGGCACTGTGGGCAGCGGGCGCGGTCGCAGAGCCGGCAGAGGTGGGCCAGGCTGCCGGCGTCCGCCACCTCGTCGTGCAGCACGGCCCGGGCGATGTCGGCGAGCTGGCGGCGCTGCTCGACGGTCAGCGGGGCGAGCAGCGCGGTGAGCACCTCCTGCCGGGCGCGCAGGGTACGGGCGGCGACCGCCGCGCCCCCGGTGGTGAGGTGCAGGGCACGACTGCGCGCGTCGGCGCCGGGACGCCTCTCCACCCAGCCCTGCTCCCGGAGCCGCCGGACCAGGTGCGCAACGCCGGGTTGGGTCAGCCCCAGCACCTGGCCCAACCACTCGGCGGTCACCCCCGGCTGGTCCTTGAGGACGACGAGCGCCTCGGCGAGCGCGCCGCCGGCCCCGACGGACCCGCTGACCGACGCCCGCATCCGCGAGCCGACGAGCAGGGCGAGTGCGCCGAGCAGGTTGGGCGAGCCGTCCTCCGGTAGATTCATAAGTTGTGAATGTACCCCGTCGGGCGATGCTGCTCATCATGTTGATGACCGTGGCGCAGCTACCGGTCGCACTGCGGCAGCTGCTCGTCGTCCTGCTCGGTCACCAGAACACCGGCAGCTTCGCCACCGCCGGAGTGGCCAGCGCCGGCTGCGGGATCGGGCTGGCGGTCACCGCGCCGCTGGTCGGTCGACTCCTGGGCCGGCTCGGTGCCCGGCCGGTGCTGCTCGCCACCGGCCTCGCCCACCTGCTCACCCTGCTCGGCCTGGCCGTCACCACCGAACCGGCGGCGTTCGTGGCACTGGCGACCGTGGCAGGGCTCAGCACGCCACCGGCGGTCGGCAGCGGACGCGCCCAACTGGCCCGGCTCGTCGCCCCTGCCGCGCTGGCCCGCGCGTACGCGGTCAACGCCGTCGGGCAGGAGGTGCTCTACGTGGGCGGCCCTCTCGCTGTGACACTGAGCCTGCTGATCAGTGGACCCACTGCCGCACTGCTGGCCTTCGCCGTGATCGGCAGCGCCGGGCTGCTCGGCATGGTCGCGGTGCTGCCGCCGCGCGAGGCCGACCGGCAGCCTCGTGGGAAGGGCTCCGCGCTGCCCGGCCGGGCCACCCGCCGCACCGTCGTCGGCACCCACATCGGCTACATGATGGGCATCGGTGCAATGTGGGTGCTGGTGCCCGCGTTCGCCACCACGGTCGGGCACCCGGACCAGGCCGGGCTGCTGGTGACCATCTGGTCGGTGGGCAGCCTGGCCGGTGGCGTGCTGCTGGCCAGCCGGGGGCGGCCCGGCAGCCCGGCGGCGGCGTACCTGACGATGCTCGGCACGTTGGCCGCCACCTCGGTGGCGCTGCTGCTGCCACGCAACGTGCCGCAGATGGCCGTCGCGCTCGCGGTCTTCGGTCTCGCGCTGGCGCCGTTCCTCGCCGTCACCGACGAGATCCTCGCCCGGTCCACACCGGCGGTCCGGCTCCCCGAGACATACGGGTGGTTGCAGACGGCCGGGCAGCTCGGCATCGCGGCCGGCTCCGCGACCAGTGGCGTGGTCAACGACCACCTCGGTAACACCTGGGCGTTCCTGGTGGTCGTCGGCGCGCTCGCGCTGGCGCTGATCGTCGCGCTCAGCCGCCGCCGGACCCTGCGGCTGCTGTCCGCTGCGCCGCAGGCCGAGACGGTCGGCTCGGCGGTCACCGCCAGCGGGTCAGGTTTCGGCCGGGACGACGCCGGGTAGCCAGCGCCGACGCGAACCGGCATCGACGGGGGGCACGGCGTGGGCTACCGAAATCGCCAAGGTGAGCAGCCGGGCGACCCGAAGCACAGCGAGGACGAGGCCGGCCAGGCGCCACTGGTGCAGTTCGAGGCGGACACCGAGGTGCCCGCACCGGCTGACACCGACGTCCGGCCGGACATCGTGACCGAGCCCGACAGCTCCGGCGTCGCCGGTGGTTCATCCGGCAGCAGCAGCGGGGGCTCCACCATGCCGGGGCACCCCGACGCGACCCGCTGACCCGGGCTCAGCGGCTGGTCAGCGCGGCCCGCGCCTCGGTCATGCCCTTGTTGGCGAGCCCGTCGGCCCGCTCGTTCTCCGGGTGCCCGTTGTGCCCCTTGACCCACAGCCAGGTGACCTCGTGTCGTTCGCAGGCCGCCTCCAGCCGCTGCCACAGGTCGGCGTTCTTCACCGGCTGCTTCGCGGCGGTCCGCCAACCGTTGCGCTTCCACGACGCCAGCCAACTGGTGATGCCGTTGCGCACGTACGTGCTGTCGGTGTGCAGCTCCACGGTGACCGGCCGGTTCAGGCTCTCCAACGCCTGGATGGCCGCCATCAGCTCCATCCGGTTGTTGGTGGTGGGCGTGGCCTCGCCGCCGCACAGCTCCCGCTCGTGATCGCCGTAGCGCAGCAGCGCACCCCAACCGCCCGGCCCGGGGTTGCCACTGCACGCCCCGTCGGTCCAGATCTGCACGCCCCTGCCGGCCGCCGCGTCCACCATGCCCGGCAACCTACCGGGCGCGGACGTCGTCCTCCCCGCTCGGGGGGCGGGCGCGCCGAGCCGTCGGGGCCGCGCCCACCACCGCGGGTGGGATGGCCGGCACGGGACGGGTGGGGCGCAACCGGTCGCGGACCCGGTGTGCGGCGTCGCCGGCGGTCGCGGCGATCATCGGGAACAACCTGGTCGAATTCATGATCGCGACCTCTTCGGCCGGAGTGGTGCCGCCGTCGAGGAAGCGCAGCACCCGCTCGGCCGGGTTGCGGTCGAAGAGCCGGTCGAAGAATTCGGGACCGCCCACTCCGCCCCGGTCCAGGGCCCGCAGCGCCACCGCGTCCATCCAGCGGTGCCGGCGCGGGTACGCCGGCGCGGGCACCGGCGCGCGACCCGCGGCGAGGGCGCGTGCCACCTGGTCGGCCTGGCGGTACATGGCGGAGAAGGTGAAGCCGGTGGAGGGGCGGGTCGCGCCGCCGGCAGTGCCGAGCCGGACCACCCGGGGGGTGGGTCGGGCCGGGAACGGCGCGTCGGTCATCGGGATCACCCCGTTCTCCACCTCGCGTACCCGCAGTCCGGCTGGGTCCAGCCCGAGCAGGTCCCGGTAGCCGGCCAGCGCCGCGTCGTACCCGGCGTCGGTGAGCAGGTCCGGCGAGAACTCGGTGTACTCGACCAGGGCGTAGCGGTCGCTGACCGGCAGCACGTACCCGAAGGAGACACCCCGGGGCGGCTGCGGGGTACGGAAGTCCATCAGCACCGCGCGCGTCGGGTCGAACACCGGCCGGTCGGCCTCCAGCCACCACCCCCGAAAGTGCTGCAACCAGGTGGTTCGCCCCGCTCGTGCCGGCGGGCGGGGGCGGGAGTCGAGCACCCAGCCGGCCCGTACGCTGCGCCCGTCTCCGGTGCCCACCAGAACCCGGGTGCCGTCGTCGCGCACCGTGTCGGCGGGCGCGACGATCCGGGTGGCGTCGAGGCGACGCTCGGCCTCGGCAGCCCGGTCGTAGACCGGGCCGGAGCGGAGCATGGCGTACCGCAGCGGGGTGAGGTCCAGGACGCGGCGTCGCGCCGCCGTCGCCACCTCGACCTGCTGCCAACTCGCGCTGAGCAGGGGGTCCAGGTCGCTGTCGGGGTGGCCCCAGAACGCCCAGGTGCGGTCCTGACCGCGTCGGCGCACCGGGTCGACGATGGCGATCCGCAGATCCCGGACGCCGTGCCGGTCCAGTGCGGCGAGCAGCAACGACGCCGCGCCGCCGCCACCGAGCAGCGCGAGGTCGACGTCGAGCGGCGCGGAGTCGGTCACCCGCACCACGCTGCCACACGGCCCGGCCCGCACGCGCGCCAGTACGGGGCGGTGATGCCGAACCGGGCGGCGAGCAGCCCGCCCAGTAGTGCGCCCACGCCGTTGCCGCCCGCCGCCGGTTGACAGGCAACCCACTGGTTGCCTATGTTGACAGGCAACCAATTGGTTGCCTGTCACGGGGAGGGTCGATGGACGACGCGTTTCGGGCGCTGGCCGACCCCAGCCGGCGTCGACTGCTGGACCGGCTCAACGAGCGCAACGGCCAGACCCTGCGGGAGCTGTGCGACGGGCTGGCCACCACCCGACAGGCCGTCAGCAAGCACCTGTCGATGCTGGAGGCGGCCAATCTCGTCACGACCGTGCGGCGCGGCCGGGAAAAGCTGCACTACCTCAACGCCGCCCCGATCAACGCCATCGCCGACCGGTGGCTCAGCCGCTACGACCGCGAGCGGGCCGCCGCCCTCGCCGACCTGACAACCGCATTGGAGCGACAACCCATGGAGAGCCCGACCTTCGTCTACACCACCTACATCACCACCACCGCGCAGCGACTGTGGTCCGCGCTCACCGAACCGGCGTTCACCCGTCGCTACTGGGGTGGAGTCGCGCTGGTTTCGGACTGGCAGGTCGGGTCACCCGTGCTGTGGCAGGACGCGCCGGACGGCGAGCCGCGCGACCTCGGCCAGCGGGTGCTCGTCGCCGAGCCGTACCGTCGCCTCTCCTACAGCTGGCACGGCTTCCAGCCCGAACACGCCGAACACTTCGGCTGGTCCGCCGAACAGCTGGCCGCCCGGCTCGGCGAGCGCCGGTCGAAGGTGACCTTCGAGATCGAGCCGCACAGCGGGTCGACAGTCCGGCTGACCATCATCCACGACGACTTCTCCCCGGACAGCGAGATGCACCGGGCGATCAGCGGCCAGCTCGACGGCAGCGGCGGCTGGCCGGAGCTGCTGGCCAGCCTCAAGACCCTGCTGGAGACCGGCGAGCCGATGCCCGACCCAGCCCAGGCCCACTGACCCGAGCGCGGCATCCGACCCACCTATTTCCGCCGTCTCCGGCAATACCTCGCCATTGACCCAGCGACGACAGCCCGACCGGATGGACATCGATCGGAGCACCGGTGCCGGTCGGGCCGTCCGGGCCTTTCCGCAGCTCTCCCCGCCTTCGGGTGGACACGTGACGGCAACGAGGATTTCTCATTTTCACCTGATCGAGGACCCAACCCACCTAGTGTTGGGCACACCGGTGCTAGTCACGGAGTTGGCCACCCGAACGACGTCCCACGCAGTCAGCGGACGAAAAGTGAGGGAAGACGCGTATGAAGGTCTCAACAGCACTCTGCTCGGCGGCGCTCGGCGTGGGCCTCGGCACGCTCCTGCTGCCAGGCGCCGCACTGGCCGACACCACAGTGTCACCGGCCACCACCCCGGTCGGTGGGACCGTCGTGCTCACCGCGACGACCTGCAACCCGAAGTCGGGTGACGCCATCTTCCGGGTCACCGGCCCCAACCGCGACCAGAACGTCCGATCCACCACGGCCGCCGCCGGCGGCGGGCTGAGCGCCGAGCTCTTCACCGCCGGGTTCACCCTGGGCACGTACACGGTGGCGGCGACCTGCGGCGACGGCAGCTCGGCCGGCACCGCCACGTTCGCCGTCACCCCGATCGGCGGCGCGCCGGCCGGCTCCGGCGGCGACAACCGTGACACCGGCGCTCTCGCCGCCGGCGGCACGCTGCTCGGCACCGCCCTCGCCGGCGCGGTGATCCTGATCCGCCGGCGTCGTCCGGTGTCCACTGTCGCCTGATCGGCGACCGTTCCATCCCTGAGACGGGTGCCCGCGCCGGTGACACCGGTGCGGGCACCCCGACGATCCGGTACGGAGGTGCACACGTGTGGTGGCGGCGGACCCTACCGGCCGTGGTCGCCCTGCTCGGCGTGACCGGGCTCGGGCTGATCACCGTCGGCCTCACCGCCGACCCGGCGCGGCCACCACGACCGTCGGCCGACGCGCCGACCCACACCCACCCCGCACCGGACCTGGCGCCTCTGCCACCCGCCGCGCCGGTCCGGGTGCAGATCCCCGCCATCGACGTACGCGCCGACATCGTCCCCGTCGGCGCCGACGCGGCCGGGGTGCTGGAGGTGCCGCCACTGGATCGGCCCACCCTCGCCGGTTGGTACCGACACGGGGTCAGCCCCGGCGAGACCGGCAACGCCGTCCTGGTGGGACACGTCGACTCGCCGTCCGGCCCGGCGGTCTTCTTCGACCTCGGTCGGCTCCGCCCCGGGCAGCAGGTACAGGTCACCCGCGCCGACGCACGGGTCACCACGTTCACAGTGGACGACGTCCGGGCGTACCCCAAGGAGCACTTCCCCACCGCCCTGGTCTACGGCCCGGCGGACGCCGCCGGGCTGCGCCTGATCACCTGCGGCGGCCAGTTCGACGCGGCGACCGGCAACTACGTCGACAACATCGTCGTCTTCGCCACCCGCACCGCCTGAACCGAGCCGCCCACCCGCCCAAGCCGCCCGCCACCGGCCGAGCCACCGCCCCGCTGTCGGGAGCCGGACCCTGCTCGGCAGAATGCGGTGGCACCATCCCCTGATCGGGGCGGTGCGCCGGGCGACGGGGAGGCACGCGGTGGATCAACCGGTACGGGACCGGACCGGCCGGGGCGTACGCGCCCTGGCCCGTCGACTGCTCGGGCGGGCCGAGGACGCCTCCCCCACCCCCCGCCGGTCCAACCCGGACGCCGTCGTCGACTGCGCCGTCTACGTCAACGGCCGCCGGGAACCCGGTCAACCGCACTACGCCGACGCGTACGCCCGGGCGCGGCACCGCCGGGACGCCTTCGTCTGGCTGGGACTGCACGACCCCGGCCCGGCCGTGCTCGCCGCGGTCGGCCAGACGTTCGGCCTCGACGAGCTGACCGTCGAACAGGCGCTCGCCGACGGGCACCGGCCCACCGTGCAGCGCCACGGGCCGGTCACGCTGCTGGTCCTGCGTACCGCCGGATACGTGGAGCACGACGAGCTGACCGACACCTCCGAGGTGATCGACACCGGCGACGTCATGGTGCTGCTCGGTGACCGCTTCGCCATCACGGTGCGGCACGGCGCCGCCGGTGCGCTGCGCAGCGTCCGCGCCGACATCGAGCGCCGCCCCGCGCTGCTGGCCGCCGGCCCGTGGGCGGTGGCGTACGCGGTCTGCGCCCGCATGGTCGACTCCTACCTGGAGGTGGCCGGGCACGTGGAGCGGGACCTGGAGAGGGTCGAGGAGGCGGTGTTCGCCCGCGACCGCACCGCCGACATCCAGCACATCTACCAGCTCAAACGGGAGGTGGTGGAGTTCAAGCGGGCGGTCCTGCCGTTGCAGGCGCCGATGCGTACGCTGCTCGAACCCGACGGCCCGCCGCGCGCCCTGCACCGCTGGTTCGTCGACGTCGACGGCCGGCTGAGCCGGGCGGTGGATCGGGTGGCCGCGTACGACGACCTGCTCACCTCGATCGTCCAGTCGCGACTGGCGCAGCTCGCTGTGGAACAGAACAACGACATGCGCAAGATCGCCGCCTGGGCGGCCATCGCGGCCACCCAGACCGGCATCGCCGGCATCTACGGCATGAACTTCGACCACATGCCCGAGCTGGCCTGGCGCTACGGCTACGCCGGGGCCCTCACCCTGATGGCGGCGGCAGCCCTGTTCCTGTACCGCCTGTTCCGCCGCTCCGGCTGGCTGTGAGGCGCGCCGAAGGGCTGCTCAACGGTGCGTGGAGAGGAAGGCGCGGATGCGATCGCGGGGTTTGTCGGTCAGCTCAGGGCCGTGGGTGAAGGCCGCGAGGTCGTAATCCAACTCGCCGAGGACGTGCGCGGTCTCCCGGGTCATCCGGAAGTCGCTGCACAGCCACTTCACCGGCCATCGGACGCCGAGCACGTTGAACAACGCGTCCCCGGTGATCAGCAGGCGGGTCGGCTCGTGCAGCAGCGACACGTGCCCGGGCGAGTGCCCGGGGGTGTGCACCACCCGCAGGCCGCCACCGACGTCGAGCAGGTCTCCGTCGACCAGCGGCTGGGCCACCTCGACCGCCGGAAACCGGCCGCTGTTGAGCCGGGCGAAGAGCCGACCGCCGGTCACCGCCGGGTCGCTGACCGGCGCGCGACCCGCCTCCGCGTACGGCACGTCGGCGGCGTGCGCCGCGACCGGGGCGCCGGTACGGCGGGCCAACTCCGCCGCGCCGCCGGCGTGATCGGGGTGCGCGTGGGTGAGCACGATCCGGGTGACGTCCGCCGGCGCCTTGCCGATCGCTGCGAGCCCGCGCACGATCCGCGCCGGCGCCTTGGCCAGCCCGCAGTCGACGAGCGTGACGCTGCCGTCGTCGTCGACGAAGGCGTACGAGTTGACTGCCGAACGGCCCACCGTGGGGATGCGCCAGACGTTCGGGGCCAGTGGCACCGCAGGGGCTCGCGTCATGCCGCGAGTCTAGGAACAATCGTCAACTGTCGTTGTCGACCGACCGGCGGTCCGGCCGAGTCGCCGGAGGGCTAATCGTCGCGCGGGTGATGTGGCAGCGGTACGTGGCGATTGGCGACAGCACCACGAAGGGCTCGACGACCCGGACGGTGTCGGCGGCCACCGGGGCTGGGCCGACCGGTTCGCCCTGGCAGTGGCCCGGGCCCAGGCGTGGTCAGGGACGGTGCAGGCCGGCGAGGATCAAGTTGAGGTAGCGCAGGCCGATGGTGGCTCGTTCGGTCGGGCCGAGGGCACTGTGAACATTCGTGGCGTAAGCGATGCCGCACATCAGAGGGATCATGTCCGCCTCGGTGACGTTGGAATCGATGACGCCCGCCTGGTGCGCGCGTGTCAGGAGCTTGGTGAAGGCGTCGGCCAGCCCGCGTTTGAGGTCGCTGGTGTGCTCCAAGCTACTGGTAGCTGCGGCGAACACCGGGGGAACAGCCGGGTCAGCCAGCAGGGCTTCGATGGCGGCCGTGAGGAAACCACGCAGCGCTATCCACGGGTCAGCCTCGGTCAATGCGTGCTCGGCTCGCCGGACCAGCTTCTCGATGGCAGGAAGGGCGACAGTCTCCAGCAGTGCTTCCGGCGTGGGGAAGTGCCGGTAGACAGTGGCTACGCCGACGGATGCGGTCCGCGCCACATCGTTGAGTTGCAGGGGCTTGCCGTCGGCGACATATCGCCGGGCGGTCTCGACGATGTGGCGCCTGTTCTGGGCGGCGTCCTTGCGCAACGGCGAAGTACTCATGTCCCCACCATAACCGGATGGGGTATCCGTTCGTGCTACAGTGAAGCGGATGACTCATCCGCTTATGGTTGGGTCCGGTACGAGGAGGCACCGATGCCTTTCACTGCGGACGCCGTCCCGCACCTTCCCGCCGGATTCGGCGACACCTTCACCAGCCATACCGTTGAGGTCAACGGCGTAGAACTGCATGCTGTGATCGGCGGGACCGGCCCGGCGCTGCTGCTGCTGCCGGCGTGGCCACAGTTCTGGTACGGCTGGCGGCTGGTGATGCCGGCTCTCGCCGAGCACTTCACTGTCGTGGCCGCCGATTTGCGCGGCGTGGGCGCCAGTAGCAAGCCGGCCACCGGGTACGACGCAGTCACCTTGTCCGACGACATGGCCGGGCTGATGACTTCCCTGGGCCACGACAATTTCCACGTCGCCGGCTACGACATGGGCATGATGGTCGGCTACGTGCTCGCGGCGCGCCATCGCGACCGGGTGAGCAAACTCATGCTGGCCGAGGCGGTCCTCGCCGGCTTCACTCCGATGCCCCCACTGCTCATGCCTCCTGAGGTCAACGAGCTAGCCTGGCACTTCGTCTTCAACCGTCTGGCCGAGATCAACGAGCGCATGGTGTCCGGCCGCGAGGAGATCTACTTCGGTTACCAGTTTGCCACCAAAGCCGCCAGCCCGGAGGCCATCCCACAGGCTGCGGTCGACGTCTACGTCGACGCGCTGCGTGACCCCGCCGCCTTGCACGCAAGCTTCCAGTTCTATCGCGCGGGAGAGTCCGGAGACCAGGTAGTCGCGCTGGCCGCTGAGGGGCCCTTGGAAATTCCCGTTCTCGCCATCGGGGGCGAATACGGAATGCGCGATGGTGTCGAGCAGGCCGTACGGCAGGTTGCCTCAAATACCAGCGGCGCTATCGCACCAGGGGCGGCTCATTTCCTGCCCGAGGAGGCCCCGGAATGGATGGCCCGCACCTTGATCGACTTCTTCGCGTGAATTGAGGAAAAACCATGCGCAACACCCTCACGGCCATCCGTCAAAGTGTCACCGTCGCTGAAGCCACCCGCACCTTCACCCTTGTCGGCACCGCAGCGCCGGGCGAGGCCAAGCCGCTAGTTCTTGTGTTCCACGGTTCCGGCCAGACCGGTGACAAGCACCGTGCCTTCACTGGCGGCGTCTTCGACGCGCTCGCCGACCGCGGGGCATTGGTCGCCTACCTCGACGGCTATCGCGGCAACTGGAACGACGCCCGCCGCGAAAACCGCTTTCCGGCCCGACGAGCCGACATCGACGACGTCGGCTTCGTCCGTGCGGTCATCGCCACGTTCGCCTCGGACCGGCGCATCGACCCCAGCCGCGTCTACGCGATCGGCTACTCCAACGGCGGCCAGATGGTCATCCGTCTCGCCCACGAGACCCCCGGCCTGCTGGCGGGTGCGACGGTGATCGCCGCAACCATGCCTGCACCGGAGAACTTCCTCGCCAGCCAGACCCCTCGAGCGTCATTGCCGGTCCTATTGATCCACGGCACCAAGGACCCCATCGTCTCCTACCAGGGCGGCACCATGAACTGGGCCCTGCGTACCATCTTCAAAGTAGGTGGCTCGAGCTGGTCGGCCACCCGCACAGCTCGCTACTTCGCCGAGCGCAACGGGATTACCACCGAACCCACGACTACACGCCTGCCGAAAACCACGGACGACCCCACCGAGGTCGAACGCACAACCTATGAGGCCCAAGGTGTCCCCCCGGTAGTCCTCTACACCATCCACCACGGCGGCCACACCGTTCCGGGTCAGGCTTCCGCCCCCGCACTCATCGGCAAGACCAGCCACCAACTCGACACGGCAGACATCATCATCCAGTTCTTCGACCTCTGAACTTTTGCGGTGCAATCGAGCGGCCAAACCGGCCGGCCCGCGGTCCACGACGGAAATCGGCACGTACTCCGGTGATCACGGCGCGAGTGGGGGCCAGGCTGCGGGGCATGGACGTTCGTCTTGAGCCTTGGTCGGAATCCGCGCTCGACCTCCTGCGCCGGATCAACACCTCGCAGATGCGTCGACACGTCGGCGGTCCCGAGCCGGAGGAACAGCTGCTTGCCCGGCACCGCCGATACCTTGCCATGCCGGCAACTGGCCGCGGCTGCATGTTCGCCGTACTGCTTGGCGACGAGATGGTCGGCAGCATCGCCTACCACCAGCGTGACTGGCAGGGCGAGCAGATCTACGAGACCGGCTGGAACGTCCTACCGCCCTACCAGGGCCGAGGCATTGCCACCGCAGCCGGTACCGCCCTGATCACCATCGTCCGCGAGGTTGCCCGCCATTCCGACGCGCGCCACAGCCTGCACGCGTTCCCCTCCGTCGACAACACCCCCTCCAACGCACTCTGCGACCGCCTTGGTTTCACCCTCCTCGGCCCCTGCAATTTCGAATACCCGCCGGGTAGCGGCTCGCTGATGTGCAGCAACGACTGGCGCATCGACCTCGCCAACTCCGACCGGCCTGCCGTCACGGCGCGGCGCGACCGGCGGTGACTTCGACACGGGCCCTAAGGCGGGTGCGGCAGGATAGCGACGTGGGTAAGGGTGCGGGACGTCGGCGGGCGAACGCGACGACAGGGCGGGTGTGTCCGTGTGGCTCCGGCCGGGCGTACGCGGAGTGCTGCGCCCCGGCGCACGGGGGCGACGCCCCGGCGACGGCCGAGGCTCTGATGCGTTCCCGGTTCAGCGCCTTCGCCCTCGGCGACTCCGGTTACCTGCTGCGCAGTTGGCACTCGTCGACCCGGCCCACCTCCCTGGAGCTCGACCCGGGGCAGCGGTGGACCCGGCTGGAGATCGTGCAGACCGAGCGGGGCGGCCTGCTCGACACTGCCGGCACCGTGACGTTCCACGCCCACTACCGGGACGCGGGCCGGCCCGGCACGTTGACCGAACACAGCCGGTTCGTCCGGGAGGACGGCCGGTGGGTCTACCTCGACGGTGACCAGCCCTGACGGCTGCGCCGCCGGCCGGTCGGGGCGTAGGATGACGTCGGCGTAGTCCTGCGCCGCACCTCCCTCCCGGCGCTCACGCCGCCGGCAACGCGGAGGCAAAGGGGGCCTGGAGCCCTCGGGACGTGGTGCCACATGCCCCACTTCGGCGGGGTCGGCGGGAGCGTGAGTCCCGGTGACCGTGCCGTTGACCGGGAGCATGTGATGACCAACCAGAGATCGTTCGAGGCCCGGGTCCGGACCCGGATGGAGAAGACCGGCGAGAGCTACACCACCGCCCGTCGGCACCTGATCAGTCGGGCCGCCGAGCCGGCCGCGCCGCCAGCTCAGGAGTCCACCGCCGCGTCCCCGCCGGCACAGACCGAACCCACCGCCGCGGCCGCCGCAGCGCAGACCGAGCGGATCGCCGACGACCTGATCCGCGACCGCACCGGCCGCGGCTGGGACCAGTGGTTCACTCTGCTCGACGCGGCGTCCGCCTCCGAGTGGACGCACACCCGGATCGCCCGCCACCTGGCCACCGAACACGAGGTGCCGGGCTGGTGGGCGCAGACCATCACCGTCGGGTACGAGCAGGCGCGCGGCCTGCGCGCGCCGGGTCAGCGACGCGGCGGCGGCTTCGAGGCCGGCGCGAGCCGGACGGTGGCCGTGCCGGCGCGGCGACTGTTCGAGGCGTTCGCCGACGAGACGGCACGCGCCCGCTGGCTGCCCGACGTCGAGGTGCGGGTCCGCATTGCCACCGCGCCGCGCAGCTTCCGGGCCGACTGGGCCGGTGGCCCCACCCGGGTTGTCGTCGGCATCGACGCGGTCGGCGAGTCAAAGGCCCGGGTCAGCATCCTGCACGAGAAGCTGGCCGGGGCCGCGCAGGCCGCGGAGCTGAAGGCGTACTGGCGGGATCGGCTCGCCGCGCTGAAGGTACTGCTCGAAACGGACGGAGACCACCGATGACCATGACGTTCATCAACCTGCCGGTGCGCGACCTGAGCACCGCAACCGAGTTCTACCGGGCGATCGGCTTCACCAGCGACCAGGCCGAGACGGACGGCGACAACGTGGTTCTCACCGTCTCCGACACCACCCGGCTGGTGCTGCACCTCCGCTCGGGCTTCGAGGCGTACACCGGGGTCGCCACGCCGGACACCGCGACCAGCCGGGAGGTGATCATCGGGCTGTCGGCGTCGAGCCGCGGCCAGGTCGACGAGCTGGTCGACCAGGCGGCGGTCGCCGGCGGGGAGTCGCTCGGGCCGGGGACGGCCAACGGGCCGATGTACATGCGCGGTTTCCGGGACCTCGACGGCCACCAGTGGTCGTTCCTCCACATGGCCGGCTGACCGGGCGACCCGACGGCGGCCCGGAGAAGGCCGCCGCCGGGCCCCGGTCAGTCCGGGCCACCCGGCACAGCCGCGGCGACGCCGGTGGGCACTGCCGTCCGGCGCCGACGGCGGGTCAGCAGCACCAGCGCCACCACGAGGTACGCCCCGGCGGTCAGCGCGAACGCCACCGCGTTGCCGGCCGCCGTGGCGAGCAGGCCGTAGCCGGCGTACGTCACGATGATCAACACATCGGTGGCCATCCCGGCCAGCGAGGTGACGGTGGCCCGGCTGGTGCCGGTGATCCGGGCCTGGAGCCGCGCGTCGGCCAGCACGGTGGCCAGCTGCGCCGCGCCGAAGGCCACCGCGAGCAGCACGAACCCCGCCGGGTGCCGGAGCAGCGCACCCCCGGCCAGCGCGACGCCGACCAGCCCCAGCAGCGCGGCGTAGCCTCGACCGCCCAGCCGCTCCCCCGCCGGGGCGAGCAGCCCGCCGACGGTCACCCCGGCCCAGAGCAGCAGAAGCAGCAGGGGTACGGACTGCGCCCCGGCGCCGGTGTCCAGTGCGAGCAGCGGGGTGTACTCGTCCAGCGCACCCCAGTCGGCGGCGACCACGGCCACCAGCAGCACGGCGGCCCGTACCGGCGGGTGGGTGCGGACCTGCGCCACTCCGGCCCGCAGCGTGTCCCACCACCCCAGGTCACCGTCGTCGTCCGGGCTCGCGGGTGGGACGGTGTCCGGCTCGTCCGGCAAGGGTGGTGCGGCGCGCACCGGCCCAGCGGCCGGCACCGGCTCGGCGACCGGGACGCGCGCGGCGGCCGGCGTGCGGTGCTCCGGGAACCGGGTGGCGACGATCGTGGCGAGCAGGCACGCGAGCACGCTGGCCGCGCCGACCGCCGGGTACCCGCCGACGGCGAGCACCGGACCGGCGAGCACTCCGGAGACCACCACGCCCAGCACACCCGCCGTCCGCGCCCGCCCGAGCACCCGGGCGTACCGGCCGACCGCGCCGAGCCGGTCCAACTCGGTCCACACCAACGCCTCCAGGGCGCCGGAGACCAGTGCGCCACCGGCGCCCCAGAGCAGGAAACCGACAGCGAACGCCGGGTACGACGGCACCAGCACCCAGAGCGCGAACCCGGCGGCGGCCACCAGCGGGGCGAGGCACAGCAGCAGCCGGCGGGACAGCACGTCCGCCCAGGCGCCGGAGGGCACCTCGAACAGGATGCCGGCGGCCGACCAGATGACGAAGAGCGACGCGATCTGCCCCACCGACAGCCCGGTGTCGGCGAAGAACACCACGTACAGCGGGTAGAGCAGGACCAGGTCACTGAGGAACGCGTACCCGTAGAGGGTCGTCGTCAGCCGACGGACCGCCGGGTCGGGCGCGCGCGAAGCGATGGGGATCATGGGGCCTTCCCGTGGGAGTGGAGACGGACACCGGACGTGCGGTGACCGTGGTGGCCCACGGGATCGGCCTACGCCGCTGGATCAATGTCGCCAGGTCATGCCCGCGGTGCTAGACAACCGGCGCGGCTGCGGCCAGCGCTTTCGGCGCGCCGGGCGAGCGGTCCGTGCCGGGGCAGGTCAGGCTGCGGGACATGGCGAGGCGGGGCGGGATCAGATTGATCCCGCCCCGCGCCGTACCGCTGGTGTCAGCGCCGGTCGACGGGCGGAATGACAGTGGTGGTCTCGCTGTCGTCGCTGGTGCGTTGCCCGGGCACCGCGCGATCGGTGCCGCCGCTGACCACCTGGGTCGCGTCGGGGTCGACACCGGTGCCCACCGGCTGCGTGACGTCCGAACCGGCCGAGCCGCTGACCACCTGGGTCGTGTCGTCGGTCGCGGACTGCCGGGCCGGCGTCGGCGTCGTATCGCCGTCGACGGCGCCGCGATCGACCACCTGGGTGGCGTCGGAGCTGACCGGGAAGTGCACGACCTGGGTGGCCTCCGGGTCGGCGGGCCTGGTCACGACCTGGGTGGCGTCCGCTTCGGCCGGCCTGGTCACGACCTGGGTGGCGTCCGCTTCGGCCGGCCCGGTCACCACCTGGGTGGCGTCCGCGTCGCGTGTGGTGGTCGACGCGCGGGCCAGTTCGGCCTCGGCGTCGCGTCGGCCGGCCCAGTACGCCTGGGCGTGCTCGGCGATCAGCTGCGACTCGCGCTCGGCGCGGGCCAGCCACGACTCCCAGCGACTCTGCATCGGACGGATCAGGCCACCGCCGACACCGACGACGAGGATGCCGCCGATCGTGGCCAGCACGGCGATCAGCACCGGAGTGGTGACAGCGGTGGCCACGCCGATCTGGTTCAGCGCGGCGATGACACCGAGGCCGAGGATGAACACCGAGGCGATGGTGGCCAGCACCCGGCCGTACGACAGGCCGCCGAGCGCGCCGCTGATGATGTCCTTGACCGCGTTGGCGATGGCGGCGGCGACCACGACGATGACGATCGCGACGAAGGCCCGGGGCAGCCACGAGATCACCGCGCCGAGCAGGTCGGAGATCGGGTTCGGCCCCCAGATGCCGAAGGCGAGTTGAAGGGTGAACAGCAGTACCGCGTAGTAGACGAGCTTCGCGACGATGTCGCTGGCGTCGTACCGGGAGCGGCTCAACGCGCGCCGGATCCCGCCGCGTTCGACGGCGCGGTCGAAGCCCACCCGTTCGAGGACCTTCTCCACGATCTTCAGTACGGCCTTGGCGATCAGCCATCCGGCCACCAGGATCGCCAGGAAGGCGACGGCCTTGGGCAGGAAGAGCATCACCGAGCGGAGAGCGTCGCCCACCGCGTCGCTGACGTTGTCACTCATCTGGTCATTCCTTAAAGGGCAGCCGGAACGGTCAGCCCCGGACCTACCCCCAAACCGGCGCGCGGAAACGCCGACCAGGCAGGGTCGCCCTGACGACCGGGTGCTGCTGAGGGAAGAGCACGTGATCGCGCGGATGTGGAGTGCCCCGAGCCCGCCCTCGCCGTCGTGGATCTGTACGTGGTGATGTGGTGTACGTGTTGCGGTGTTACCTGTCCTCGGTGCTGGGCTGCGTCGTGCTCGGGGAGTCGAACCCCGCGCTGCCCACCGCGCGCCAAGAGGGGGTGCCGGGGTTACAGCCCGGCCCTGTGTGTACACGCCTCCACGACGGCTACCTGCTCCACATCGCTGCTGGAGTCAGTCAGTCCAGCAGGTCAGCCTCCCAGTTGGTGCGCTGAATCCGCACCTCGAGTTCGCGGAGCTGCCCGGCGAGCCCGTCGGCGCGTTCCCGAAGCTCGGCGACCGGCAACGCGGCGAGCATCTTCAGCTCGGAGCGGAGCTGCCGGGCCAGGTGACCACGCCCGCTGCCGGCGGCGGCGTCGGCGGCCGCCGTGATGGCGGCGTGCCGCAGTCGCAGGACGTCCCGCCGGGCCAACGCGTCGGTGAGCGTGCCGAGGTCGTCGACCGGCACCGCGGCGTTGGTCCGGTTGATGCGCCGGATCAGTGACTCTAGGTTGTCGAGGACCTGGTCCAGTTCGGTCAGGAGCACCGCCGCGTCCTCCGGAGGCAGCTCGCCCTCCTGGTACCGGGCGCTGCCGTTGATCCGGGTCCGCAGCTGCTCGACCCGTCGTGCCGCCTCGGCGCGTTCTGCCAGCGCCTCACCAAGTTTCATCTTCCACCCCCGAGTCAGCGGCCAGGTTAGCGGAGGTTGATCTTCTAGCCGACTGGTTTTCCGGCTGCCCGCCGGGGTTGGGCGCCCTCTAGCGCGGGGCGGGTCTTGGCAATATTCTCCGGAGTACGTGCGGCCACTGGAGCTACTTTTCATCCCCCCGCCGTCGGCCGCAGGAGGAGATGCAATGCACGTCGACCATTCCGAAGTGGATCGCCGGACGCTGCTGCGGGCCGGTCTCGGCGCCGCCACTGTCGCCGTCGTCGGGAGCGAACTCGCCTTCCCGGGCGCGGCGCAGGCCGCGCCGGGCGCCGACCTGGACTGGATCATCAGCTGTGACGAGTGGGCCGCCCGCCCGCCGAAGGACCCGCTGTCGGTGAGCGCCATCGCCACCAACAAGATCATCGTGCACCACATGGCGTTCCCGAACGTCACCGACTACTCCCGCGAGCAGGCGGTCAAGCTGGCCCACGACTGCCAGGACCTGCACATCGACGGCAACGGCTGGTCGGACACCGGCCAGCACTTCACGGTCAGCCGCGGCGGCTACGTGCTGGAGGGCCGCCGGGGCAGCCTGGAACGCCTCGAAGCCGGCGACCGGCAGATGATCTCGGCGCACTGCCCGGGTGAGAACGGCCGGGCCATCGGCATCGAGAACGAGGGCACCTACGTCACCGAAACGCCGCCGGAGGCGTTGACCGACTCGCTGGTCAGGCTCTGCGTCGCGATCTGCCGGCAGTACGGGCTGCACGCGTACGACATCTTCGGACACTGGGACTTCCGCACCACCCAATGCCCGGGCGCGGCCTTCTACCGGCAGTTCCCGGAGCTGCGGCGGCGGGTGCACGCCGCCCTCGGCACCACGCTCGGTGACGTGCCGGCGCGTCGCTGGCCGGACCTGTGGCGCTTCGTCAACTCTCCCTCGGTCCGGGTGGTGCAGCACCTGCTCGTCCACCGGGGTTACCCGGTGACCGTCAGCGGCACGTTCGACGCCGCGACCGTCGCGGCCGTGCAGGACTGGCAGGCTCGCAACGGCATCGCGGTGGACGTGGACGCCACCCTCACCACGCCGACCTGGGAGACGCTGGCGCCGGAGCTGGACCAGCACGCGGCCGGAGCGCCGGTCACGGCCGTGCAGGAAATCCTCGCCACCAAGGGGTACGCGGTCACCGTCACCGGGGCGTACGACCACGCCACCCGGAGTGCGGTGCAGGACCTTCAGGCGCTGCACGGGCTGCCCCGCAACGGCAAGCTCAGCACGAGCACGTGGTGCACGATCGTCGGCGGATCGGTCCGCGAGTCGTTCCGGCACCGCTGAGCCTCGGGGTGGCGGTGCGGGGCACACCCGCACCGCCACCAGCCGGCTCACCGGTTTGACCCGCCGTCCGGGCGGAAAGAGTCCCGGGCATGACCTGGGCCCGTCGAGCCGTACCCGCTGTCGCCGCCGCCGTCGCGGCCCTCGCCGCGCGGGATCTGATCCAGCGCGACCACGCGCTGCTGCGCAACTTCCCGGTCCTCGGCCGCGCCCGCTACCTGTTGGAGGCGATCGGGCCGGAGCTTCGGCAGTACATCGTGGCCGGCAACGACGAGGAGCGGCCGTTCACCCGTGACCAGCGCCGCTGGGTGTACGCGTCGGCCAAGCAGGAGAACAACTACTTCGGTTTCGGCACTGACAACGACATCGAGTACACCCCCGGGTATCCGATCATCAAGCACCGCACCTTCGGTCGTGCCGTGCCGCCGTCGTCACCGACCGCCGGGCACGACGTGCGGCTGCCCTGCGCCAAGGTGCTCGGCGCGGCACGGGGTCGCGCCCGGGCGTTCCGGCCGGAGTCGGTCGTCAACATCTCCGGAATGAGCTTCGGCTCGCTCTCCGGCAACGCCGTCACCGCGCTCAACAAGGGCGCGGCGCTCGCCGGCTGCCTGCAGAACACCGGCGAGGGCGGCCTGTCGCCGTACCACCGCAACGGCGGCGACCTGGTCTTCCAACTCGGCACGGCGTACTTCGGCTGCCGGGACGAACACGGCCGGTTCAGCCTCGACCGGTTGAAGGACCTGGTCGCCGGCGCGCCGGTGCGGGCGCTGGAGATCAAGCTGAGCCAGGGCGCCAAGCCGAGCCTCGGTGGGCTGCTGCCCGGGGCGAAGGTGTCCGCCGAGATCGCCGCCACCCGGGGCATACCGGCTGGTCAGGACTGCGTCAGCCCGTCCCGGCACGCCGAGTTCTCCGACTGCGACAGCCTGCTCGACTGGGTGGAGTTGCTGGCCGCCGAGACAGGACTGCCGGTCGGCATCAAGTCGGCGGTCGGTGACCTGGGCTTCTGGCAGGAACTGGCCACCCTGATGCGGGACACCGGCCGAGGTGTGGACTTCGTGACGATCGACGGCGGCGAGGGCGGCACCGGCGCCGCACCACTGATCTTCACCGACTCGGTGTCGCTCCCGTTCCAGCAGGGCTTCTCCCGGGTGTACAAGCTCTTCGCCGAGCACGGCCTGCACGAGCAGGTGGTCTTCGCCGGCGGCGGCAAGCTCGGCCTGCCGGACAACGCCATCGTGGCGTTCGCGCTCGGCTGCGACCTGGTCAACGTCGGTCGGGAGGCGATGCTGGCGATTGGCTGCATCCAGGCGCAGAAGTGCCACACCGACACCTGCCCCACCGGCGTCGCCACCCAGAACGCGTGGCTCGCCCGGGGCCTGGACCCGGCGTTGAAGTCGGTCCGGGCGGCCAACTACCTGCGGACGCTGCGCCGGGACCTGACCAAGGTCGCCGAGGCCTGCGGCGTCGAACATCCCGGCCTGATCGGCACCGACGCGGTGGAGATCCTGGACGGCCGCACCGGCTCCATTCCACTGCACGAGGTGTACGGCTACCGGCCCGAATGGGGGCTGCCCTCGCCCGCCGACCAGGCGGAGATCATCCGGTTGATGGTCCCGGAGGCGCCCCAGGGCGGCAGCGCCCCGCCCTCAGCCACCGCCGTGGGCTGAGGGCGCGCCCGAACCCGGTGCTGCGGACCGGTTCGCCGCCGTTGCGGCGCCTCGGGTGGGCGGGCCGAGGACGCCGCAGCGTCGGCCGGCGACGGGATAAACGCGTGGAGCCCGGCCGAGGGCACCCGTATGGTGGCGCGGTGCTGATCAGACGCGAGACGACCGCCGACGTCGACGCCATCCGGGCGGTGCACTCAGCCGCCTTCGCCAAGGCTGACGGCGGCGGTGCCGTGCCGGTCGAGGCGACGCTGGTCGAAGCGCTGCGCGCCGACGAGGGCTGGCTGCCCGCGTACTCCCTGGTGGCGACCGATTCGGACGGCCAGGTGGTCGGGCACGTGGTGGCCACCCGCGGCCTGGTGGGCGGTGCGCCGGTGGCGTTGGGCCTGGGGCCGCTGGGCGTGCTGCCCGACTGGCAGCGGCGCGGGGTCGGCAGCGCGTTGATGCACGCGGTGCTCGGTGCGGCCGACGCGATGAACGAACCGCTGGTGGTGTTGCTCGGGCACCCCGACTACTACCCGCGCTTCGGGTTCCGGCCCGCCGTCGAGCTGGGCGTGACTCCGCCCCAGCCGTGGGGGCCGCAGTACTTCATGGCTCGACCGTTGCACGCGTGGCGCGAGTCGATCCGGGGCGAGTTCCGCTACGCCAGCCCGTTCGACGACCTGTGACCCCACCGCGCATCCGCCGGCGGCGCGCCACCGATCTCGACGGATGCGTCGCGGCGCTCGCCGAGGTCCACCGGGTGGACAGGTACCCGCTGAACTGGCCGGCCGACCCGCACCGTTGGCTGCGCGAGCCACACCCGGCGCGAGCCTGGGTCGCCCTTGACGCCGACGCGGCAATTGTCGGCCACGTCGCGGTGCATCGGATCGCGGATCAGGTGGACGGGCCGCCCGGCCGGCCGACGGCCGAGGTGGCTCGTCTCTTCGTGACGCCGAAGGCCCGTGGGTTGGCGCTGGGCAGCGCGCTGCTGGACCGGGCCCGCCGGTGGGCGGACAAACGCGCAACAGACCTGGTGCTGGAGTTGGCCGCCGGTGGCACCGCGGCCGAGGCGCTGTACGAGCGCGCAGGATGGCGGTGTGTCGGCACCAGCACGGCACCATGGACCGCTCCGGACGGCAGCCCGGTGTCGCTGCGCCACTACACGCTGCGTCACCGCGCGCCCGGCTCCGGCGTCGCACTGGCCAGCACCGCGAGACGACGGGCGAGCCGACCTGCGGCCTCACGCAGCTCGGGAGGCTCCAGCACCTCCATCTCGTGATCCAGGCGGGCGAGGTGCGCGGCGAGCCAGTCCAGGCTGTCGCCGCCGACGACAAGCACAGACCACCCGTCACGGTCGTCCTCGACCCGCCCCACCTGTGGTGGAACTACCTCTCGTACTCGGTCGGCCGGGGCGTGCACCCGCACCCGGGCGAGGTACCGGTACGACGCCCCGGTCACGGCCCGCTGCACGAAGGCGACCGGATCCGGGTGTTCGCGTGCCGGGAAACGCCAGGTCGTCGCCACCGCTGCCCGCATCCGGTCGAGCCGGAACGTCCGCCAGTCGTCGCGGTCGACGTCCCAGGCCATCAGATACCAGCGGCGGCCGGTCGTGACCATCCGGATCGGCTCGACCGTCCGCTCGTGCTCCCCAACGTCCCGGTCGGGGTAGTGGAATCGAACGCGCACCCCGTCTCGACAGGCACGGGCCAGTGTCACCAGCAGCTCCGCGTCGATCTCGGCGACCGGGCCGATGAGGGTGTCGGTGGAGCCGTGCACCGCCCGCACCTCGGTGCGGAGCCGCGACGGCATCACCTGGTCGAGCTTCGCCATTGCCCGCAGCGCTGCCTCGCTCGCCCCGGCGACGGTGCCCCCGGAGGCGAGCCGCAGTGACACGGCCGTGGCGATCGCCTCCTCGTCGTCCAGGAGCAACGGCGGCAGCCTGGTGCCCGCACCGAGTTGATAGCCACCCCCGACGCCCGGCACCGCGTGCACGGGATAGCCGAGCGTCCGCAGGCGCTGCACGTCACGGCGCACGCACCGGTCGGTGACCCCCAGCTCGGCGGCGAGTTCGGCGGCCGTCCAGGACAGTCGCCGTTGCAGCAGCGCCAGCAGGCGCAGCACCCGCTCGGTCGTCGCCTCGACGGTCACCCGTCGATCGTTGCACGGATAGCGGAACACTCCTGTCCGCTATCCGGGAGAGGCTGGGATCATGACCGACCAGATCAGGAAGCAGGGACCCACAGTGACCCGCGACGTCCAGATCACCGTCGACTGCGCCGACCCGGCCGCGTTGGCCACGTTCTGGACCGAGGCGCTCGGCTACCAGGTGCAGGCCCCACCTGGAGACTTCGAATCCTGGGACCAGGCGCTGGAGGCGATGGGCGTGCCGCCGGAGAACCGCAACGACGCGTCGGCGGTGGTCGACCCCGAGGGTTCGCGACCACGGCTGTTCTTCCAGCGGGTCCCGGAGCACAAGCAGGTGAAGAACCGCGTCCACCTCGATGTCCGCGCGGCCCCCGGGCTGCAGGGTGACGAGCGGATGGCGACCCTGGAGGCGGAGGCCGAACGGCTCGTCGCGCACGGCGCCAAGCGGCTCAGTAGACACGAGCCCGCTCCCCCGTTGGGCGCCGGTCATCTCGTCATGGCCGACCCCGAGGGCAACGAATTCTGCCTCGACTGATCGGGCGTTCGCCCAGCTCACTGCCGCATCAGCCGGGCGTCATGCGAACATGTGTACGTGTCGCCCGGCGCCAGCATCCTGCACGCCGACCTGGACGCGTTCTACGCGTCGGTCGAGCAGCGCGACGACCCGCGCCTGCGTGGACGGCCGGTGATCGTCGGTGGCGGCGTGGTGCTCGCCGCCAGCTACGAGGCGAAGGCGCGGGGCGTCCGCAGCGCGATGGGCGGCCAGCAGGCGCGTCGGCTCTGCCCGGACGCGATCGTGGTGCCGCCCCGGATGTCGGCGTACACGGCGGCGAGTCGCGCCGTCTTCGAGATCTTCCGGCAGACCACACCGCTGGTCGAGGGGCTCTCCATCGACGAGGCGTTCCTCGACGTGGGTGGTCTGCGGCGGCTGGTCGGGCCCCCGGCCGAGATCGCCGAACGACTGCGCCGGGAGGTCCGCGACCGGGTCCACCTGCCGATCACGGTGGGTGTGGCCCGGACGAAGTTCCTGGCCAAGGTGGCCAGCGGGGTGGCGAAACCGGATGGCCTGCTGGTGGTCGCGCCGGACGCCGAGCTGGCGTTCCTGCACCCCCTGCCGGTGGAACGGCTCTGGGGCGTCGGCCCGGTCACGGCCGCCAAGCTGCGGGACCACCGGATCCGTACGGTCGGCGAGGTGGCGCGTCTCGGTGAGGCGGCGCTGGTGTCGCTGCTCGGTGCGGGCGCCGGCCGGCACCTGCACGCGCTGGCACAGAATCGCGACCCCCGCGCGGTGCAGGTGGGGCGGCGGCGCGGTTCGATGGGCGCGCAGCACTCGCTGAGCCGTACCCCGCACGCCTCGACTGAGCTGGACGCCATCCTCGCCGGCCTGGTCGACCGGGTCAGCCGGCGGATGCGGACGGCCGGGCGGTCCGGCCGCACTGTGGTGTTGCGGCTGCGCTTCGGCGACTACACCCGGGCGACCCGATCGCACACGGTGGGCAAGGCGACGGCCGACACCACGCCACTGCTCGCCGCCGCTCGTGCGTTGCTGCGCACCGCGCTGCCCGAGATCGATCGCCGTGGCATCACACTGATCGGCGTCTCGGTGGGCAACCTCGACGACAACCCGGTCCAGCCGGAGCTGCCGTTCCAGCCGGACCCCGGGTCCGATCTGGACGCTGCGGTCGACGCGGTCCGCGACCGGTTCGGATCAGCTGCGCTCACCCGGGCGGTGTTGCTCGGCCGGGAGCCGGGCGTGGAGATGCCGCTCCTGCCGGACTGACCGATACGCGTGCGGTGTCCACGGTCGAGCTGCGACCAGAGACACATCACAGCAGGTCGGCGGTTTAACCGGCGGCTGACGGGTGACCCTTGGGGGGTACAGCCTGACGAGGGGGGCCCACGATGTCCGACGACACCAGCAACCGACCTAGCCGCACCGCCGAGCGCCCGCACGACGTGACCGACCCGCTGCTGTGGCAGTTGGCGATCGACGTGCTCAGCGCACACGAGCCGGACGACGAGGGCCAGTGCCGCAACCTCCAGTGCGCCGGGCAGTCCTGGCCGTGCGCGGCCCGTACCGGCGCCGAGCACTCGCTGCGACTGGCCCGCAGCACACCCGGCTCCGCTGAGCTGGCCATCGACGGCACCGACGGCGAGGACGCCGACACGGACGGGCGCCGCGACGCGGCGGTACCGGCCCCGCGCTGGGGCTGGAACGCCGGCCCGGTGGCGCCGCACCGGGGGTCGAAGACCGCCTCGGCGGCGTGACGGGCCACCAACAGCTGAACTGATCCGCGCCACGCGGGCGAACGCTCGGCCGGTCATCCGGCCGGGCGTTCAGCTGTCATGGCGGAGCCAGCCACGATGCGGCGGCGCCGAAACTCCACGCTCGGCTGCCGGTCCGCACGCGGACGCGGACGCGCCCCACTCACGGCCAGGGCCAGCAGGACCACGGACAACAGCGGAAACCAATCCCCGGTACGCGAATAGACAGTGCCCCACCCCGACGTCGGAGTGGCGAGCAACAGCTCCGCGTCACCGGCGGTGGCCTCACCCAGCATCCTGCCGCCAGGGTCGGTGACCGTCAGCCGGCCGAACGCCGAGGCCCGGACCACGACCAGCCCGTTCTCCACGCCCCGGACCACTGCCATCCGTGCGTGCAGCCACCCATCGGAGGTGAAGTCCAGGGCGGGGACGAGCAGCACCGACGCGCCCCGCGCCCGATACCGCCGGACCAGGCCGGGAAAGTCGAGGTCCTTGCAGATCGCGACGCCGAACCGCCCGTCCACGAGCACCTCGCCGTCACCCGGCGTCAGCCAGTCTTCCAGGCCGGGGACGAGATGATGTTTCTCGTACGTCGCGACGCTCCCGTCCGGTTCGAGCACCAGCGCGACGTTGCTCGCCCGGCCGGCCCGTCGCCGCACCGCGCCGACGACGACCTGAGCGTCGGTCTGCTGGAGCTCGGCCACGAGCACGGGCATCGTCGTGTCCGTCAGGGCGAACACCTTCTCCGGCAGGACGACGATCCGTGCCCCGCGGGCGACCAGACCCCGGACCCGTGCGGCGTAACGGGCGAGCAGGTCACGGCCGAACGGCTCGTCGATCGGGAGCCCGTCCTCGGGTTGTCGCAGGGCCACCAGGCCGACGGTCAGCCGCTCGGCCGGGTCGGGGAAACGGCTCAGCGACCAGGCCGACCACCCGCCGGTGCTGAGTAGGAGGACGAGCAGGCAGGCGAGGGCGGGGCGTGGGTTTCCGCGCAGGCCGGCGAGGGCGATCGGGACGGCGAGCAGCAGGTAGGTGACGCCCCAGACGCCGGTGAGCGCGGTCAGTTGGATGACCGGGCGGACGTCGGCCTGGGTGTAGGCGAGGCTCCACCAGGCGCCGTTCGGCAGCACGCGGGACGCGGCGTACTCCCCCAGCACCCAGAGCGACGGCACGGCGAGGACGGCGAGGACGGTTCGTCCGCGCAGCAGCAGTACGCGGGCGAGCAGGACCGTGCCGGTCGCCAGGCCGAGGCCGAGCAGGACCACACCCGCGACCACGGGGACGGGTAGTCGCAGGGTGCCGAGGTAGTACCCGAGCACGCCGCCCTGACCGATCGACCAGGCGACGGCAGTCGCGCAGAGCGCGGTCCTCGGGCGTACCCGCGTCGAGGCGAGGATCAGCGGGAGCGGGGCGAGCCAGGTCAGCGCGGGGACCGGGTGCAGCCCGGTGCCACTGAACCAGAGCAGGCCACTGAGGAGCGTGGCGAGGATCGTCATCATGTGTCGAGCGTGCGGCGCGGGCGGCCGGGACGGATCGCCGTGGGAGCCGGGATCAATCTGGTCCCGTGGAGGGAGGCGTCGGCGCGCCGGGTCGGACGATACTGCGGACGTGAAACGGTACGTCAATCTCGCCGTTACCGTGGTCGCCGTCGCCGCGACGGTGCTGCCCGCCCTGGTCGGGGGGCCACGTGCCTGGTGGGTGCTTCCGCTCGCGGTCGCGTCGTCGGTGCCGGTGCTGTGGCGGGACCGGGCGTTGCTCCGGGTCGCCCTCGTCGTGGGCGTCGCGACGACCGTCTCCGCCTCGCTCGGCGCGCCCCCACTGCTGCCGGTCGGACCCCTCGTCTGCCTTTACACGTTCGCGGCGCGGGCATCCCTGCCGATCCGCCTGCTCGGCATCGCGCTCACCGCCGCCGGCCTGCTGGTCTCGCTGCTCTATCCCCGCCCGGACGTGGAGGTGCTGCGTTACCTGTCGGTCGCCTACCTCTTCGCGTACGCGCTGGGCACCAGCACCCGGGCCCGCCGAACCCAGGCCGCGGCCCTCGCCGAACGCGGTCGTCGCATCGCCGGTGAACGTGCGGCGGCGGTGCTGCGCGAACGCACCCGCATCGCCCGCGACCTGCACGACATCCTGACCCACGCGGTCGGTGTCATGA
The DNA here is from genome assembly GCF_040608575.1 of Micromonospora sp. NPDC005171. NCBI lineage: Bacteria > Bacillati > Actinomycetota > Actinomycetes > Micromonosporales > Micromonosporaceae > Micromonospora > Micromonospora sp. NPDC005171. Next base: position 42,187 of record NZ_JBEXIM010000005.1, on the reverse strand, counting down.
TCGTCCAGGCGGAGGCCGGTCCCCTCCTGGTCCGTGACCAGCCGGATCGCGCCGATGCCACGTTCGCCACGATCGCCGCCACCGGCAGGGACGCTGTCGTTCAGCTCCGCCGCGCGGTCGGCAGCCTGTACGAACCCGCCGACAAACCACTCGACCAGCCGGGTCTGGACCACCTTCCCGTCCTCGTCGAGCGGGTCCGTGCCGCCGGCCTCGATGCCGTGCTCACCGTCTCGCCCCCACCGTCCGCACCCGGCGGCGGCTCGCCCTCGGGAAATGTCGTCGAGCCGCCGCTCGCACCGCCCCCGGACGTCGGGGTCGCCGCCTACCGGATCGTGCAGGAGTCGCTGACCAACGTGGTGCGGCATGCCGGGGCACGATCGGTTCGCGTCCGACTGGGCTACACGGCGAACTCGCTCACGGTGTCGGTCACCGATGACGGCCGCGGCCACCGCGCGTCCGACGCGGGCCGGCCCGGGTACGGAATCGTCGGCATGCGCGAGCGCGCCCACGCCTGCGGCGGCACCCTGCGCACCGGCCCGGCCTCCGACGGTCACGGCTTCACGGTGACCGCCACCCTGCCGCTGTCGGCACCGGCGGTGGTCTGATGCTGCGGGTCGTGCTCGCCGATGACCAGGATCTGTTCCGGGCGGGGTTCGCCACCATCCTGGGCGCCGAGCCGGACATCGAGGTGGTCGCCGAGGCCGCCGACGGCGCGGCGGCCGTGCGGGCCGCCCGCGAACACCGTCCCGACGTCGTCCTGATGGACATGCGAATGCCCGTCCTCGACGGTGTCGCCGCGACCCGCCAGGTCTGCGCGCTCACCCCGAGCCGGGTCCTCGCCCTGACCATGTTCGACACCGACGACTACCTGTACGCGGCCCTGCGAGCCGGGGCCAGCGGCTTCCTGCTCAAGGACGCTCCCCGAGCCGACCTGGTGAACGCGGTCCGTGTGGTCGCGGCCGGGGACGCGCTGCTCGCTCCCGCCGTCACCGCCCGGGTGATCGGCGAACTGCACCGGCGCGGCCATCCGGACCCCGCCCGGGCCGCCGCGGTGACCGCTCTGACCGCCCGGGAGACGGACGTGCTGCGCCTGATCGCGGCCGGTCTGTCAAACGCCGAGATCGCCGCCCACCACCATCTCAGCGCGCACACGGTGAAGACCCACGTCGGCAACCTGCTCACCAAGCTGCACCTGCGCGACCGCGCCCAGGCGGTGATGATCGCCTACGAGTCGGGTCTGGTGATTCCCGGGCAGTGACGTGACCGGCCGGCGGGGCCCGCTGCCCGGGCGGCCCGCCGGCCGAGGTACGCCGGTTACAGGGTGCGGGCCAGCCGGTCGGCGAGCGTCCGGGTGAAGCGGGCCGGGTCGGTCAGCTCACCGCCCTCGGCGAGCACCGCCAGGCCGTAGAGCAGCTCGGCGGTCTCGGTCAGGGCGGTGGGGTCGCTGCCCTGCTCGTGGGCCTTGCGCAGCCCGGACACCAGCGGGTGACCGGGGTTGATCTCCAGGATCCGCTTGGTCCTGGGAATCTCGTGCCCCATCGCCCGGTACATCTTCTCCAGGGTCGGGGTGAGGTCGTTGGCGTCGCCGACGACGCAGGCCGGTGAGGTGGTCAGCCGCGACGACAGGCGGACCTCCCGGACGCTGTCCGTGAGGGTGGTCCCCAGCCAGTCGAGCAGCCCGGCGAACTCCTGTCGCTGCTGCTCGCGCTCGGCCTCGGCCTGCTGCTTTTCCTCGTCGGTGTCCAGGTCGATCTCGCCCTTGGCGATCGAGCGCAGCGGCCGACCGTCGTACGTGCCGACCCGCTCGACCCACACCTCGTCGACCTGGTCGGTGAGGAGCAGCACCTCGTGCCCCTTGGCCCGGAACGCCTCCAGGTGCGGAGAGTTCTCGATGGCCGCGCGGGACTCGCCGGTGGCGTACCAGATGTCGCTCTGGCCGTCCTTCATCCGCGACACGTAGCCGGCCAGGTCGGTGGGCTCGGCCGGGTCGTTGGTGGAGGCCACCGACAGGAGGTCCAGCAGGGTGTCCCGGTTGTCGGTGTCGTCGATCAGCCCTTCCTTGACCACCGCGCCGAACTCGGTCCAGAAGGTGCGGTAGCGCTCGGCGTGGTTGGCCTTGAGGTCCTTGACCGTGGCGAGGATCTTCTTGACCAGGCGGCGGCGGACGATCTGGATCTGCCGGTCCTGCTGGAGGATCTCCCGGGAGATGTTCAGCGACAGGTCGTGCGCGTCGACCACGCCCTTGACGAAGCGCAGGTAGGTGGGGACCAGCGCCTCGCAGTCGTCCATGATGAAGACGCGCTTGACGTAGAGCTGGACGCCTCGGCGGCCCTGCGGGGAGAACAGGTCCAGGGGGGCGTGGCTGGGCAGGAAGAGCAGGGCCTCGTACTCGAAGGTGCCCTCGCCCTTCATGTGCACGACCTCGAGCGGGTCGGCCCAGTCGTGGCTGACGTGCTTGTAGAACTCGTTGTACTCGGCGGCGTCGACCTCGTCGCGGGGCCGCGCCCAGAGCGCCTTCATCGAGTTGAGGGTCTGCACCTCGCGGGTGGCGGCCTCGCCGTCGGCGCCGGGGCGCTCGACTGTCATGCGGATCGGCCAGGCGATGAAGTCGGAGTAGCGCTTGACGATGTCGCGGACGGTCCACTCGGCGGTGTAGTCGTGCAGGTTGTCCTCGGTGTCGGCCGGCTTGAGGTGCAGGGTCACGGTGGTGCCCTGCGGCGCCTCGTCGACCGCCTCGATCGAGTACGTGCCCTCGCCGGTGGACTCCCAGCGGGTGCCGCCGGTCTCGCCGGCCTTGCGGGTCAGCAGGGTGACCCGGTCGGCGACCATGAACGCGGCGTAGAAGCCGACGCCGAACTGGCCGATGAGGTCCTGCTTGGCGTGGGCGTCGGCGGATTCGCGCAGTTGGCGCAGCAGCTCGGCGGTGCCCGACTTGGCGATCGTGCCGATCAGTTGGACGACCTCGTCGCGGGTCATCCCGATGCCGTTGTCCCGCACGGTGAGGGTGCGGGCGTCGCTGTCGATCTCCAGGGCGACGTGCAGGTCGTCGGTGTCGGCGACGAGGTCCTTGTCGACGAGGGTGGCCAGCCGGAGCTTGTCCAGTGCGTCGGACGCGTTCGAGATGAGTTCCCGCAGGAAGACGTCCTTGTTCGAATAGATCGAGTGGACCACCAACTGGAGGAGCTGACGCGCCTCGGCCTGGAATTCCAACGTTTCGGCCTGGTTGCTCACACCGTCTCCCATCTCGGCTCGTGCGGAGGTTCGCGGAAAGGATACGAGTCGTCACCGGTCGGGCTGTGGGCGCGTCCGGGTCGTATTCCCGATTCGGTTGGCCAACTCCGGTGAGATAGCTGACTTTGTCTAACAGAAGTCAGGCTGGGTAGCGTCACGGCCATGAAGATTGCTGGAAGCACCGCCCTCGTCACCGGCGCCAACCGTGGCTTCGGCCGAAACCTGGCCGCCGAACTCCTCGCCCGGGGTGCCACCGTCTACGCCGGCGCCCGCAACCCGGACAGCGTCGACCTGCCCGGTGTGACGCCGGTACGGCTGGACCTCACCGACCCCACCTCGGTGGCCGCCGCCGCGGAGCTGGCCGGCGACGTGAACCTGCTGGTCAACAACGCCGGCATCGACTCCCGAGCGGATCTCCTCGACGGCGACCTGGACCTCCTCCGGCTGGAGCTGGAGACCCACTACATCGGCACGCTGTCGGTGATCCGGGCGTTCGCGCCGGTCATCGCCGGCAACGGCGGCGGGACGATCCTCAACGTGCTCTCCGTGCTGTCCTGGTTCGGCTCCCCGATCCACGGGGCCTACGGCGCCGCCAAGGCCGCCGAGTGGTCGATGACAAACGTGCTGCGCGTGCAGCTCGCCGACCGGGGCGTCCGGGTCGCCGGCCTGCACGTCGGCTACCTGGACACCGACATGGCCGCCGACATCACCGGCCCGAAGTCCGACCCGGCGGCGATCGCCAGGATCGCTGTCGACGGCGTCGAGGCCGACGCGTACGAGATCGTCGCCGACGACCTCAGTCGGCGGGTACAGGCCGGGCTGGCCGGCGGCGTCGCCGCGCTCTACCCACAGCTCCCCTGACCCACGTCGCGACGGGCCGCCACCGGGAAGAACCGGTGGCGGCCCTTTTCGGGTACGCGGTCAGCTCGCCTGCAACGTCACGTCGTCGACCACGAAGCTGGTCTGCAACGACGAGTCCTCGGTGCCGGTGAACCGCAGCGTCACCGTCTGCCCGGCGAACCCGCCGACGTTGAAGCTGCGCTGCACGTAGCCGGTCGCGGCGTTGAGATTCGAGTACGTCGCCAGCGTGGTCGAGCCCAGCTGCACGGTGAGCCGGTCGTACGCCGTGGAGCCGGTGGTCTCGGCGGTGTCGATGTGCAGCCAGAACGCCAGCGTGTAGGTGGCGCAGCCGGCCGGCAGGGTCACCGACTGATACAGGCTCTCGGTGCGGGTGCTGCCGGTGCCGTTGAGCCACGCCTTGTACGACCCGGTCCGGGCCGGCTGGCCGCTGGCGTTGGTGATCACGCCGGAGGACGCGGTCCACGGGGTGCTGCCGCTCTCGAAGCCACCGTTCCCGACCAGCTGACCGCCGGTGCAGGTCGGAGTCCCGCCGCTTACGGCGAGCTGCCACAGCGCGTACGCGACACCGTCGGCCGCCCGGTTCAGCACTGTGGCGCTGACATTGGCGGTGGTGTCACAGGACCGGTGGTAGCACGGGTCGTACGCGGCGTTGGCGGTGCCGCCCCACTTGGCCGCCTGGGAGCTGGTCTTGCGGGCGCTGGCCCCGGCGGCGTAGCCCGAGGTGGGGATGCCGGCCTGCTGGAAGTAGTAGTCGTCGGAGCGGCCCTGGCCCTCGACGTTCTCCTCCGGTTGCAGGCCCAGCGAGTCCCAGTACGCCTTCAGCGGCGCCGCGGTGGTCGAGCTGACCCGGTTGATGAAGTAGCCGCCGTTCGTCGAGCCGACCATGTCGAAGTTGTAGTAACCCTTGATGTAGCCGCGCTGGGTGGCGTTGAGCGAGTTGACGTAGAACCGGGAGCCGTTGAGCCCCTGCTCCTCGTCGGTCCACCAGGCGAACCGCACCCGCTTGGTCATGGTCGGGTTCTGGGCGGCCAGGACCAGCGCGTTCTCCAGCAGGGTCGATGAGCCGGTGGCGTTGTCGTTGATGCCCGGACCAGCCGAGACGCCGTCCAGGTGCGCGCCGAACATGACCACCTGGTCGGCGGGGCCGCCGGGCCACTCGGCGATCAGGTTGTTCGAGGGGTACGTGCAGCTGGAGCAGTACTGCTCGCTGACGGTGTAGCCGGCCGCCTGGAGCCTGGTCTTGACGTAGTTGAGCGACGCGGTGTAGCCGGCCGAGCCGGCCCGTCGGTTGCCACCGTTGCTGGTGGCGATGGTGTTGAACTGGGTCAGGTGCGCCTGGACGTTGGTGACGGAGATGTCCGGTGCGGCCAACGCGGCGGCGGCTGCGGCGATCGGCCGGGTCACCGCCGTCGTCGCTGTCGAAGGTGACGCGGTCGCCGGCTGGGTGGCCAGCGTCACCGTCATCCCGGCGAACACGGCGAGCGCGATTCCCGCGCTCAGCGTTCTGCCTCTCATGGGGGCTCCTCGGGGTTGGAGAGATACCCGAGACACTTACAGATATCTATTTCCGGAGCATCGGTCGTTCGTCCCGAACCGCCGCCGATTCGACAGTGGGTACCGGCGTCGGCACAGGTGAGTAGAGGTGTCAGGATGGGTAGGTAACGCGGCAGGGGTCGTCGGGGTCCGGAACGGGGGCTTGCAATGGGGTCGGATCGAGCGTGACACGACCCAGCAGCGACCTGTTCCTCGGCGGCGGCGACACCGGTCGGTTGATGGCACAGCTGGACTGGGCCCGCACCCCCCTCGGCCCGGTCAGCGGATGGCCGCAGAGCCTGCGGGCCGCCGTTCAGATGGTGCTCTCCTCGCGGTACCCCATGCTGCTGCTCTGGGGCGAGAACTACTCCCAGCTCTACAACGACGCGTACTCGGCGCTGATCGGCGACAAGCACCCCGCCGCGCTCGGCAACGACGTACGGGTGACCCTGGCCGAGGGTTGGGACGTGCTCGCCCCGCTGATCGAGGAGGCCATGGCGACCGGCGTGGCCAGCTGGGTTCCCGCGCTGCAACTGCTGCTGGAGCGGGCCGGCTACCGCGAGGAGGCGTACTTCAGCGTCTCGCACGCGCCGGCCCGCGACGACGACGGCCACACCGTCGGCGTGTTGACCGTGTGCAGCGAGGTCACCCAGCAGGTGGTCGGCGAACGCCGGCTCCGTCTCCTGCGCGACCTGTCAGTGCTCGGCGACGGGCGCACCGTCGACGTGGACGCCACCGGGGCTCGGCTGATCGACGTGATCGCCGGTCACCCCCTGGACGTGCCGTTCGCCGCCATCTACCTGCGCGACGGCACGGCACTGCGACTGGTCGCCTGCACCGGCGGCGACCAGGGGCACGAAGGGGCCCTGCCGGACGCCGTCGAGCTGACCGACCCGGGCCCGCCCGCGTACGCCTGGGGGCTGGCGGACGCCGCCGAGGGCCGGGCGACCCAGGTCACCGACGTCGCCGACCGGCTGCCGCTGCCCGCCGGCCCGTGGGACGACCCGGTCCACACCGCGCTGGCGCTGCCGCTGCCGTCCGGCGACGAGGATCAGCCGCTCGGCGTCCTGGTGGCGGGGGTCAGCCCCAGCCGAGGGCTCGACGAGGCGTACCGCTCCTTCCACCAGCTCCTCGCCCAGCAGATCTCGGTGGCGTTGCGCAACGCCCAGGAGTACGAGGAGGAGCGACGCCGGGTCGAGGCGATGGCCGAACTGGACCGGGTCAAGACCGACTTCTTCGCCAACGTCAGCCACGAGTTCCGCACCCCGTTGACCCTGATCCTCGGCCCGCTGTCCGACGCCCTCACCGACGCCACCGCCCCGCTGGCGGCCGTGCAGCGGGAGCGGGTGGAGACCGGCTGGCGTAACGCCACCCGACTGTTGACGCTTGTCAACAGCCTGCTCACCTTCTCCAGCCTGGAGGCCGGGCGCGCGCGCAGCGACGCCCGGGTGGTCGACCTGGCCGCGCTGACCGCCGAGCTCGCCGGGGTGTTCCGGGCCGCCGTCGAGCGGGCCGGGCTGACGCTCGAGGTGAGCTGTCCACCGCTGCCACGGCCGGTCGCGGTCGACCCGGTCAACTGGGAACGCATCGTCACGAACCTGCTCTCCAACGCGCTGAAATACACGTTCATCGGCCGCATCAGGGTCACCCTCGACACCGACGACGAGGAGGTGCGCCTCACCGTCGCGGACACCGGCATCGGCATCGCGGAACGGGACCTGCCGAAGCTCTTCGAACGCTTCCACCGGGTGCGGGGCGCCCGCTCGCGCAGTCACGAGGGCACCGGCATCGGCCTGGCCCTGGTGCACGAGTTGGCCCGGCTGGAAGGCGGCGACGTGCGAGTGACAAGCCAGGTGGGCGTCGGCAGCAGGTTCACCGTGACGCTGCCCTGGTCGGCGGCGCACCGCCCCGCGATCACCGGGCCGGCGGTGGACGGGCGGGGTGACGCGGCCCGCGCCGCCGTCGAGGAGGCGATGGGCTGGCTCACCGAGCCGGGCGACACCGTGACCGAGCCCGGTCCCGCGTCCGGTCCGGCCACGGACGAGCTGGCCGGGGCCCGGATCCTGCTCGCCGACGACAACGCCGACATGCGGGCGTACCTCACCCGGCTGCTCACCGGGCAGGGCTGGCGGGTGCGCGCCGTCACCGACGGCCGGCAGGCCCTCGACGAGATCCACCGCGACCCGCCCGACCTGCTCCTGACCGACGTGATGATGCCGGGGCTGGACGGCTTCGACCTGGTGCGCCGGCTGCGCGCGGACCCGACGACCCGGGTGCTGCCGGTGCTGGTGCTCTCCGCCCGGGCCGGCGGGGAGGCCAGCGTGGAGGGCCTGAGCCTGGGTGCCGACGACTACCTGGTGAAGCCGTTCGCCGCGGCCGAGTTGATCGCCCGGATCCGGGCCAGCATCCGCCGAGCCCGCGACCGTACCCCCGCGGCGGTTATCGGCGGCGACCCGGCGACGGTAGCGGCCGGGGCACCGTCGACCCGACCCACCCCGGTCGGCCCCGTTCCGCCGACCCCGGTGGTCGAACCCGTCAGCGACGCGTCAGTGGTAGTGGAGGGGCCGGCCGACCCGGACGGGCTGGGCGACCTCCTGGACGTCGGATGGACGTACCCGTCCGCACCCACCTCGGCCGCGGCGATGCGTCGGGACGTCCGGGGCACGCTGGGCGAACTGGATGTCGACCCGGACGTGCTGGAAGATCTCCTGCTCGCCGCCTCCGAGGCCGTGAACAACGCCGTCGAGCACGCGCAGCGGCCCAGCCGTCCGGAGGTGCGGGTGCGCGTCCAGGTGGGTGGCGGCCTGATCCGGATCTCGGTACGGGACTTCGGCACCTGGCGGGACCGCCGGCCGGCGATGGACCGGGGACGCGGCGCGCTGCTGATGAACGCCTACGGCGACGTGCGGCTGGTGTCGACCGCCGAGGGGACGACGGTGACCATCGAGCGTCGACTGGCCTGAGCGCCGGCAGCGCGTCAGAGTCGGTGGCCGCTGCCGTCCAGGGCGATGATGCCGTCCAGCCGCTCCCCCGGAGTGAGCTGCGCCGGGTCGAACCAGAAGATCACCACCTGCGGGTCGGCACTCCACCGCGCCACTCTGGCGTCGACCTGCCGACCGTCGACGGTGCCGACGATCCGCTTGGCGGGGCCGACGAAGTAGCCGAAGGTGGGCACCGACGCGGCAGCAACTGACTCCTCGTCGTAGCCGATCTGGTGGAATCCGGCGCTGCGGTCGCTGCCTTCCACGTCGTTGACCAGGATGTCCGTGGTCACCGAGCCGTCCGGGGCCTGACGACCGGCGGCCAGCCCGATGGACACCTTGGGCGCACCGGGCACGGACACCCTGACGAAGTAGTAGATCCGCCGGTCGATGCCGTGTCGCACCCCGCTGTCCACAAACTGGCCCAGCGGCTTCGGCGGCGGCTCGTCGCGGCCCATCGTCGGCGGCGGCGTGAGGCCCAGCGACTGCTCCGCCGTCGGCGAGACACCGACCGACGGCGGAGCGACCGCGACCGGTGGTGGGTGGCCGGTCGGCGCCGGACCGCCCGGCCCGAACGCGCTGACCGCCACCACGACGGCCACGGCGGCCAGCCCGGTCGCGAGCGTCGCCGCCCCGGCTCCGGCGATGCGCCGACGGGTACGCAACCGGCGTCCCTCGCGCATCACGGTGGCCAGATCGAGCACGGCGTCGGGCCGCTCGGTCGCTCGCATGGCGTCGCGGAGCCGGTCCAGCTCGCTCATCGGCGCGCCTCCTCATCGGCCATCCGGGGCGTGGCGCTGCGCAGCTTCTCCAGAGCTCGGGAGCTGGTGCTCTTGACAGTGCCGACGGAGACGGAGAGTTCCCGGGCCACCTGCGCCTCCGGCAGGTCGAAGTAGTAGCGCAGGACGACGATGGCGCGCTCCCGGGGGCTGAGCGCACCGAGGATGGTGATCAACCAGCGCCGGGTGGCCACGTCGTCGGCCACGTCGCCACGCCGCTGCTCCGGCACCTCGTCGGTCGGGTACTCCCGCATCGGCCGTCGCCACCCGTCGACCAGGTGGTTGACAAGCGTGCGGCGGGCGTACCCGTAGGCGTCGTCGTCGTGGATCCGCGACCATGACGCGTAGGTCCGGACCAGGGCGGTCTGCGCAGCGTCCTCGGCCTGGTGGTGGTCGCCGGTCATCAGGTACGCGGCGTGCATCAGTCGCGCGGACGCCGCCCGCGCGAACTCGACGAAATCCGCGTCACCCCGCGCCACCGCGAACCCTCCCCGTGCCACAGAGCCAGAGACGGGTGAGGAGGGCAAAAGGTTGAGCCCGGGTCACATCAACTTTTCGCCACGGTCACCCGTCTTCTCCCCCGCGCCGCCGCCGGGCGACGCGCGAGGGGAGAGACATGTCGACGAAGGCTACCCGCCGCTGGGGTCCGGCCTCGATGGCGTCGCTGCTGGTGGTGGCGGTGCTCACCGGATGCGGCCTGCCGGCCGCCGGGCAACCTGCCACCGACCCGGTCGCCGCCGGACCGCTGCCCGGCGCGGCGGCGACACCGGCCGGTCAGCCGACCGCGACCACCGAGGTCCGAACCAGCACCCCGCCCGTCATCCCGGTCAGCTACCCCGCCACCGGCGGTAACCGCTGGTCGGTGGCGCCCGGCGAGACCACGCCCGGACGCGCGACGGCCGGCCGGCTGCTGCGCTACCGGGTCGCCGTGGAGCGCGACATCCGGGGCCTGCCGGCGGCCGACATCGCCACGGCGATCACCACGACGCTCAACGACCCACGCGGGTGGACGGCGGGTGGGGCGTGGCGGCTGCGCCGGGTCGGTGCCGGCGAGCCGACCGACTTCACCATCTACCTGGCGACCCCCGGCACCCGCGACACCCTCTGCCAGGACGTGCCGGACGCCTACACCTCGTGCCGCAACGGTGGCCGGGTGGTGCTCAACGTGGCGCGGTGGGTCAAGGGGGTGCCGGGTTACGGGGCGAGCCTGGGCACCTACCGGCAGTACATGGTCAACCACGAGGTGGGGCACAAGCTCGGGTACGGCCACGAGCGGTGCCCCGGGCGGGGTCGGCCGGCCCCGGTGATGCAGCAGCAGACGCTGGGCCTGCACGGCTGCACCGCGAGCGCCTGGCCGTACCCGAAGGGCACGGCCCGCTACAGCGGGCCGGTCGGGGCGTACGACGACGAGATCCCCCGGCGTGAGGGCGCCTATTCGGCAGGCTGAGACCGACGGCGGGTGCCCTCAGGTTCGCCGGCGGCGCTCCTGTTCGAGTCGTTCATCCTGCCGGCCCATCTCGTAGATGGCGTTGAGGCTGGTCGGCAACCGGCTGACGTTCTCCGGCACCGGGCCGGGTTCCGGTGCCGGGTCGGGACCCGGCACCGGGCCGGGGTCGGGTGTGGCGGTGGGGACCGGGGCCCGGCGGCGCAGGAACAGCAGTGCCAGCACCGCGAGGAGCGCCACGACCAGCAGGTACGACGTGGGTGGCCAGGCGTTCCGGCTGGGGTTGGCGAGGGCCGGCGCGGCGGTCGGTGCGGGGGTGTCGCCGTCGCGCCAGGGCACGGCGACCTCGCGGGTGCCGGAGTCCTCGTCGGCGGTGCGGCGATCAGGGACGGCGGGCGCGGGGCCCCCGCCCGTCGAACCGGTAGGTACCGGACTCGCGATGGACTCCACCGGGCTGGGTTGACCGGCGACCGGTGGCCGACTCGGCGTGGGCGCCCCGGTGGGGGTGACGCTCGGCGTCGGAGCGGCAGTCGGCGTGCCGCCGCCGAGCAGGTCGTCGACGATCTGGCCGACGCCGCCGATGATGTCGCCGAGCGGATTCGAGGTGGTCGACGGGGACGGCGCCGGCGCGAGGGCGAGGGTCAGCGCGAGGACGACGACGGTAGGCATGACGCCACCTCCGGTGTGCCGAATGTGCCACGCACCGTATCGCATCGTGAGATGGCGTGGGTGGCACCGGCACACCGGGGCGGGGGCGCGTCCTGCGCTCGCCCCCGCCCGCAGTGTCCCTGATGGTCAGACGGGGAGGCCGCCGACCTGAGTGGAGATCCACGACCGGATCGACGGCAGGTCGACGTAGATGGACGGGCCGGTGGCGCAGGTGGAGTTGTTGTTGCCGGCGCGACTCGTCGCACCGATCAGGGTCCACACTCCGTTGACCCGGCGCACCTGCGGCCCGCCCGAGTCGCCGTAGCAGGCGCCCGAGTTGCCGTTGGTGTTGTTGGTGCAGATCTCGTACGTGCCGTTGATGCCGGAGCACCGGCTGTCGGCCACGATGGACGTGTCGAGTTCGTTGGCCACCGCCGGAGCGGACCCGCAGCCCCGCGGGGCGCAGGTCTGGCCCCAGCCGATGATCCGGGTGGCGGTGCCGACCGCGCCGGAGGTGCTGGGGATCGGGGCCGGCGCGTACGTGACCGAGCTGGCCAGCTGCAGCAGCTTGACGTCGACGCTCGGGTGGTTGACCGCACGGGTCACCTGCACCACGGTCCCGCCGCTGGTGCGGTTGATGCTGCCAACCCGCACCGAGGACGGGGTCGAACAGTGCTTGGCGGTGACCGCCCAGTTGCCCTTGATCAGCGTGCCGGTGCAGCCGGAGACGTACACCATGAAGGGGTAGTTCTCGGTGGCTGGCCGGCCGCCGACCACCGTCGGGCCGATGTCCGAGGCGTCGTTCCAGGTGTACGTCGCACTGGCCGGCGCGGCCAGGGTGCCGGCGAACAGCGAGTTCACGCGGCTCGCCTCGGCGGCGCTGGGGTTCGCGTTGCGGCAGGAGACCGGTGCGCTGCTGCCGGACATCAGGTCGGTGCAGAGGCCGGTGCGCCGGTCCGGCAGGCCCAGGATGTGGCCGAGTTCGTGGGCGGCGATGCGGTTGCGGTCGTAGCCCTGGTTGACGGCCGTGCGGCCCATCCAGATCCGGCCGGAGCCGAGGCCGGTCGGCTGCGCGCGGGGCCAGCCGTCGTCGACGTAGATGGTGATGCTGGCCGGGGTGCCGGCCAGGAGTCGGACGGTGCTGACCCGGCTGTTCCAGATCTGCGCCGCCTGGTCGAAGTTGGTGCGGAATTCGCCGGTCCGGCTCGCGTCGTAGTAGACGGTCCGGACGGCGGCGGCCGGCGTACCGGTGGTGAGTTGGATCCCGGCCGCCGCCAGGATCGCCACCAGCATGGCCAGGGCCGCACGTCTCAGTTGTCCTCGGAACATCGGGCACTCCCCTGCGGTCGTCTGCGGCCACCGGCCGCGAATCATCGATGCATGTAGATATTAATGTGACGGCGATCGATGTTCGGCATAGCGGAAGCGTCATACCGGCGACGTGGCGTCTGTTACCCAGCGGTTACGCCCCGGCGAAGCGCCTGTGCCGGGGCGGGACGACGGTGGTTGCAGAGGGTCACCGGCAGCGCCGCCGTGACGTGACCCCGGTACCGAACGGAGAATCTACAATGAGGATCAGGAGCGCACTGACCGCGTTGGCGGTCGTCCTCGCCGGGCTGGTCGCCAGCGCCGGCAGCAGCACCGCCGCGGGCACCACGACCGGAACGGCGTACTGCGGGATCACCTGGGGCAGCGCGGAAAAGACGGCCGGGGCGCTGAGCGACGCCCCATTGATCGACGTACGGACCGGCCGGCACGACTGCTACGACCGGGTGGTGTTCGAGTTCGCCGGCCCGGTCGACGGTTACGCGATCGGCTACGGCGAGACGTGGACCGAGGGCGAAGGGCTGGCGCTGTCGCCGTACACCGCCGGCGGCGCGCTGCTGCGGGTCTCGCTGCGGGCCCCGGCGTACGACGACGACCACCTGGGCACCGTGCCGTACCCGGTGGGCGAGCACGTGGCGAACCTGCTGCGCTACTCGACGCTGCGTGACGTGGTCTTCGGCGGCAGCTTCGAGGGCTACAGCACCTTCGCCGTCGGCGTACGGGCCCGGTTGCCGTTCCGGGTGCTCGTGCTCGCCGGCCCCGGCACCCACAGCCGGGTGGTGCTCGACGTCGCTCACCAGTGGTGACCGGAGCCAGCCGATCCGCTTGGCCATCCGCCCGGACGAGGCGGGTGGCCAGGCGAGGCACTAACCCGCCTGGGCGCGACGAGCCGTACCGAACCGGCGTTGGTAGGCGGCGGGGCTGATCGACAGCTTCCTGGCGAAGACCCGTCGCATGCTCTCGTAACTGGGGAACCCGGCGAGGGTCGCGGCCTGCGTCGCGGTGTGGCCCTGGTCGAGCAGCGCCCTCGCCAGATCGAAGCGGATGCTCTCCACGTAGCGGGCTGGTGTGCTGGACAACTCGTCGTGGAAGAGTCTCGTGAGCTGTCGGGTGCTCACGTGGAGATGTTTGGCGAGTTCGGGGAGCGAGTGGCCCCCGCGGGGGTTCGCCGTCACCAGGTCGGTGATCGTCCGCAGTGCCGCCGAGCGGGGCGGCGGTCCCTGCAGCGGCGCGGAGAACTGGGACTGGCCGCCCGCACGCTGCATGTACACCACCAGGGCGCGTGCGACGTCGCGCGCCAGGTCGGGCCCGTGGTTCTCTTCGACGAGCGCGAGCGCCAGGTCGATACCGGCCGTCACCCCTGCCGAGGTGTACGTGGTGCCGTCGCGAACGTAGATCGCGTCCGGTTCGACGCGGCACGCCGGACACCGGGCGGCAAGCTCGTGCGCGACCTGCCAGTGCGTCGTCGCACGCTTCCCGTCTAGGACGCCGGCGGCGGCGAGCACGAACGCCCCGGTGCAGATCGAGGCGACCCTTCCGGCCACCGCAGCCGGTCGGCGTACGGCGTCGGCCAGGTCGGCGGGCACCTGGGCGCGCGGATAGTGGTCGGACCCGGCCACCAGGAGCGTGTCGACAGCGGGCTCGGCGGAGACGGCGCCGTCGACCGTCATCCGAATCCCGAGACTCGACGTGACATCCGCACCAGTCGGCGACAGCAGCACGATCCGGTAGTCGGCGCCGAAGCGGTTCGCCTCCTTGAACACCTCCGCCGGACCGGCGACATCCAACAACGTCACCCCGTCGTAGACGAAGATCGCGACGCGATGCGGACTGGTGTTCGGCACCGCTCATTGGTAGCACGCGATCACCGACCGCGAACCGTGTCCGGATATGAGGGATTCCTGGCCGGACGAGGGCGGCGCCGTACGACGATCGGTGGGCAGCATGGAGGCCGTCAGCACGTCCGCACGCATTGCCGGGAAGGTCGCAGGTCATGTCAGAGGTCATCGCGGGACTGGAGATTCCTGAGACGGCGGCGGTCGCCGAAGCAACCAGGCACATCCAGGAGACCACCAGACCGGTCATCTACCACCATTCCCGACGGGTCTTCTTCTTCGGTCTGATCCACGCTCGGAGGCTTGGCGTGAAACCGGACCCGGAGCTGCTCTATCTGGCGGCCATGTTCCACGACACCGGCCTTCTGACCCCGTTCTCCGACGCCGAGCAGCGCTTCGAGATCGATGGCGCCGACCACGCGCGGGCGTTCCTTCTGGACCGGGGCTTCTCGGCCGCCGCAGCCGAGACCGTGTGGACGGCGATCGCGCTGCACACCTCGCCAGGTATTCCCGACCGAATGGGCCCGGAGATCGCGACCACGTACCTCGGTGTCCTGACCGACGTGCTCGGCCTCGGCCTGGACGGGCTGGACGGGCTGGAGCACGATCAACTGGGCGACATCCTCGCCGCCCATCCACGAGGTGACTTCAAGAACGAGTTCCTGCGAGCCCACGTCGACGGGCTGAAGAACCGCCCCGAGACCACGAACGGCACGGTGAACTCCGACATCCTCGAACACTTCATTCCCGACTTCCAGCGCGTGACGACGGTCCAGCGCATCGTCGGTTCGCCCTGGCCGAGTTGATTGGACGCCCATGCGAGCGATCACCGTACGCGACCGTGACGCGGGTGTCGGCGGGCTCACCCTGACCGACATGCCGTACCCCCATGCCGCGGAGAACGACGTCATCGTGCGCGTCCACGCCGCCGGTTTCACCCCTGGCGAACTCGACTGGCCGGCGACGTGGTCGGATCGCGCCGGCCGCGACCGGACACCCAGCATCCCCGGGCACGAGCTGTCCGGAGTCGTGGTCGAACTCGGCTACGGAACCACCGGCCTCACCGTCGGCCAGCGGGTGTTCGGACTGACCGACTGGGCGCGCAACGGTTCCCTGGCCGAATACACAGCGGTGGAGGCTCGCAACCTCGCCCCGCTCGCGGCCGACATCGACCACCCCGTCGCTGCGGCGCTGCCCATTTCCGGCCTGACCGCCTGGCAGGGACTGTTCGACCACGCCCACCTCGGGACCGGCCAGACAGTCCTCATTCACGGCGCCGCAGGCGGCGTCGGCTCGATCGCCGTTCAACTCGCCCGGGAGGTGGGCGCCCACGTGATCGGCACCGGCCGAGCCGACGACCGTGAACTCGCGCTCACCCTCGGCGCGCAGACCTTCGTCGACCTGGACGCCGACGATCTGCACCAGGTCGGCGAGGTGGACGTGGTGCTCGACGTCATCGGCGGCGACATCCTCCAGCGATCGACCGCCCTGGTACGCCCGGGCGGCACCGTCGTCACCGTCGCCGCGCCGCCCACCGCCCAGCCGAAGGACGGGCGCGCCATCTTCTTCGTCGTCGAGCCCGATCGCGCCCGGCTGATCGACCTTGCCCAGCGCCTCCGGTCCGGACGGCTCAAACCCATCGTCGGCGGCGTCCGGCCGCTGCACGAGACGGCCTCGGCGTTCGCCCGTCACCATCGCGCTCCGGGCAAGACGATCATCCAGGTCGCGGACGAACAGTGACGAGGCGGTGGTGCACTCCGGGTTCCGAAGGAATCGGCTCAGGCGTGCAGGGTGGGCCGGTAGACGAGCTCCTGGGTGCGACCGTCGAGGGTCCTGCTCTCGACCAGCTCCAGGTCGAAATCGGCCGCCCCCTGGAAGATCGGCTCCGTTCCGGTCTTTCCGGTGATCACCGGAAAGACCGTCACCTGGACGAGGTCGACGAGCCCGGCGGCCATCAGCGCCCGGTTCAACGACAGGCTGCCGTGCGATCGCAGGGGCACCTCGGACTCCTCCTTGAGCCGGGCGACGACGTCCACCGCGTCACCGCGCACGACGGTCGCGTCCGGCCAATCGAGGGGGCCGTCAAGCGTGTTCGACACCACGGTCGCCGGGAGGCTCCTCATCCGGGTCACCCAGGCGTCGCGCACCTCGGACTCCTCGGTACTCGCGGCCAGCATCTGCGCGAACACCCGGTACGTGGTGGCCCCGAAGACCATGCGCTGCTCCGCGCCGTAGAGGGCCAGCCGGTGGGCAAGCAGTTCCGGGCCTTGCTTGCCCCAGTAGCCGCCCCAGTTTCCGCTGGTGGTGCCGAAGCCGTCGAGGCTGGAAAAGACGTCGATGGTGTAGGTAGCGGTCATGATGCTCTCCATTCACGGGTGAGTTCGGTGCGACGGGTCTGCAGGTAGGCCCGCTCGGTCTCGTTGGTGGCCAGTGCCGCGGCCTGGTCGTAGGCGGCTCGGGCCTCGTCGTCCCGTCCGAGTCGGGCCAGCAGTTCGCCTCGGGTGGCGGGCAGCCGGTGGTAACCCGGGAGGTCGACGCCCTCCAGCGCGGCGAGGGCCACCGCCGGCCCGTGCACCTCGGCGACGGCGACCGCGCGGTTGAGCGCCACGACCGGGGTCGGCGCGAGCGCGAGCAGCTGGTCGTACAGTGCCAGGACCTGTGGCCAGTCGGTGGCGGTGCCGTCGGTGTGCACCGCGCTGATCGCCGCCTGGATCTGGTACGGGCCGGGCCGGTTGCGGCGCAGGCAACGCCGGACCAGGTCATGGCCCTCGGCGATGAGCGGCCGGTTCCACAGTGACCGGTCCTGGTCGGCCAGCAGCACCAGTTCGCCGTTCGGGTCGAGCCGGGCCGGGCGGCGCGCCTCGGTCAGCAGCAAGAGGGCGAGCAGGCCCAGGACCTCGGGCTCGTCGGGCATCAACGTGGCGAGTTCGCGGGCGAGCCGGATCGCCTCGGCGCACAGGTCCGTTCTGATCAACGGGCCGGCGGTGGACGCGTAGCCCTCGTTGAACATCAGGTAGAGCACGGTGAGCACCGGCGGCAGCCGGTCCGGCAGCTCATGTTCGGCGGGCACCCGGTACGGGATGGCGGCGTCACGGATCTTCTTCTTGGCGCGCACGATCCGCTGGGCGACGGTCGCCTCCTGGACCAGGTAGGCCCGGGCGATCTCCGGCACGTCGAGGCCGCCGAGCAGGCGCAGTGTGAGGGCCGTCCGCGCCTCCGGAGCGAGCGCCGGGTGGCAACAGGTGAAGATGAGTCGCAGCTGGTCGTCCTGCACCGGTCCCACCTCTCGCGGCTCGTCCTGGTGGTGCAGCAGCAGGGCCTGGGCGTGCCGGGCTTCGCGGGTCGACTCCCGCCGGAGCCGGTCGACGGCCCGGTTGCGGGCGGTGGTCACGATCCAGGCACCCGGGTTCGGCGGCGGCGTCTGCCACTTCTGCAGCGCCGTGGCGAAGGCGTCCTGGACCGCCTCCTCGGCGAGGTTGATGTCACCGAGGAGGCGGGCCAGGGTGGCGACGCAGCGGCCGTACTCCGCGCGGTAGATGCTCGCCAGGTCCATGTCGGGTGACAGCTCCTGGTCAGGCCTGGGACAGGTCGTCGAAGGGGCGCACCTCGACCGGGCCGCAGGCCGCCGCGCACCTCTCGGCCCAGGCCAGCGCCGCGTCCAGGTCCGCGCACTTGATGACCCAGAACCCGGCGATGTGTTCCTTGGTCTCGGCGAACGGCCCGTCGCTCATGGTGGTGGTGCCGTTCTCGGTCCGGACGACGGTGGCGCTGTCCGACGACGTGAGCCCTCCGCCGAAGACCCAGGCGCCCGCGGCCTGCATGTCGTCGTTGATCCGGCCGGTCTCCCTGAACATGGTCTGCACCTCCTCGTCGGACGGCGTCGGTGCGCCCTCGACGAAGTGCACGGACAGCAGGTACTGCTTCATGACGATCCTCCGGTAACTCGATGGTGGGATGGGTGGTGGCCGTCCCGGCGGCGGCGATCGCGGCCGGCACCAGGGAGAGGACCGTCAGCACCACAGTCGTGCGCGGATCAGCGCACCGATAGTCGACGCGGCGGCGTGGGTCGCGTTCGCGGTGGCGGTCATCGTGCCCTCCGGTGGGTGTGCGGCCCGTTGCGATGCCGGGCTCTCACCAGGGCTACGAACTGAACCGGTCCCAATCGACAAGCACGCCCACATTTTTGTCGACGACTTTTGACTTCGGGGTAAGACGAGGCAGTCTCGGGACATAGCGGACGAGCCCGACCACCGACTCTCGCAGCTCAGCCGGCCGGCGGCACCGCACGCCACTCGGCGTGCGGTGCCGCCGGCCGGGTCGACGCCTCAGAGCGTGCGCTGGTACTCCTCCCAGGTCCGCTTCGGGCTGACCGCAGGGCCATCATCGACGCCCCGGTTGGCCAGGCCGTTACGACCGAGGTAATAGTCGCCGGCCTGGTTCTGCGCACCTGTCGACTGGTCGGTGTCGGAGAGCGCGATGGCGTGGATGTGGTAGCCCCAGTCCCCCTGGGCCGGGGTCCGCAACCACGCGGCAAAGCCCACCGTGCGCAGTCGACGCAGCACGTCCGTCCGGACCGCCGAGGTGAGACCGCTGACCGAGAGGTCGAGCGCGCCGCCGCCGTCGTGCGTGCCGGCGGAGGCGCCCACACCACTGCTGTACGAGCCCTGCGTGATGACGAGCTGCCGGCCGAGCAGGCGTTCGGCCTCGAACAGCATGGATCGGGTGCGGGTGTTCACCTGCACGCCGCGCAGGGTCACCACGCTGCCGGGCGAGATCGCCCTGACCACTGTGTACCGTCCCTCGCCGAGCGACAGCAGCGACGACGGGCCGGGAAGGCCTGTCGCGTCGAGACCGCTGTAGCCGAGGGACCGCTGGTACGCGGCGTACGCGGCGATCGTGCTGGTGCCGAAGTGACCGTCGACGTACGCCGACGAGAGCAGCCCTCTCGCCTGGAGCGCGCGCTCCACCAGCAGGACGCTGTCCTTGGCCCCGTCGGTCAGTGCGGTGTCCGGCCGACGCGGGTCGATCTGCGCCGCCTTGATCAGCGCCTCCATGTCCAGCTGCGGCAACGCGGCCGCGGCCGAGCCAGCCAGCGGTACGGCGCCGACCACGGCCGCACCGGCGGCGACGAGCAGGTTCCTTCTCGTGAGCACGCTTCCTCCGTAGGATATTGACCAATCCACATGAGCGGATGAAGCTAGTCTTCAATGCGGGAGCTGAGTTGTCACCCCGCTGGGGCGCACGCAAGTCCACCGGATCGCCTGACGCCGGTCGCAGGAATGGTCGCGGCCGACCGGCACCAACCGTCCGGTGGGCGTCCCATCCGACCCACATCCGTCGCAGGTCGGTGGGCCGCCGTCCTCGCTCCGGGTCATCTAGCTGCCGGAGCCCTGCCGGGTCGGGTCGGGTGCCTGCTCGACCGGCTCGTCGGCCAGGTGCCAGACCTCGCGCATCGGAGCCCACCAGTCCCCCGACCCGGGCTCGGCGACCGACTCCTGACACGGGTCGGTCAGCTTCCACCACTCCTGCGTCTGCGGGTCCGCGGCGATCAGCCGCAGGTCGGCCTCGTAGTCGTCGCCGACGTACTCGTAGTAGCCGAACAGCAGGTTGTCGTGGAGAAAGATGGTGTAGTTGCGGAAGTTCGCCTCGCGCAGCGTCTTCTCGACGCTCGGCCAGACCGCGGCGTGTAACCGCAGGTAGGTCTCTCGCTGCTCGGGGCGGAGTCGGATCACGCAGCCATGACGTTGCAATGTCGTGCCCTTTTCTGTGAGCTGGTTCAGGGGTGCCGAAGGCACCTGACCGTAGCGGTTGGACGGTGCCCGGAGGGGGCCAGCCGGCCGCCGATGTCGACCGTTCTGCCAGGACTACGCACCGTGGCACCGGGTCTACCCTCAGGTGATGGAGGGCCGCGTGCTGGTGGTCGAGGACGACTCCTCGATCCGGGAGGTCACCGCCCTCGGCCTGCGCCGCGCCGGCTTCCGGGTCGACACCGCCGTCGACGGGCGACAGGCCCTGGCCGCGTTCCGCGCTCACCCGGTCGATCTCATCGTGCTCGACATCATGCTGCCGGGCCTGGACGGTCTGGAGGTGTGCCGGCAGATCCGGCGAACCAGCCAGGTGCCGATCCTGATGCTGACCGCGCGCACCGAGACCATCGACGTGGTGGTCGGGCTGGAGTGCGGCGCGGACGACTACCTGCGCAAGCCCTTTGAACTGCCCGAACTGGTGGCCCGGGTCCGCTCGGTGCTGCGCCGGGTGAGCGCTCCGGCCCCGTCGACAGTCCTCCAGGTCGACGGCCTGGAGATCGACCCGGGCGGCTTCGTGGTCCGTCGCCACGGCCGGGAGGTGACCCTGACCTCGACCGAGTTCCGCCTGCTGCTGGAGCTGGCCCGCCGACCCGGTCAGGTGTTCACCCGGCAGCTGCTGCTGGACCTGGTCTGGAACCACGACTTCCTCGGCGACTCCCGACTGGTCGACGTGGCGGTGCAGCGGCTACGCGCCAAGATCGAGGACGACCCGGCGCAGCCACGGCTGATCCGGACCGTGCGCGGCGCCGGCTACAAGCTGTCGACAGGCTGACGGGGGGTGCGGCGATGGCCGGAAGCGCTGTGCTCCCCGGCCGCCTGCGGCGTCGGCTGACGATCGCGTTCGTCCTGGTCGCCGGCGTCTCGGCCGGGTTGCTCGCCGGCGGGACCGGACTGCTGCTGCGGCAGTCCTGGTTGGACGCGTCGCTGCACGAGGCCGCCGCCGACGCCCGCTACCAGCTCGTGCTCGCTGGGCAGTTCCTGCCGTTGACCGAGCAGCGCAGCACCGACCTGCTCACCAGCTTCGAAGCCAGCGGCCGGCACGTGGTGCTCGTCGACGGCCCGGCCCGCGCCTCACACCCCGCGTACGCCCCGGTGCTGGGCACCCGGTTGCGGGCCGACGTCGCGGACGGGCGGCTCGGCTACCAGCGCTCCGCGCCGACGGAGCGGCCTCGGCTGCTGGTGATCGGCGGGCGCATACCCGGCTCGACCGCCGAGCTGTACGTCCTCACCGTCGAGGACGACGTCGCCACCGACCTGGGTCAGCTGCGCACCGCACTGCTGGCCGGTTGGGTGCTCGTGGTGCTGCTCGCCGCCGCGGTGGGTCACGCGCTGGCCCGCCGCACCTTGGAGCCGGTGGGCCGGGCCAGCCGGGCCGCCCGAGCGCTCACCGAGGGCCTGCTCGCCACCCGCCTGCCGGTACACGGGCGCGACGAGTTCAGCGCCTGGGCGGCGACGTTCAACGAGATGGCCGAGGCACTGGAGTCGAAGATCGCGGCGTTGTCGGCCGCGCAGGCCCGTGAGCGGCGGTTCACCGCCGACGTCGCGCACGAGCTGCGTACCCCGGTGACCGCGTTGGTGGCTGCGGCGTCGCTGCTGCGCGAGCACCTCGACCAGTTGCCCGACGACGCCCGGCCGGCCGCCCGGCTGCTGGTCGGCGACGTGGTCCGGCTGCGCCGGCTGGTCGAGGACCTGATGGAGATCTCCCGGCTGGACGCCGGGCGGGAGCAGCTGGCCATCGGGCCGGTCGACGGGTTGGCGCTGCTGCACGGCATCGTCGCGGCGCGCGGTTGGACGCCGCGGGTGCGGGTCACCGGTGAACCGGTCGCGGTGCGCACCGACAGGCGTCGGCTGGAGCGCGTGCTGGCCAACCTGGTCGCCAACGCGGTCGAGCACGGCGGTGGAGAGATCACGGCCAACGTGGCGGGCACGGGCGCCCTGGTCGTCTTCGAGGTCACCGACCAGGGGCCCGGCATCCCGGCCGAGCACCTGTCCCGCGTGTTCGACCGGTTCCACCAGGTCGACCCGTCCCGCTCCGCCCCGGGCAGTGGGCTGGGGCTGGCCATCGCGCGCGAGCACGCCGAACTGCTCGGCGGCGCGCTGGGCGTGCGCAGCGAACCGGGCGAGGGCACCCGGTTCCGGCTGGAGCTGCCCGCCGACGGCCCCGCCGGCCCGCACGGGGACGTGCCGCGGCCGGACGACCGCGTCGACCCGGGACGGGTTGGGCGTGTCGCCGGCCCGGCGGGCGGTGTGGGATGAGCCGCCGCGTCGGGCCGGTCGTAGCGGCGCTGGTCGCGGCCCTCCTGCTCGGCGGCTGCGGCACTCCCCGCTCCGGTGACCTGGGCCCGGCGCCCACCGCGCCGCCGACGAGCGCCGCGCCCACCGACCGTCCGGAACCCAGCCCGACCCGGACGGCGGAGCCGACTCCGCCACCGACGAACCGGTCACCGCGTCCGTCGGCGGCGGTGTCCGCCGGCACCCGCCGGCCCGACCCGGTGACCATCGAGCTGTGGTACGTCCGCGCCGGGCAGCTCGTGCCGACCCGGCGCACCCGGCCGGCCACTGTCGCGACGTCCCGGCTGGCGCTTACCGAACTGGCCGCCGGGCCGAGCCCGGCCGAGGCCGCCACCGGGATGACCACACTGCTTCCGGCCGGCGTCGAGGTCACCCGCATCACCGACGGCGTGGCGACGCTGCGGGTGCCGTCCGTCGGCGACGCGGTCACGCGACGGCTACGCGAGGCGCAGGTGGTGTGGACGCTCACCCAGTTCCCCACCGTGCGGCAGGTCCGCCTCGACGGAGCGGCCCCGGTCGATCGGTCGGACTACGCGGATCTGCTGCCACCGATCGTGGTCACCGGCCCGATCCCCGGCGAGCACGTCTCCGCCCCGCTCGTCGTCACCGGCACCGCCACCGTGTTCGAGGCCACGGTGAGCGTCCGGGTGCTGGACGCCGCCGGCCGGGAGGTGGCCACCGGCTTCGGCACCGCCAGTTGCGGCAGCGGCTGCCGGGGTGGCTACCGGGTGGTGGTCGGCTGGCGCACGGCCCGCGCGCAGCAGGGCACGGTCGAGGTGTACGAGGTTTCCGCCCGGGACGGCGCGCGGATCAACACGATGGCGGTGCCGGTGGTCCTCGCTCCCAGCGATTGATCACCAGTTCACCCGCCGGACCCCGGCCGGAAACGCAATCGTTTCGTCGACTCGATGCGAGGGAACTCACGAAACCCTGCACGATCAGCGAAACGCGAACTAGGGTCAGTACGACATCGTTTCGCGGGGGGTCGGGATGCTGGGTGGTCAGCAGGTGGGCGCGGGCGCCGGGGTGCCGGCCGCCCGGGGTCCGCGCTGCACCGACAGCGACCTGTTCACCGTCGTGATCGACACCCTGCGCGAGGTCGGTTACGACCGGATGACCATCGACGCCGTCGCCGCCCGCGCCCACGTCAGCAAGGCCACCATCTACCGGCGCTGGGACGGCAAGGCGGAGCTGGTCGTCGCCGCCCTCCGTGACCGGCACGTGGGTGTGCACAACCCGCCCGACACCGGTTCCCTGCGCGGGGACCTGATCGAGTTGCTGCGGGCCACGGCCGCGATCTGCACTGCCGACTGCGACCTGATGCAGGCGTTGACCTTCGCCATGCGGACCAACCCCGAGCTGGAACGCCTGGTGCGTCACCAGGTGCTGCCGGCCGAGCGGGTGGCCAGCACCGCCGTCCTGGTCCGGGCCGCCGCCCGCGGGGAGATCCCGCCGGAGGCCGGCGAGCGGGAGTTGTTCCACGATCTGGCCCCCGCGCTCACCATGTCCCGCATCGTCGCGCACGGCCTACCCGCCGATGACGCGTTCCTCACCCAGGTCGTCGACCAGGTGCTGATCCCGGTGCTCCGCTATCAGCACGACCGTCCGTCTCCGGCCTGACTCACCGATATTCGCAACACGGAAGGCTTCACCATGCCCGGAACCACCTCGACCGCGCCCGGCGCGCCCAACGCCGGGGCGTCGACAGGGGCGCCGCACCCGCGGCGCTGGATCGCGCTGGCGGTCATCGCGGTCTCACAGCTGATGGTCGTCCTGGACGCCACAATCGTGAACATCGCGCTGCCGCAGGCCCAGGCCGACCTGGGAATCACCGACGCGAACCGGCAGTGGGTGATCACCGCGTACACGCTGGCCTTCGGTGGTCTGCTGCTGCTCGGCGGTCGCATCGCCGACTACTGGGGGCGCAAGCGCACCTTCCTGGTCGGCATGACCGGTTTCGCGCTCGCCTCCGCCCTGGGCGGTCTGGCCACCACCGGTGAGATGCTCTTCGCCGCCCGCGCGTTGCAGGGCGCCTTCGGCGCGCTGCTCGCCCCGGCCGCGCTGGCGCTGCTCACCGTTCTCTTCACCGAGGCCACCGAGCGGGCCAAGGCCTTCGCCGTGTACGGCGCGATCGCCGGCGGTGGATCGGCGGTCGGCCTGCTGCTCGGCGGGGTGCTCACCGAGTACGCCGACTGGCGCTGGTGCCTGCTGGTCAACATCCCGGTCGCCGCCATCGCCATCGCCTTCGCGCTCCCACTGGTGCCGGAGAGCCGCGCCCACGGCAACACCCGCTACGACGTACCCGGTGCGATCGTCGTGACCGCCGGCCTGGTCTCCCTGGTGTACGGCTTCACCAAGGCCGCCGAGGACGGCTGGGACGCCACCGCGACGCTCGGTTTCATCGCCGCGGGCGTGGTGCTGCTCGCCGCCTTCGTGGTGATCGAGCTGCGCTCCAGCCACCCGCTGCTGCCGCTGCGGATCCTGCTGGACCGCAACCGGGGCGGGGCGTTCCTCACCTCGACGCTGATCGGCGCGGGCCTGTTCGGGGCGTTCCTCTTCCTGACCTTCTACTTCCAGGTGGTGTTGCAGTACAAGCCCCTCGAAGCCGGTCTCGCGTCCCTGCCGGTCACCGTCGGTGTGCTCATCGCCGCCGGTGGCGCCAGCCAGCTGATGCCCCGGTTGGGTGCCAAGCCGCTGATGGTCGCCGGTGCGGCGCTCGCCGCCGTGGGCATGCTGGTGCTGACCCAGATCGACGTGGACACCCCGTTCCTCACCCACCTGCTGCCCGCGCAGGTCATCCTGGGCCTGGGGCTTGGCTTCACCTTCGTCCCGCTGTCCAGCCTCGCCCTGGTCGGGGTGCCGAACCACGACGCGGGCGCGGCCAGCGCGACGCTCAACGCCACCCAGCAGATCGGTGGCTCGCTCGGCACCGCGCTGCTGAACACCTTCTACACCAGCGCGGTCGCCGCCTACCTGGTCGGCCGGGCGCCGAACCCGGTCAACCAGGTCGAGGCGCTGGTGCACGGCTACCGGGTGGCCTTCGCCTGGGGAGCCGCGCTGATCGTGCTCGCCGGACTGGCCACCCTGGTCCTGGTGAAGGTCCGCAAGGAGGACGTCCCGACCGGCAACACAGTGCACATGGGCTGAGCCTGACCGACGTGGCCGCCGGCCGGAGCGCCCCGACCGTGGGGTGGGCCGGCCGGCGGTCACGTCCGGTAACGTCCCGACCATCGTCGAAAATCCGTTTGAGGAGATCCATGTCGACCCCTGCTGACCAGATCATCACAGCTCTGCGCGCGGGCCACGAGGAGCTCGCCGCGCTCGTCCGAGACCTCAAGGAGGACGACCTGCTCCGCCCGTCGGGGGCCAGCGAGTGGCAGGTGTCCCAGGTGCTGAGCCATCTGGGCAGCGGCGCCGAGATCAACCTGGCGACGCTGGAGGCCGCCCGTTCCGGCGCGCCCGGCCCGGACGGGGACTTCAACCGGGGCGTCTGGGCACGCTGGGACGCCATGTCCCCGGCCGAGCACGCCGCCGGGTTCCTCGCCAGCAACGAGCGGCTGGTCGAGGCGTACGAGGCGCTGGACGCCGAGACCCGGGCCTCGATGCGGGTCGACCTCGGCTTTCTGCCGGAGCCGGTCGACGTGGCCACCGCGGCCCGGTTCCGGCTCAGCGAGTTCGCCCTGCACCAGTGGGACGCCGAGGTGGCGTTCAACCCCTTCGCGGCGGTGACGCCCGGTGCGGTGGCGCTGCTGTTCGACCAGATCGGCGGCATGCTGGCCTGGACCAGCCGACCGCAGGAGTTGGCCGGGCGGGAGGCCACACTGCTGGTCCGGCTGCACGCGCCCGAGCGGACGTTCGGGCTGCGGCTGGGTGAGAAGGTCGAGATCGTCGACGTCCCGGAGCGTCCCGACGGCGAGCTGGTGGCCCCGGCCGAGGCGTGGCTGCGGCTGGCCACCGGACGGCTGGGCCCCCAGCACACGCCCGACGGGGTGCGGGTGACCGGCGCGGTGACCCTCGACGACCTGCGCCGGGTGTTCGTCGGCTTTTGAGGCGGTGCCGCGCGGGCCGGTTACCCGGCCCGCGCGGCCTCTCAGCCCTTCACGCAGACCACCTGCTTGAGGTGCGCGACCACCTCGACCAGGTCCTCCTGCTGGGCCATCACCTCGGTGATGTCCTTGTACGCGCCGGGGATCTCGTCGACCACCCCGGCGTCCTTGCGGCACTCCACCCCGGCGGTCTGCGCGGCCAGGTCGTCCGTGCTGAACGTCCGCTTGGCCTGCGCCCGGGACATCCGACGCCCCGCCCCGTGCGACGCCGAGCAGTACGCGTCCGGGTTTCCCCGCCCCCGCACGATGTACGACCCGGTGCCCATCGACCCGGGAATGATGCCCAGGTCGCCCCGGCCGGCCCGGATCGCGCCCTTGCGGGTCACCAGCACGTCCACCCCGTCGTAGCTCTCCTCGGAGACGTAGTTGTGGTGGCAGCTGATGGGCTCGTCGTAGCCGACCTGCGGGAAGTGCTCGCGCACCACGCCGCAGAGCAGGGCCAGCATGACCGCCCGGTTGCGCCGCGCGTACTCCTGCGCCCAGAACAGGTCCCGCCGGTACGCGTCCATCTCCGGCGTCCCGGCGAGGAACACGGCCAGGTCCCGGTCCGGAAGGTCGGCGTTGTGCGGCAGCCCCCGGGCCACGCCGATGTGCCGCTCGGCCAGCTCCTTGCCGATGTTGCGGGACCCGGAGTGCAGCATCAGCCAGACCCGCCCCTCGTCGGCGCCGCCCTGCTCCAGGCAGACCTCGATGAAGTGGTTGCCCCCGCCGAGGGTGCCGATCTGCCGCTGTGCCCGGGTCTCCAGCTGCGACACCCGCCGGTCCAGGCTGGCGAACCGGCCCCAGAAGTCGTCCCAGCCGGCCTGCGCCAGTCCCCGGATCCGACGCGGGTCGACAGCCGTGTCCCGCTGCGCGAAGCCGACCGGGATGGTGGCCTCGATCGCGGAACGCAGCCCGGCCAGGTCGTCCGGCAGGTCGGCGGCGGTCAGCGAGGTGCGTACCGCCGACATGCCGCAGCCGATGTCGACGCCGACCGCGGCCGGCGAGACGGCCTGCCGCATCGCGATCACCGAGCCGACCGTGGCACCCTTGCCGAAGTGCACGTCGGGCATGACGGCGACGCCCTGCACCCAGGGCAGCGCGCCGATGTTGCGCAGTTGCTTGGCGGCCTGCGGCTCGATGGCGTAGGGGTCGGTCCAGACCCGGACCGGTGCCCGGGTACCGGCGAGGGGGGTGAATCCCATCGTGGTCTCCTTGTGTCGTGCCGGCGGCCACCGTCGAACGGTGACCGTTAATGATCACGCGCCGGACGTTCGGGGTCCGGTGCCGGAACGCGCAGACGAAAGAGCCGCCCGATCCCCGGTGGGATGGGCGGCCGGCGGACGCGTCAGCGTCGGCGTCAGTCGCACCGCCCCGGGTCGAGGCGCCGCTCCAAGCGGCAGGCGATGGTGGTGCCATTGGCGGGCAGCAGGGCGCTGGCAGGGAGCAAGCGCCGGGCGGCATCGGTGCGGACGCGTCGCGACACGGCGTACTCCCCTCGGGGTGTGATCGGTTGACCTTGCACCGACGAGACTAGGAGCGCCACGACGCGTCCGCAATGGATATCGGCGGACACCCGCTGGCGGTCATGCCCTGCGCTGCTGCCCCGGTTAAGGGGTGAGCCGGCCGTTGGGCATGTGCACGACCCGCAGGAAGGCGGGCAGCCGCCACGGCCTCGGCCCGCCGACGACGACGTCGCGCCGCAGCACCGCCTGCGCGATGCTGATCCGACCGAACATCATCAGGTTGAACCGGGCGGGGCGGAACGTCACGCGCGCGTCGAACGGGCCGTCGGGCGGCGCCACCCACACCTTGCCGTCGCCCAGGGTCAGCGTCGTGGTCGGGGTGTACCGGGATCGGAACTGCACGGACACTGGGTGCCCGGGCATCGGCAGCTCGGTGTTGAGCAGCACCCCGTACGTGTCGCGCAGCATGTCGAACATGAACAGGTCCCAGTAGAGCGCGGCGTGGGCGTCCGGCATCGGCCACGGGTGGCGCAGCGCCCGGGCGATGTCCCAACCGTGCACGAGCAACTCGTTGGTCAGATGGGCGAACAGGCCGCCGACGGTCACCCGCGAGCTGCCCAGCCAACTCACCGTCGACCTCGGATCCGCGGTCGTGGCCAGGAGAGTGCCGACCGCGCCGTTCAGCTGTGACAGCAGGACGCTCGGGTCGCGCTCGGGGAAGTGGGCGAGCACGTGACTGTTGACGTCGGCCACCGTGTCGACGTTCGTGACGGCCAGCATGTCCTCCAGGCCCGGCACGCGGATGGCGAGCTCCGCGCCGTCCACCCGCGACACGTACAGCACAGCGATGGACACCACATGCGCGACAGTGTCCGCCACGGTCCAGTCGGCGGTCGCCATGACCGTGGGCGACGGCGCGGCGGCCACCAGCTCGGTGAAGCGATCGGCGGCCGCCCGCAGTGCCGTCTTGGCCAGGCCCCAGCGACTCGGATCCCCCACGTCGGTCACATCGAACAGCATCGAGAATTCGGCCGGGCCGGGGCATCTCCGAACGTGCGCTCTTTCCCGGCAGCGTCAGGTCCCGCCGGTGTCAGTGGTTGTAGAACATGGTGGGGAACCAGCCGAAGCCGAAGATGGACGGCACCCGCACGTCCCAGTACACGACGGTGAAGACGCCCAGCGCGATGAGCAGCGCCCCGCTGAGCACCATGCTGCGCCGCACGTCCGCGGCGAGCCAGCTGATGAAACGGCCGCGCGTGAGCACGACCAGCAGCGCGAACAGCGCGGTGACCACGACGATGTTGCCGAGGGACTGCAACACGAACGCGGCCGAGCCGTACAGCGGGTTGCCGCTGTCGACCGCCCAGTGGAACAGCTTGTTGAACAGCGGATACGGCCGGCCGATGAGGAAACCACCGATGAGCGCGCCGAGGGTCACCACCCGTGCGACCGGCCGGTCGGCGAACACGTCGCGCAGCGCCCCGATCGCGGCCAGCCCGAGATAGATGAGCGCCAGTCCGATGACGCCGAACACCACCGACGACTGGATGATGCGCACCGGCATCCCACCGACGGTGTCGGTCGACAGTTGCGGGAGCCGGTCCCCCAGCAGGACCCCGACGAACCCGTACACCGCGGCGACGGCGACCATGCCCAGAGTGAGGTAGGCGACCGGCCGCAGCAGCAGCCGCAGCCGGTCACCGTTGCCGCTGCCGGCCGCGCCGAGCGGCCCGATGGACGCCAGCATCGCGATGTTGCAGGCGGTGAACGTGCCCGCGAGGCCCGACACGAACGCGAACACCAGGCCCGCGGCCGTACCGGAGATCGCCGTGGCCTTCGCGTCGTGGCCGAGGAGCCCGCTGGCGACGCTGTCGCCGATGACCGAGTCGACGAACTCGTAGGACCACAGCACCGACAGCAGCACCCCGGCCGCCACGCTGAACGCGATGATGACGCCGTTGCGGTGTGGTCGCCTGTCGACGGAGACCCTCGATTGGTTTCGGGTGGCTGTGGCTGACGTTTCCGTCATCGATCTCTCCCCGGGCCGATGGACATTTGATTACCGCGCGCGGCGATAATGTCACCAGCCGTAGTCGGGGTGCATCTCGGAAAGTGCGCTCTTGGCGTCAGGTGTCCCAGCAGCAGTCCACTGCGGGTCGACGAGCCACTCGACGAGGCGAGCCTCGGGGCGCCTGCCCGAGGCTTCCTCGTCTTCGCTGGTGCCGGCGAACTGGATGTCCGAGGCGGTTCGCACGCCGTCGGCGTCGAACCGGTGCAGCACCATGGCCGCACGCTACTGCGCTGGATCTATGTTTGTGGCACCAGCCTGAACGACTGCGCGGCGGTGCCGTTGCAGGTGTACTGGATGAGCTGGACGCTGTCCGCCGTGGACGCTCCCGGCACGTCGAGGCACTTGCCGCTGTTGCGGTTGACCAGGCGGTAGTAGCCGCCGCCCTCGGGCTCGGCCCGCCACTGCTGGTTGTTGCCGCCGCTGTAGGACCAGAGCTGGATGGGCGCGGAGTCGGCTGTCGACCTGTCGGTCACGTCGAGCACCTGGGCGCTGTTGTTGCGGTTGTTGATCCGCAGGTACCCGCCGCTGGTCGGCACGAACTGGTACTGCTGGGCGGCGCTGCTGTTGCACGCGTACTGCTGGATGGCCGTGCCGTTCGCGCTGGCCGCGGCCCGCGCGTCCACGCACTTGCCGTTGCCCCGGTTGACCACCGTGTGCCAGGCGGTCGGCGAAATCGTGCCGTCCGACGGCGGGGGCGTCGTCGGGGGAACGGTGCCGACGCCGGCCAGCCAGTGCAGCCCGTCGATCAGCAGCTGGTTCTGCTGCGCGCTGTCGAAGGTGGAGGACAGCCCGGTGTTGGTGCTGTAGTTCATCGCGTTGTGGCCGAAGTTGGCGTAGAGCATCTTGTACTGCCGGTTGCTCCAGACCAGCGGGTAGTAGCCGCCGTACCAGGACTGGTTGGGGTCGGTGCCGACCGGAAAGCTGGACGGGTCGATCGAGGCGAGGATGTCGATGTTGGGGTTCTGCCGCAGGTCGTTGCTCCAGGAGTACCACTCGCTGATCGACGACGGGAACGTCGCCGGGAGGTTCCGGGTGGCGGCGTGGGTGCGGTTGTCGGCGCGCATCGTGACCCGGGTGGGTCCCCAGGTGTTCGTCTGGAACGAGCCGGTGCCGAGGAAGGTGTTGTAGTACCAGCTCCAGCTCGACGGGTTGTCGGTCCACGCGCTGACGTGGAAGCCCAGCCACGCCCCGCCGTTCTGCATGTACTGCTGGAACGCGGCCCGTTGCGCGGTGGGTGGCGCGTCGTCCAGGAACATGACGACCTTGTACTGGGCCAGGTTGGCGGTGTTCAGCAGACTCCAGTTGTTGGTGGCCTCCCAGGAGAAGCCGTACTGGGCGGCGGCCTGCGGGAACCAGGCCCGGGCGTCCTTGACGAAGTCGATGTGCGCGGCGTCCCAGGTGCCGTTGTAGAAGGCCAGCACCTTGAACGTCGGCGCGGCCTGGGCGCTGCGCGAGGCGTTGACCGCGAGCCCGGCGGTCACCGCGACGACAAGGGCGACCAACAACGACAAGATCCGTCTGGTACGGGAGGAGAGTTCTGCGATCACCTGATCGTCCCTTCGGTCGGGACGCGCGCCGCCGCGTCGATGGTGCATCTGTTCACAAGGTTTACAGATAGATGAAAGGTTATGCGCTCCGGTTGGGCCGCGTCAATCGCGGGGCCGCCGATCGGGTGGGATTCCTACGGCAACGGGTACCCCGGCCGGATGACCAGCCCGGACGCCGTCGACGTCGACCAGCCGCTCGCCGTGGACGTGCCCGCCGCGCCGCACGACGCCAGCGGCGAGCGGGTGCCGATCCGCGACCTGGCCGGCCTCGCGCCGCCGGCCCGGTCGGCGCGCCGCTGGACCCCGGGCCGGGTGGTGGCCACCCCCGCCGCGCTCGACCACCCGCACGGACAACGGATCATCGAACGGGTGCGGGCACTCGGCATCGAGGTGGAACACCTGCGCGCCAACCGGCTCACCGGGGTACGCGGGCAGACCGACCGGGAGACCTACGCCCGGGCCAAGTCGACCATGGCGATCGTGGTGAGCCCACCCTCGCGGCGCGTCCTGCAACCCATCGCGCCCAGCGCCGACTGGCGGGTCGACCTGGCCGAGGGCTGCCCGGCGCACTGCCAGTACTGCTACCTCGCCGGATCCCTGTCCGGCCCACCGGTGACCCGGGTGTACGCGGACCTCGACGACATCCTCGCCGGGCTGGCCGGGTACGCCGGACGGGGGACGGTGACCAGCCGCAACGTGCGCCGCGCCGACGAGGGCACCACCTTCGAGGCGTCCTGTTACACCGACCCACTCGCCCTGGAGCACCTGACCGGCAGCTGGCGGCGGGCGGTGGAGCACTTCGCCGACTGGGACGCGCCGGTGCAGTTGCGCTGGACCACCAAGTACGCCGACGTGGACACCTTCGTCGGGCTGCCGCACGCCGGCCGGACCCGGGTGCGCTTCAGCGTCAACTGCGCCCCGGTCAGCGAACGGTTCGAGGGTGGCACCGCCCGGGTGCCGGACCGACTCGCCGCGCTGCGCCGGCTCGCCCTCGACGGCTACCCGGTCGGGCTGACCATCGCGCCGATCATCGCGTTGCCGGACTGGCGGGAACGCTACGGCGAGTTGCTCGACCAGGTCCGCGCGGCGGTCGACGGGGTGCCGGAGCTGGACCTGACCGCCGAGCTGATCACCCACCGGTTCACGCCGGGCAGCAAGGAGGTGCTGCTCGGCTGGTACCCGCGCACCCGACTGGAGATGGACGAGGAGTCCCGCACCCGCAAGCACGGCAAGTTCGGCGCGGTGAAGTACGTCTACCCCCGTGAGCAGATGGCCGAACTGCGCGACTGGTTCACCACCGAGCTGACCGCCCGGGTACCCAGCTGCCGAATCCTCTACTGGACCTGAGCGGCCCCACCGCGAGCTAGACGCCGACGGTGCCGTCAATGCCCTCGCGGAGAAAGTCGGCGTGGCCGTTGTGCCGGGCGTACTCGTGGATCAGGTGCAGCATGACCAGCCGCAACGAAACGATCTCGCCGGAGCGGACGTTGCGGCCGGTCACGTCCAGCGACGCTGCGGTCCGCTCGATCCGGCGGGCGTGCTCGACCTCCCGCTCCCAGGCGTCGAACGCCTCGGCCCGGGTGGCCGAGCTGGCGTCGTACGCCTGCTGGAAGTCGCCGGTCTCCGACCAGACAAGCGGGATGTCCTCGCCGTCGATGACCCGTCGGAACCAGGCGCGTTCCACCTCCGCCATATGCCGCACCAGGCCGAGCAGGGACAGCGTGGAGGGCGGCATGGACTGCCGGCGCAGCTCCTCATCGGAGAGACCCTCGCACTTGAGGGCCAGCGTCGCGCGATGAAAGTCGAGGAAGGCGCGCAGCGTCTCCCGCTCGTCGCCAGTAACCGGGGGGCCGATCCGTTCGGTGGTCATTGAAACGATCATGCCGGATGACACCGGCGGCGGTGGTGCCGGGCCGGGCGTCAGCCGACCGAGGAGCGGGCGACCGGGGCGGCGAAGAACGTGTCCGGGTACGGCTCGTCGCGGAGGCTGTAATGCCACCACTCACGGTCGTAGTTGACGAACCCGGCGTCGGTCATCAGCCCCTGCAACAACCGACGGTTGTCTCGCGCCGTCCCCGTGATACGAGGGTCGGCGGTGTGCGCCCGGGAGTCGAAACAGTCGAAGCCCGTACCCATGTCGATGCTGTTGTCCGCGAAGCGCTGCCCGCGCGGCGCGGTGCAGGCGACCAACGGTTGCCCGACCCGGTACGGAGGTTGGCTGGCGGCGGGCTCGTCGACAAGGGTCAGGTCCAGGGTGCTGCCGCGGCTGTGCGCGGTGGGCGCCCCGATGTAACCGTCGGCGAAGAGCTTGTTCTTGGCCACGTCCGGGTAGAACTCGGCCTTGGTCTGCTGCTCACCGGGGCGCTTCGACCAGGCGACGAAGTCGTCCACCGCCGGTTGCGGGCGGTAGCAGTCGTACACCTTGAGGCTGCGCCCGCCGGCCAGTGCGGCGTCCTGCACGCGGCGCAACGCCTCTGCCGCCTGCCGGGTGAGCAGGCACAGCGGCTCGCGGTAGCCGGTGATCGGCCGGCCGACGAAGTTGTGCGGTGTGGCGTAGCGGATGTCGGCGTGGATGCGCGGGTCGAGGTCGGTCAGCACCACGAACCCCGGCAGCGGGGCCGCCACGGAGGTGGCCGGGGTCGGCACGGGTGTGGGGCTCGCCGACGTCGGCTGCGGCGCGGCCGGCGTGGGGCGGGGCTCCGGCCGCGAGCAGGCGCCGAGCAGCGCGGCGAGCGCGAGCACGACGGCCAGGCGGTAGCGCACGAGTTCTGTCTATCAGCCCAGCGAGGGCCGCCATCCCAGGATCCACTCGTCCGCCGAAAGTCGGCGGGTCCCCGGCCGCCGGACGCCCCCGGTTTCAGGGAAGTGGAGTCGATCCAGGGCCGTCCGCCGCGCCGACGAACGAAAGTGACCGAAAAAACTCCGGAACTTTTCCGCAAAGCCAGCGAAGCTTCGGTCGATCTGGCATGTCGTCAACCCCCGCCGGTGAGGCAAGATGACCCGTGGAACGGGCACGCCGTTTCGGGACACACGGTGGGCGACCGTCTTTGTGGTCGATCCCCCGGCTCGGTGAAGGAGACGCGGGTGGGCGCGGACGACGGACGCAGGGTGACCATCACCGCGATCGCACGGGAGGCCGGGGTGTCGGTTCCGACCGTGTCACGGGTACTCAACGGTCGCTCCGATGTGGCCCCGGACACCCGGGAGCGGGTCGAGGAGTTGTTGCGCCACCACGGCTACCGGCGTCGTACCAGCCGCAGCGTTCGCCGTGCCGGTCTCGTCGATTTGGTCTTCAACGACCTGGACAGCCCCTGGGCCGTGGAGATCATCCGCGGCGTGGAGGACGTCGGGCACGGCGCCGGTGTCGGCACTGTGGTGTCCGCGATCCACCGGCAGCCCACAGCGGCCCGGCAGTGGCTGCAGAACCTGCGCACCCGGGCCACCGACGGCGTCATCTTCGTGACCTCGCACCTGAGCCCGCCGCTGCACGCGCAGCTGCGTCGCCTCAACGTGCCGGTGGTGGTCGTCGACCCGGCCGGGGTGCCGGCCATGGACGTGCCGACGATCGGTGCCACCAACTGGGCGGGTGGGCTCGCCGCTACCGAACATCTGCTCGCGATCGGGCACCGGCGCATCGGTTTCGTGGCCGGGCCGACGCACCTGCTGTGCAGCCGGGCCCGGCTGGACGGTTACCGGGCCGGGTTGGAGGCCGCCGGGGTGCCGGTGGACGACGCGCTGATCTACCCGGGCGACTTCTACCACGCCTCCGGGTTCTCCGGCGGGGCGGCGCTGCTCGACCTCGCCGACCCGCCGACCGGCATCTTCGCCGCCAGCGACCAGATGGCCTTCGGCGTCTACGAGGCCATTCGGCGCCGTGGGCTGCGCGTCCCGGACGACGTGAGCGTGGTGGGTTTCGACGACCTGCCGGAAGCCCGCTGGGCCTCACCGCCGCTGACCACAGTGCGCCAACCGTTGGTCGAGATGGGACGGTTGGCCGCCCGGACCGTGCTGCGCCTGGCCCAGGGCGAGGGCATCGACTCGCCCCGGGTGGAACTCGCCACCGAGTTGGTGGTCCGGGACAGCACCGCCGCCCCGCCGACCGGGTCGCCCGCCTCGGCGTGACGGCCGGAACTGCGTCGGAAACCGGTTGGACCGGTACCGGTCCGTTCCCGGAAATTACGGCCGAGGGCGTGCGCGACCCCCGGCCGGCGCGGTGAGCGACCGACGGTCACCCACCGCGCCGTACGGTCAGTGGTGGTGGTGCCAGCGGACGGCCTTGCGGATCGTCACCGGCAGGGCCGGCGCCCCGTCGACAGGTGCCGGGTCCTCGGCGGTCGGCGCCACTCCCCCGGCGGCGATCCGGTCCAGGGTGGCCAGGCCGGCCCCGTCGACCTCACCGAAGATGGTGTAGTTGGGGCGCAGCGCGGAGTTGGCGTACACCAGGAAGAACTGGCTGCCGTTGGTGTCCGGCCCGGCGTTGGCCATCGCGAGGACGCCCCGGGCGTACACCCGACGCTCCCCGGTCGGGTCGGTGGGCGCGGGCGGCAGGTCGGTCGGCAGTTCGTCGCGGTACCGGTAGCCCGGGCCGCCCTCGCCGGTGCCGGACGGGTCACCGCACTGCAGCACGCTCAGCGTCGGGTACGCGGTGAGCCGGTGGCACGGGGTGCGGTCGTAGAAACGCTTGCCGACCAGGTGCAGGAAGCTCTGCACAGTGCACGGCGCGGCGGCCCGGTCCAGTGTCAACCCGATGGGCCCGTGGTTGGTCGCCAGGGTCACCCGGACGCTGCCCCGGGCCGGCGTGCGTCGCGGGTCGGGCGGCAAAGGCACCGGCCGGGCCGCGGGTTCGTCCGGGGTCTCGGTGTACGCGCACGGGCCGTGGGTGGTGCGCGGGGGCCGGGTGGCGGTGTCGACAGCTGTGGGCGGCGCGGCGGAGACGCGCTCCGCCTCCGCCGACGGGCCCGGCGCGGCGAGCGCTGTGGCGGACGCGCCGACGACAAGCGCCCCGGCGAGCACTGTCACCCCGGCGAGGCGGGTCAGGGCGCGCACCGGCCGGCGGGGTGCCGCCACTGCGGGGCGCGGTTCGAGTTCACTCGACACGGATCCTCCTGGACTCGTGGTGCCAGAAAGACCGGAGTCTATGGACGGCAGCGCCCGATGTCGATCCGTCAGGACATCCGACGGCGACGCCGCCACAGCAGGCCACCCCACAACGCCGCCACCGTCGCGCCGCTCACCGCTGTCACCGACCAGAGCCACCCCGAGCCGGTACGCGCCGGCCCGCTTGCCGCCGCGGGCCGGGGCGCGCCGGGTGCCGCCAGCGCGGACGGCGCCGTCGACGGGGTGGCGGTCAGCTCGCCGGGCTCGACCAGCCGGCCCACAGCGGCGCCCCGGGGCAGCGTGAAACCCCAGTCCAGCAGGGCAGCGCCCTGCTCCCACCCGCGTACCGGTGCGGATTCGGCGCCCAGTAGGGTCACCACCAGCCGCCGCCCGCCGCGTTCCGCAGCCCCCACGTAGGTGTGCCGGGCCAGGTCGGTGAAGCCGGTCTTGCCGCCGAGCGCCCCCGGGTACCGGTAGATCAGCTGGTTCTCGTTCTGGATCTCGAAGCCCTTTGTGCGTTGCGCCGGCTGGGCCGGGATCGACGTCTGCTCGGTCAGCGCGTACCGGCGGAAGGTCGGCTGGGCGAAGCAGGCCCGGGCGATCAGCGCCAGGTCGTACGCGCTGGTGAACTGCCCCTTGCCGTCCAGCCCGGACGGGGTGACCGCGTGCGTCTGGAGCGCGCCGAGGTGATGCGCCCGCTCGTTCATGGCGCGGACACCGGCGGCGCTGTCCGTCCCGCTGCCAAGTCGGGCCAGCGCGTTGGCGGCCTCGTTGCCGGAGTTCAGCAGCAACCCGAGCCAGATCGTCTCAATGGTGTACCGGCCGCCCGCGACCAGACCCACGGCCGAGGAGCCGGGTTCGATGTCCATGTCCGCCTCGGTGACGGTGACCGTCTGCTTCGGGTCGAGCCTGGGCAGCATGGTGGCCGCCAACAGGAGCTTCTGCACGCTCGCCGGTGTGCCGTACTCGTGGGGGCCGCAGCCGCCGAGCACCTGGCCGCTGTCCAGGTCGGCGACCAGCCACGACGTGGCGGTGACCTTCGGTGGCGCGGCGACGCCGCCCGGCACGACCAGGCCGGCCGTGTCGAGCGCCGCCCCGCCGACCATCCGCTGCTCGGGAACGGCGGGCGGGGGCGACGGCCGGGGTGGGCGGGACACCCCCGGCGCCGGGACCCGGGGGCAGCGCACCGTCGGCGCGGCGGACGCTCCCGTCGCACCGACCGGCACGGGAGCGAGCAGGACGGCGGACGTCGTGGCCGCCAGCAGCGCAGCTCTCATGTGCCCGACCCTAGTCACGACGATCGCCCCGCGGGACGGGATGCCGGTCAACTCGCGTCGCCGCGACCGAGCAGGTAGTCGTGCAGGGCGGCGCTGCCCCGCAGCCGGCGCAGGCTGCGGGTGTGCAGCTCCTGCTCGCGGCGGGCCAGCTCGGCGCGGACCCGCTGAGCGCTGCCGGTGGTCCGCAACTCGCCCAGCACGGCGGCGATGATCTCGAACGGGTACGCGCCTCGGCGCAGCAGCGCGATGACCTGCGCGGCGCGTAGCTCCGCCTCGTCGTACACCCGGTAGTTGGTGCCCGGGGTGCGGCCCGGCCGCAGCAGCTCACGCTCCTCCCACAGCCGCAGCTGCGAGGTCCGGACCCCGACCAGGGCGGCGACCTCACCGATGCGGGCGCCGCGGCGTGGTGCGGGCCGGGCCGCCGGTGGGCTGGCCAGCACGGTCTCGAAGGCGCCGAGCACCCGGCGGATCTCGGCGCGTTCCCGGTCCAGCTCGGCATGGCCGCCGTCGAGCGCCGCCAGGGCCGCCGGCAGGTCACCCTGGTGCACGGCCGCCATGATCTCCCGGGTACGGCTCCAGCCGTGCCCCTCGGCCAACCGCCGCGCCACGGTCAGCGCCCGGGCGTGCTCGGTGGTGAAGATCCGGTAGCCGCTCGCGGTGCGGCGCACCGGCGGCAGCACGCCCAACTCGACGTAGTTGCGCACCTGCTGCACCGAGATCCCGACGGTGGCCGCCAGGTCCACGGCGCGCAGCCGATCCTTCGAGGCGACGTTCACGCGAGTCACCGTACCGCTTACGACGTGATTTGAGACTTTCCTGGACCTGCTGCTGAAACCAGCGCTCGGATCTCGGCCAAAGTCTCTACATGGGGATGAATGAGACAATGGAACCTGCCAGTGCTCGGCGGGCGCAGTCCCGCCACGATTCCGTGAAGGGTTCGCATGTCGCAGCCAGCATGGTCCGCCGCCGACAGCCACGACATGATCGAGGTACGCGGAGCGCGGGAGAACAATCTCGCCAACGTCTCGGTCGACATCCCCAAACGCCGGTTGACCGTCTTCACCGGTGTCTCCGGGTCAGGCAAGTCGTCGCTGGTCTTCGGCACCATCGCCGCCGAGTCCCAGCGCATGATCAACGAGACCTACAGCGCGTTCCTCCAGTCGTTCATGCCGAACCTCAACCGGCCGGACGTCGACTCGCTGCGCAACCTCAGCGCGGCCATCGTCGTCGACCAGGAACGGATGGGCGTCAACTCCCGCTCCACGGTCGGCACCGCCACCGACGCGTACGCCATGCTGCGGATCCTCTTCAGCCGACTCGGCCAACCGTCCATCGGCGACGCCGGGGCGTTCAGCTTCAACCTGCCCGAGGGCATGTGCCCCACCTGCGAAGGGCTGGGCCGGGTCTCCGACCTCGACGTCAACGAGCTGGTGGACGTCGAGCGCTCCCTCAACGACGGCGCGATCACAGTGCCCAACTTCGCTGTCGGCTCCTGGTACTGGCAGACCATCGTCGGCTCCGGCCTGTTCGACCCGGACGTCAAACTCCAGGACTTCACCCCGCAACAGTGGGAGGACTTCCTGCACAAGCCGCCCACGAAGATCAAGGTGGGCAGCAACAACTGGACGTACGAGGGTCTCGCGGTCAAGGTCAAGCGGCTCCTTCTCGCCAAGGACCGCGAGTCGATGCAACCGCACATCCGCGCCTTCGTCGACCGGGCGGTCACCTTCACCAGCTGCGGCGACTGCGGCGGCACCCGACTCAACGCGGCGGCCCTCTCGTCGCGGATCGCCGGGCACACCATCGCCGACTGCTCGGCAATGCAGATCAACGACCTGGCGACCTTCGTCCAGGGCATCGACGACCCGGGGGCCGCGCCGCT
Organism: Micromonospora sp. NPDC005171; assembly: GCF_040608575.1. Lineage (NCBI taxonomy): Bacteria > Bacillati > Actinomycetota > Actinomycetes > Micromonosporales > Micromonosporaceae > Micromonospora > Micromonospora sp. NPDC005171. Next base: position 2,025 of record NZ_JBEXIM010000005.1, on the reverse strand, counting down.
CGTCGCCAACCTTCGCGACCTGCTGGACTCCCTTGTCGAGATCGGCCTGGGCTACCTCAGCCTGGACCGTGAGTCGGCGACCCTCTCCGGCGGCGAGGCGCAACGGGTGAAGATGGTCCGGCACCTCGGCTCCAGCCTCTCCGACGTCACGTACGTCTTCGACGAACCGACGGTCGGCCTGCACCCGCACGACATCGCCCGGATGAACGACCTGCTGCTGCGGCTGCGCGACAAGGGCAACACCGTGCTGGTGGTGGAACACAAACCGGAGACCATCGCCATCGCCGACCACGTGGTCGACCTCGGGCCGGGCGCCGGCACCGACGGCGGTCGGATCTGCTTCACCGGCGACATCCCCGGCCTGCGCCGCTCCGACACACTCACCGGCCGGCACCTGGACCACCGGGTGACGGTGCGCGAGGCGGTACGCCAACCCACCGGGCAGCTCGCCATCCGCCAAGCCGACCTGCACAACCTGCGCGAGGTGGACGTGGACATCCCGCTCGGGGTGCTCACCGTCGTCACCGGGGTTGCCGGCTCCGGCAAGAGCTCGCTGATCCACGGCTCGCTGCGCGGCCGGTCCGGGGTCGTCATCGTCGACCAGTCCCCGATCCGTGGCTCACGACGCAGCAACCCGGCCACCTACAGCGGGCTGCTCGACCCGATCCGCACCGCCTTCGCCAAGGCCAACGGGGTCAAGGCAGCGCTGTTCAGCGCCAACTCCGAGGGCGCCTGCCCGGCCTGCAAGGGGATCGGGCTCATCTACACCGACCTGGCGATGATGGCCGGCGTCGCGAGCGTCTGCGAACGGTGCGACGGGCGACGCTTCACCGACGAGGTGCTCACGTACACGCTGGGCGGCAAGAACATCAGCGAGGTGCTGGCCATGTCCGTCACCGAGGCGTACGCATTCTTCCCCAGCGGGTCGGCGCACCTCATCCTCGGCCGGCTGGTCGACGTCGGGCTGGGCTACCTCAGCCTCGGCCAGCCACTGACCACCCTGTCGGGCGGCGAGCGGCAACGCCTCAAGCTCGCCATCCACCTGGCCGAGAAGACCACCACGTACGTCCTGGACGAGCCGACCACCGGCCTGCACCTGGCCGACGTGGACCAACTCCTGGCCCTGCTCGACCGCATGGTCGACGCCGGAAACACGGTGATCGTCATCGAGCACCACCAGGCGGTCATGGCACACGCCGACTGGCTCATCGACCTCGGCCCCGGCGCCGGCCACGACGGCGGCCGCATCGTCTTCACCGGCACACCGGCCGAACTGGTCGCCACCGGCGACACCCTCACCGCCACCCACCTCCGCGACTACGTCAACGGCCCGGCGACGGTCGGCCAGGGCTGACACCGCTGCCCCAAGGCCGGCCGGAGCACGGCCCGGGGCGCCACGGGTGGCCGGCACGAGTGGCGGCGACCTGGCCGGAGCCAGCGGCGGCGGTCAGGCCGGCGCAAGCGGCGGCGGCGGCGGTCAGGTGACGCGGCGCAGCCAGCGCCGCTGCCAGGGGGTCTCCACCGCCTTCGGGTGATAGCCGGCCCGAACCCACGGCACCGCCCGCTCGACCGGCAGACCGTCGAGGATCGCCAGCGCGGCCAGGGCCGTTCCGGTGCGACCCACCCCACCCCGACAGGCCACCTCGACGCGTTCCCCGTCGTGCGCGCGCCGCAGCGCCTCCCGCAGGGCGTCGAGGGCGTCGGCACGGTCGAGCGGCACCCAGAAGTCGGGCCACCGGATCCGCCGGTGCGGCCAGGCCGGCTCCGGACCAGGGGCCAGCAGCACGGCGAAGTCGGCGGGCGAGGTCGCGTCAGCGACGCGGCGTCCGCGCACCGTCGCCCCACTGGGCAGTACGAGTACGCCCGGCTGCTCGGACCACGGCTGTGCGTCAGTCACCCGCACATTGTGCCGCTGTTCCACACGGACGAGTGCAGACAGCGCCGCCCCCGGCCGGTGGGCCGGGGGCGGCGCTGGTGTCGGTGTGCAGGTCGCCTCTCGGCGAGTGGCACGACGCGGCTCCAGCC